>JAOPXM010000137.1 GCA_025965125.1 Nocardioides sp.
GCCGGCTACGGAGTCGAGCGCGTCGAGGAGACACCAGGCGCCCTGCTGGCCAGCGGGATCGCCGAAAGCGCCGACCGCCGCGTCTACCTGCGCTCCTTCGGCAAGGTGGGCGCGCGCTCCTCGGACCTCGACGAGCAGATCACCCGCGCCCTGCCGATCGAGCCCCACCTGGCCGTGATCCTGATCGGCGCCAACGACGTGACGCACACAGTGCTCCCGGCCGCCTCGGTGCGCTCGCTCTCCAGCGGGGTACGCCGCCTGCGCGAGGCCGGCGTCGCCGTGCTGGTCGGCACCTGCCCGGACCTCGGCACGGTCAAGCCGATCGCGCCGCCTCTCAAGCAAGTTGCCCGGGTGTGGTCGCGCCGGCTGGCCGCCGCGCAGACGATCGCGGTCGTCGAGGAGGGCGGCCGCTCGGTCTCGCTCGGCTCGATCCTGGGGCCGGAGTTCCAGGCCGCGCCGGCACTGCTGTTCGGCCCCGACCAGTTCCACCCGTCGGCCCAGGGCTACCGCTCCCTGACCACGGTGCTCCTCCCCTCCGCGATGGCCGCCCTCGGGTTGATTCCTGACCACGAGGACCAGCCGGAGGCGTTCCGCGGCGAGGGCGTCCTGCCGATCACCGCCGCCGCGGTCCAGGCCGTGAAGACGCCCGGCACCGAGGTCGACGGCACCGAGGTGGGCGGCGCCCGACTTGGCGTGCGCGGCCTGTGGGTCGAGCTCCGGCACCGCCGGCGCCAGCCCGCGACCGTGGGCGAGGCGCCCGACGAGCACGACGAGGAGCCGGCCGGGGCTACGGCTCCGGAGTAGGTGCTGCTCAGTCCACGATGATGGCGCGACCCTCGGAGGTCAGTTCCCAGAAGCCCGGGCGACGCGGCGGCATGAGCAGCCCGTCGTCGACCAGCGCCTTGCGCGCCCAGCGCGCGTTGTACCTCCAGCGCACCTCGTTCTGAGGCGGCATCGTCTCGTAGTCACCCGGCAGCAGGATCGGCTCCATCCGCGCCTCGAGCTCGGCGAACAGGTCGTCGACGTGCTGCTCGCCGCCCACCTCCTGCAGGAGCGCCACGATGTAGGGCTTGAACTCGGTCTGCGGGGTCCGCTTCCGGGTCCCGTTCGTCAGGGCCACGGCTCGCTTCAGGCGCGGTGGCCCCGACACGGCCGGCGCGGCCGTCCCTCGGGCCCTGGGCGCGGCCGTGCGCCTGGGCGCCGTCTGCCGAACCGGCTTCGGTGGCGGCGGAGGTGGGGGCGGCTGGCCGTGGACACAGGTGGCGAGCGGCAGTTCGCACAGCTCGCAGAAGTCCGACGTCGTCATCCCGAGGTCTCCCAGTGCACGACCCGAACCTACGCGGTCCGGCCAGCCAACCCGGAAATGCCGGAAGCCCCGGGTCTCCCCGGGGCTTCCCACATCGAGTCTGGCTGCGTCAGTTGTCGCTGAAGATCGCGAGCAGGCGCAGCAGGTTGGTGTAGATCCAGACCAGGCTGACGGTCATGGCGAAGGCCGCTCGCCAGGACTCGCGCTCCGGGATCCGGTTGGCGATGCCCTGCTCCACGAAGTCGAAGTCGAGCACGAGCATGAACACGCCGAGCACCAGGCCCGCGAGCGAGAAGAGGACGCCGATCCCACCATTGCCGTAGATGCCGAGATCCACGCCGAAGAGGCTGAGCACCAGAGCCAGCACGCTCAGGCCGACCATGCCGAACACGGCGGCCATCACCATCATCCGGAACTTCGCACCGACCTTGATGTCGAAGACCTTGTACGCCGCGAGCGTGCCGGCGAACGCGGCGAACGTGCCGACCACCGCGCCGGTCACCACACCGGGGTAGGCAAGGTTGAACACCTTGCTGATCCCGCCGAGGGCGACCCCCTCGAGGGCCGCGAACGCGAGGACGAGAGCAGGACTGATCAGGCGCTTGAACGAGTTGACCATCGAGAGCGCGAACGCGCCCAGGCTGCCGATCGTCACCAGGGCGAACAGCGGGCCGAGATCGGCCGCACCGGTCGTCGCGTCAACGGTCGGCGTCAGGATCCACGTCGCCAGCGCGGCGACGATCACGACGCCAAGGGTCATCGCGGTCTTCTGGACGACCGAGTCGATGGTCATCGGGCCGGCGGAGGCCTCGGTGTGGGTAGGCGATCCGGGCGTGCCCGTGCCCCAGGTCGCGGGGTCGGACTGGCCCTGCTGGCCATAACCGGGGTAGGCGGCACCGTTGCCCGCGTAGGTCTGGTTGCCATAGGCATTGCTCGACCCGTTGAACTCGGCCGAGCGGCGGAACACCGGGTTGTTGCTCTGCATTGGTCTCCTCCTTGGAGGCCGGGAGGTGGCCATCAACCTGACGGCTCACCGGCTGGTCCCCAGTCTAGTTGGGACTCACCATGTGCAACGCCTGTGCACCCTGGGACGTTCCCGTGCTGGCCAGCTCAGGGTGTGCGGCGCACCACTCGCACCGTTACCACCTGGCCCGAGATGGACCGGATCGACAGGTGTCGCTTCGACCGGCTCACGACCCGGCCGTGCTGCACGACCACGCGGTAGCCGTGCGGGTAGTGCAGCGGGCTCACGAAGATCTCCGTGGGTGCCGTGATCCGACGATCGGGGCGGTAGCTGAACCGGAACGCACCGCTCCTGGTGTCGAACGACATCTTCAGTGGAGTGCCGGCGGTCGCCTGGGCGTAGGTCCGCACCAGTGTGCGCACCTTGGCCTTCTTCGCGCTCGTGAACTTCCGGTCGTCGCGGAACAGCCCCTGGGAGTTGTCGGCCGTGGTGGGGTCGTTCCAGAACTTGTAGGCCCAGTGGGTCCAGCCCATCAGGAACTGGTCGGCGACATCCGCGTCGATGTGGATCGCCCGGACGTTGTCGGTGGCGCCCCACTCGCTCATCATCGGCACTGCGTTCATCCGTCGGGACTGCTGCAGAGCATGTCGCTGACGGCCCTTGGCGAAGCCCCAGCAGTTCTCGGTGTCGCCGCCCGGAATGCCCTGACTCTCAAGGAAGACGTCGGGGCAGTAGCTGTGCCAGGAGAAGCCGAGCTGGCGCTCTCCGCGCATCGGCGTGAACGCGGTGTCGACGGCCTGGCCGCCGGCGAACTGCTGCGGCTCCCACCAGACGATGTTGCGCCCGTCGAGCTTGCGGATGGCGCGGGTGGCCCGCTCCATCGCCGGCTGCAGCTCCGCGGCGTACGACGGCAGGCAGCCCGATGTCAGGCAGGTGGGCCACTCCAGACCCATCCACGGCTCGTTGAGCAGGTCGTAGCCCATCAGGTAGGGCTGGTCGCTCCACCGCTTGACCGCGACCTTCCAGGCGGCGACCCAGTCACCGAGCAGACCGTCCTTGTTGGCCCAGAAGTTGTCGAAGAGCGTCGAGAGCTCCGGGAGCCAGTAGCCCGTGGGGAACGGCGCGGTCACCGGCGGGAGGAGGTTGTACGGCGCCGGACGGTGCACAGCCCAGTCGGGGACGCCCTCGCCGCCGTACGTCTCGTGCCACTGGTCCTGGTGCATGTCGAGCTGCATCCAGATCTTCTGCCTGGCCAGCAGGTCGATGACGCGTTGCCACTTCTTCAGGTACGCCGGGTCGGCGACGCCGGACCTGTCGGGCGTCAGCCCGGCCCAGAGGGTGCCGACCCGGGCCCCGTTGAAGCCGTGCCGGGCCAGCCAGAGGGCGTCCGCCGGGCGGAAGCCGGTCCGGGAGTCCGGGGGTGCGTAGGGCTTGCGCTTGTAGACGAGGTTGAGGCCGTGCACGATCACGACCCGGCCCTCGGGATCGACCAGCCACCTGCCCTTGCGGCGCAGCTGCGGCGCCACGCCGGTTGAGGAGGAGGTCGCGCCGCGGACGCTGGTTGAGGAGGTCGCGCCACCGACGCTGGTTGAGGAGGTTGCGCCGGCAACCGTCTCGAAACCCGGCGACGAGAGCAGTGCGGCGACGACCGCGGCGGCCAGGGCCAGGACGATCGGAGGTCTGCGCACGGTCACCCAACGACCGGCGATCGAGAAGGTGACCATCGGTTACGCCCCTGTTTCAAAAAAGTAAAAGAAAATTTGCCGTTCTGGTCTAGACGCGTAAGGAAAGCCCTTACGTTGGCCTCCTCGGGGGCCCCCGAGGAATCTCACCGGAGGGAAACCAATGCAGTTCAAGAAGTTGCTCAACAACCGTGTCACCGCAGTCATCGGCGGGGCGGCGGTTGTCGCCATCCTCGGCAGCAGCGCCGGCTACGCCGCCGGTCAGATCGGCTCCGAAGACATCCAGAACGACAGCATCCGTGGCATCGACGTCATGGACGGCACGCTCAAGACGAAGGACCTCTCCGACGGCGCATACTCCGCCTTCCACGGCCTCTCCGGCTACGAGGTGAACACCTACGACTACATCAAGGGCGTGGACGGCAACGTCTACGGCGCCGGAGACGCGGCCATCGCCACGGTCGCGTGCACCTCGCAGAGCAAGGTCGCCGTGTCGGGCGGCTACCAGATCCTGAACTCCGAGGCCATGACGGACGGCACGACGGTGCTCTCTTCCTTCCCGGGTCGCATGGACTGGTCCGCCAACCCGCCCGCGCCGCTCCCGAACCGCAACGACGGCTGGATCCTGCAGCTGAACGTCCCCGACGGAACGTCCGACACCCACATCGGCCGCGACCTGCGGGCCTGGGTCATCTGCGTCGACGCCAACTGAGCTGACACCAGCAGCTGCCTGACGCTGAACGGGGCCCGGACCAGGTGTCCGGGCCCCGTTCGCGTCGCTAGGCGCGGCGTGCGGCGTGCACCACCGTGTCGCGGACCGACACCTGCTCGCCGTCGCGCTCCATCGTGCGCACCAGCGCATCGGCCAGCTTGACGTCCCACTCGGCGGGGTCCAGCACCGCGGTGACCTGCTCGGGCGGGAACAGGATGTCAGGGACGTCGTGGTGACGTGCGCCCGAGGCGAGGTCGTCCGGGTGGTGCCCCACCACGAGCAGCGATCCGCCAGGGCGGACGGTCGCCGCGAGCCGCCGGTAGAGGCCGTCGAACAGCTCGCGCGGCACGTGCATGAACTGGACCGAGACCAGGTCGAAGTCCGTCGGCAGCGGGTCTCCCGTCAGCAGGTCGGCTCGCAGCCACGTCAGCCGTCCCGAGACGGCGGGCGACAGGTCCGCTGCCCGGGCTGCCGCACGGTCGAGGGCCACCTGCGACAGGTCGAGCCCGGTGACGTTCCAGCCACGCGCGGCCAACCAGATCGCGTCCGTGCCTTCACCGCAGCCCACATCGAGGGCCTCTCCCGTGGCGAGGTCGGACGCATGCTGAACGAGCCGGGGGTTGGGATTGCGGCTCCAGATCCCGTCGGACTCGGCGTACCTCGCGTCCCAGAACTCCTGGGTCCACATCCGTGACATGTCGTGCTCGTTGCTCATGCGCCCCTCTTCAGTCCGCGACCGCTGCCGTCTGGCACCATGAACTGTGAGACTCCGACAGCGTCGAGACAAGCCTGAACCCGCGGCGGGAGAGTCCGGGACCGACCTCCTGACCATCGTCAGGGAGCTGCTCGAGGGACAGCAGACGCCGGTCGTGGCCATCGTGGACGTCGCGGAAGAGGGCGCCGACACCGGCGAGGCGGGTGTGCTCACCCGCGAGCTGCCGACAGCGCGCATCTCGACGTACGACGCCTCCGTCGGGCTCGACGAGCTGCACGTCCTGCTTGCCGCCGGTGGACCGTTCGACCTCCTGCTCGACCTGAGCTCCGGCAAGGGGTCGCGACGACGGTTCGAGTCGCTGATCTTCCACGCGCGAGCCGGAGGCACCCTGGTCACCCGGCTGTCGGAGGGAGACCGTCGGGCTCCCGACGACGGCCTCCCCGGTCATCTCCGCTCCCTGGAGACCGCGCGCCGCGAGGAGCACCTCGAGGAGCCGACACCGGGCAAGGACGAGCGCACGGGCAAGCAACGTGACCGGGACGCCCTGGCGCTCTCCATCGAGGTCCTCGAGATCACCGACGAGTTCGCGGTCGTCACCAACTCCGTGCCCACGCTGGCCAAGATCCCCGAGGCCGCGATGAACGGCTTCCTCCGGTTGCGGTCCTCCGGGGACCGCGTGGTCGACACCGTGCCGGCCCGGGAGTGGGCGGTTCGCTGCTCGGTCCGCGCATCGTCGGACACCTACGCCGCAACCCTGCCGGACACCTACCAGGCACCGGAGCTGTCGCTGCGCGAGTACCGCGACGTCACCTGCATGCCACGCCAGGTCGCCTACAAGGAAGGGTTCGTGTTGCCGGAGAGCTTCCGGCACAACGCGAGGAAGCGATTGCGCAACCCGAAGTTCGCGGAGTGGGCACCCCACTTCGTGCGTGATCCCCTGGCCCAGGCGGTGCCGGTGGAGGGTCCGCTCTTCTACCTGGACAACCACGTCCGGGGGCACTTCGGGCACACGATGACCGAGCAGGTGTCGCACCTCTGGGGCTGGCGCCAGGCCAAGGAACGAGAACCCGCCCTGCGAGCCCTGGTCTTCCTGTGGGGCAACAAACCGATGGGCGAGTGGGAGTTCGAGCTGTTCGCCGCGGCCGGCATCGAGCGCGACGACGTCGTCGCGGTGGACCATCCTCTGCAGGTCGACCGGCTGATCACCACCTCGCCCATGTTCAGCATGCCGGAGTTCGTCCACCCCGACATCCAGACGACGTACGACGAGCTGGGCGCAGCGCTCGCGGCGCGGGCCGGGACACGCACGTGGCCCGACCGAGTGTTCTGCTCGCGCCGGATCCAGAAGCGCTGGTGCCACAACACCGCCGAGGTCGAACAGCTGTTTGCCGACGCGGGATTCGAGGTGATCTACCCCGAGGACCACCCCATGGCCGACCAGGCCCAGTTCTTCCGTCGGGCTCGCTCGATCGCCGGCTTCGCCGGCAGCGGCATGTTCCAGCTGTCCCTGGCGGGGGGGCCGAAGCGGGTGCTGCTCATCAGCTCGGAGGGCTACACAGCACAGAACGAGTACATGATGTCGGCGGTCCTTGGCCATCGCCTCGACATCGCGCTGTGCCGACCCGACGTGCCTCGCGAGCAGGGCCGCTTCTCCGTGGCGTGGTACCAGTCGGACTTCACTTTCGACCCCGACCGCGAGGGCGTGTTCGTGCGGGACTGGCTCGAGGACCTCTAGCTGTACTCGGCCAGGACGTTGGTAGCAGCGGCTCGATCTTGACGTGAAGAGAACCCCCGAATGGGATGTGGCTTGTCTAAGGCCCACTCCAACCCGGAGGTTCTCGTGTCCCACCGTAATGCCCGCACCACGTTCCATGGCCGGCTGCTGATCGTTGAGCGGTCCCAGGCCGGCTGGCCCCAAGCGCATATCGCCAAGGCAATGGGTCTGTCACGTAAGTGTGTGAAGACCTGGATCGATCGGTTCGCTGCCGAAGGCGAAGCCGGTCTGCGTGATCGGTCCTCGCGGCCGCACTCCTCACCAACCCGAACCAGCGCCGCGATCGAACAGCAGGTAGTCGCACTGCGTCGCACCGAGCGCCGCGGACAGGACTGGTTGGGTCCCGAGCTCGACCTGCCACCGCGGACCGTTTCTCGGATCCTGCGCCGCCATCAGCTGCCCTACCTACGTGACTGCGACCAGATCACCGGTGAGGTCATCAAGGCCAGCAAGACCACTGCGATCCGCTACGAGCGTGAGCGGCCAGGCGAACTGGTCCACATGGATGTCAAGAAACTCGGACGCATTCCCGACGGCGGTGGCTGGAAGTCCCACGGCCGCGGCAAGGGCAACCGTCACCGAGGAACGCTCGTCGGGTTCGACTACGTCCACTCGCTCGTCGACGACCACTCGCGCCTCGCCTACTCCGAGATCCTGCCCGACGAGAAAGGACCGACTTGCGCAGCGTTCTTACTCCGGGCAGCTGACTACTTCGCCGCTCACGGCATCACCCACATCGAGCAGGTGATCACCGATAACCACATGAGCTACAAACGCTCCAACGACATGCGCGATTCCATCCGAGCGCTCGGCGCCAAACACCTATTCATCCGAGCGCATTGCCCCTGGCAAAACGGCAAGGTCGAGCGGTTCAATCGCACCTTGGCCATCGAGTGGGCCTACCGCGAACCATTCCTGACCAATGCCGATCGCGTAGCTGCTCTTGCACCCTGGCTCGAGCACTACAACACTGACCGACGCCACAGCGCACTCGGAGGACTCCCACCCGTCAGCCGGTTACCAACCTGATGGCCGAGTACACCTAGAGGTTGGTCCCGGAGGGCGGCGTCGCCGACGTGAGCCGAGCGGCC
>JAOPXM010000206.1 GCA_025965125.1 Nocardioides sp.
CGCTGACCTGCTGCGGCGAAGGCGTGCCGACGTTGAACCAGACGGGAGAGTTGAACGAGAAGTACTGGTGGACCAACAGCCAGGTCAGCTCGTGCTCGAACAGCTCGGCCTGGGCCGCGCTGGTGAAGTAGCCGTGGTCCTCGCCGCCCTTGCGGTAGGTCTTCACGACCCGGTCGATGAGCTGCTTGAGGCTCCACTCGCGTACGTCGGTGCCGACCGCGCCGCGGAAGTATTTGGTGGTGACGATGGTGCTCGCGTTGACCGACCAGAAGTCGGGGAACTCCACGCCGCGCTGCTCGAAGACGTTCTCGCCGGTCTTCCAGTTGGTCTGGACGACGTCGCGTCGCTCCCAGGTCAGCTCGTCGTAGGGGTGCACGCCCTCGGTGCTGAAGACCCGCTCGATCTTCAGGGTTGGCTTGGCGGTGCCGCCCTTCGTGGCTGCTCCGCTCACCGTCTCGGTCATTGCATCTCCTCTGTCCCGTGAACTCTGTCGTATCCGGCTGGTGCTGCTGGGCCTAGCTATTGATGGTCTCGCTGACCACCGACATCTGGGTGTGTTGCTGATGTTGCTCGTGTTAACACTGAATGGTGCGCCCGGGCAGACGGCTTCCCCACCATCTGCCCGGGCGGTCTGGGGTCAACCGGTGTTGGCCGGTTGGGGTGCGGGCTCTGCCTCGGCCTCGTCGCCGGCAGCGAGCTCCGCGTCGTACGTCGCCCGCTCGGTGCGGATCAGCGCGATCTCCTCCTCGAAGTCCTCAGCGGACTCGAACGAGCGGTAAACCGACGCGAAGCGGAGGTAGGCCACCACGTCGAGGTCCTTGAGCGGGCCGAGGATGGCCATGCCGACCTCGTGGGCCGGGACCTCGGCGGCGCCGGCCAGGCGCAGCGCGTCCTCGACCGCCTGGCCGAGGCAGGCCAGGTCGTCCTCGGTGACCGGGCGGCCCTTGCAGGCCTTGCGGACCCCGGAGATCGCCTTCTCGCGGGTGAACGGCTCGGTGGCGCCGGAGCGCTTGAGCACCGTGAGCTGCATCAGCTCGACGGTCGTGAAGCGCTTGTCGCAGCTCGAGCAGGTGCGGCGCCGACGGATCGAGCCGCCGTCGTCGGCGACCCGGGAGTCGAGGACCCGGGTGTCGGTGTTCTTGCAGTACGGGCAGTGCACGGGTCGTCTCCTTCCGGTCTCGGGCACATCGACAACACCCTCGATCGAGGGCCTGGCTTGTGGATAACTGCGGTCGCACTGTGTACAACAAGTAGTTGCCTGTGAGGCTTCCGCGTGTGGCCCTGTGGAGCGGGATTTCCACCACATGTGGAGAACTACATCGTTGTAAGTACTAGATGTAGTGGAAACATACGCCGGATGGTGGGGCCGCGCAAGTAACTCCGAGAACTTGCTGAGACCCAGCCCACAGCGAACGCATAACCGCAGGTCAGCGGCCTGCGGGCCGCTCAGAAATGGCCCGGATGGGCGTGTCGGATAGTCCGTACGGTGCCCTCAGGGCGAGCCGACATTGGCCGCACTCTCGATGACGTCCGGGCTGGGTTCAGCCGGTCTTCTCAGTGGTCTCGCGCGGCCCATCGAGCTCGAGGGCGAACCAGACGGTGGTGCCGGTGGCGTCGCGCTCGGAGCCCCACCGGTCCGAGAGCGCCTCGACCAGCATCAGGCCGCGGCCGTACACGCGCAGCGGGTCCAGGTCTGCGGCGGGTTCGGCGTCGTCGGTCTCGTTGGGGCCGAGGCCGCCGAGGTCGCGGACGACCACGGTGAGGGCACCCTCCTCCAACGTGGCCCGGAGCTCCGACGAGGTACCCGCGTGGATGACGGCGTTGGTGACGAGCTCCGACAGGCAGAGCAGGGCGTTGTCGGAGACGTCCTCGCCGACGTCCCACTCCACGAGCTTGCCGCGCAGGAAGCGACGCGCGGCGCTCGAGGCCCGCGGGTCGCCCTCGAGCAGGATGCTGACGCTCAGCGCGCTCGCGGCGATGTCCGGCTCCTCGGGCACCGAGTCGGCGCCGTGGCGGCCGCGGGTGAGGCGGACGCGGCGTACGGCGTCGGCGGTACCGCGGGCGGTGGCCTCGAACAGCCGGACCTGGGCCAGCTCGAAGGACTGTGGCTCGTCGAAGAACAGGATCAGGCCGCCGATCGGGGAGCCCGTGCCGGGCAGCGGGATGACCGCCAGAGCCACGATGGACTGCTTGCGGTGGCGTTCGACCACCCCCGCGTAGCGGGCGGTGAAGTCGTCGAGACTGCCGAGCAGCGGCTCACCCGTGCGGACCACGGTGGTGAGCGGGACGTCCTCGTAGGCGTCGATGTGGCACCACTCGAGCGGTCCGGCCTCGAGCCGGTCGGTCGTCACGAACCGCAGCCGGCGACCGCCGCCCTCGGCCAGCGCGAGGCCGACGCGGCGTACTCCCGGAAGGCCGTGCAGGTCGGTCAGCAGGGCGGTGGCGATCTCGTCGACGTCGCGGGCACTGCGCAGGGCGAGACCCAGTCGCGTGAGGTGCCCCAAAGGCGCACGGGGACCAGGGCCCCGTGCGAACGAGGTCCCCAGACCGTCCGGCACCGTTGCAGGATAAGGCAAGCGGTTGGCTTTCGGTGCGTGTTGACTCGTTCCGCGCACACCCCCACTCCTGAGCCGACGGCCCCGCGGGTCGGCGCCTCCCCTGCTTGGCGGATCGGCCACAATGGCCGCCGTGGGGAGCACGCACGGCAAGCACGGGGGTTCGAGGCGGGGCGCGAAGCCCCGGGCGTCGTTCAGACCCGGCCTGCTCGGTCTCTCCCT
>JAOPXM010000008.1 GCA_025965125.1 Nocardioides sp.
CGGAGCACGGTCGCCTGGTCGTATCCCGGCCGCCCGCGGCGTGGAATCACTGACTCCTCAGCCGACTCGGACATGCTCCAAGGCTCTCACACGCAGTGTCTGGCGAAGTCGCGTATCGAGCTCCCGCAACAGTTCAGAGAACGGGCGAGAAGGGCCGCGTGCCCAGGGCGAGCCGGAGGCCGGGGATCCCGGAGTGGGCGCGTGCGAACGCCAGCTCCTTGGCCAGGTCGCCGATGTTGTTCGACAACGGCAGGGGAGCGATGCCGATCGTGGACAGGACGCCGATCGCCTTGCCGCCCTGGCTCAGGAAGCCCGAGCCGGAGTCGCCGGGCACGCCGGGCATTGCCGTGTAGAGCGGGTGCGACCAGCCACCGTCGGTGGCCGTGTCGCCGATGCTGACCCCGGTGTGCGGTGCGAGCGGCGAGAGGCCTGCTCGAAGACTCGAGTTGCCATAGGTGAAGACCCGGTCGCCGGCCGACATGCCGTTCCTGTCGATCCCGGTGGGTCCGCCCCAGAACGGCACCGTCGGGTTCACCTTCTTGACGTCCCGTCTGGCGATCTTCACCAGCCCCAGGTCGTTGTAGGCACAGGTGTCCGTGTCTCGGGTGCGCAGCTTCTTCTCGGTGATCCAGGACGAGTACGCGAGCGTGCCGTGGCCGACGACCTGTCCCTCGCCGAGCAGGCTGCCTCCCTCGTTGAACGTGACCTTGGTGCCCAACGGGACCGACTTCACGTTGCAGCCGTTGGTGTCCGTGGCTCCGCCGAGGCCCGCGCAGTGCGCGGCGTACCCGACGTACACCCCGCCGGACGCGTCGGTGAAGACGAAGTTGGAGGTGCACTGGGCGCCCTTGGTGTACATCATCACGCCGGGCGTGATCTTCGCCGACGACGCCGAGGCCCAGTGCTTGTGTCGGGCCTGGGTGCCGGCTGCGGAGGCCGTGCCGCTGCCGAGCATCGCCACCACGAGGGCAGCGACGAGCGAGCAGAGGACGGAGGCGAGCCAGATGGAGCGTCGGGTTCGGCGAGCGACGGTCATGGGTGGGCTACTCCGCATCCGGCCGGGCGGTCGCCCGGCACCTGACAAGTTAACGCGAGCGAAGCAAACCGGTTACGTCCAACCGGTGATGCGGCCTAACCGCCGCCGAGTCTCTGCGCGGAGCGCCTGCGGCGTCGGTCCAGGCGCCGGCGCCGCAGTCGCTTCACCAGGAGCGGCTCGGCCTCGAGCGCGGCGGGCTCGTCGATCAGGCGGCCGAGGACTCGGTAGTAGCCGGTCAGCGTCAGGTCGAAGCGGTCGCGAATGAGGGGCGCCTTGGACCCGGCGTGCTTCCACCAGTGCTTCTCGAGCTCGAGAATCGCCCGATCGCGTTCCGAGAGCGCCTGTTGTGTCACTTTCACAGGAGAAGAGGCTGCCATCCCAAGAGACGTCTTAGGTAAACTGGTGGTCACTACCCGATGACCACGACCAATCTTGGGGGCCCCTGTGCCTACGGCCGATGAACGGGATGCCATCGCCTCGATCGCGGAGAGAGCCTGGCCCGCCTTCCGTGAGAACGGGTGGAAGTGGCGCGGCAAGCCGATCACCGAGGCCCGACTCGCGTTGGGCATCCACTCCGTCGTCGAGCACCTCCGAGCGCACCCCAAGCTGGAGAGCGTCTCGCACGGGACACTCACCGCGTACCGCGACGAGAACGGCGTCATCCACGTCACCGTCGAGGTGGGCGAGCTCCCCGGCTAGCTGTGCCCGGCCCAGGCCCGGTCGAGGATCGGTGCGAGGTCGAGCCCGGTCGGCAGCGTGCCGAGCGCGCCGCCCCAGTCACGGCCGAGTCGCGAGGCACAGAACGCGTCGGCGACCGCATGAGGTGAGTGCCGAAGCAGCAGGGAGCCCTGGAAGACGAGCGCCAGCTGCTCGACGATGCGTCGCGCCCGGTGCTCGAGGTCGTCGAAGGAAGTGAATTCCTTCTTCAGCCGCGCCAGCGCCTCGTCGAAGTGGGAGTCGGCGCCCTCGGCCTGCTCGACCTCGCCGAAGTAGGCGTCCAGGGTGTGCGGCTCGCGCGCCAGGGCGCGCAGGGCGTCGAGCGCGGCCACGTTGCCCGAGCCCTCCCAGATCGAGAGCAGCGGCATCTCGCGGTAGAGGCGCGGCAGGTCCGAGTCCTCGACGTAGCCGTTGCCGCCGAGGCACTCGAGGGCCTCGCCGACGGCCACGGGTGCGCGCTTGCAGACGTAGTACTTGGTCACCGCCAGGGCGATGCGGCGCAGGGCCGCCTCGCCCTCGTCGCCGCGGATCGCACGGTCGTTGGCACCGGCGAGCCGGATCATCGCGCTCGTCGCCGCCTCGGACTCGATGCTCAGATCGGCGAGCACGTTGCGCATCAGTGGCTGCTCGATCAGCGACTTGCCGAACGCGGATCGGTGGCGGGCATGGTGTGCGGCCTGGACGAGACCGGAGCGCATGCCGGAGGTGGAGCCGATGACACAGTCGAGCCGGGTCATGTTGACCATCTCGATGATGGTGCGCACGCCGCGGCCCTCCTCGCCGACGAGCCAGCCGACCGCGCCGTCGTACTCGATCTCCGCCGAGGCGTTGGACCGGTTGCCGAGCTTGTCCTTGAGCCGCATCAGCCGAATCGGGTTCAGGGTGCCGCCAGGTGTCACGCGGGGCACCAGGAAGCACGACAGCCCGGCCGGCGCCTGGGCCAGGGTCAGGAACATGTCGGACATCGGGGCGCTCGTGAACCACTTGTGGCCGACCAGCGCATGCGTGCCATCGGCCTGTGGAGTCGCTGACGTCGTGTTGGCGCGGACGTCGGAGCCGCCCTGCTTCTCGGTCATGGACATGCCCGCGATCAGTCCGCGCTTGGTGGCCGGGTCCCGCAACCCGAAGTCGTACTCGCGGTTCGTGAGCAGCGGCTCGAACTCTGCGGACAGCGCGGGATTGGCGCGCAGCGCGGGGACGACGGCGTACGTCATGCTGATCGGGCACCCGTGTCCCGCGTCGACGTTCCACACCATGAACTTCGCAGCCCGCGCGACGTGGGCGCCCGGCCGGTCGTCTGCCCATGCCGCACCGTGCAGGCCGTGCGAGACCGCGATGTCCATGAGCTCGTGGTACGCCGGGGTGTACTCCACCTCGTCGATCCGGTTGCCGTAGCGGTCGTGCGTGTGCAGGACCGGTCTGGTTCGCTCCGCCAGTCGGCCGAGCTCCTGGGCCTCAGCGGTGCCGGCCAGTCGACCCAGCTCCGAGATCTCATCGAGCGCCCAGCCCGCGCCTTCGCGCTCGAGTCCCTCGCGGAGTGCGGCATCGTTGCTGGTGTCGTGCCCGACCAGCGGCGGGACCTGGTTGAACACGTCGTGGGTCGTGGTCATCTGCTCATCCCTTGTTCGTGGAGGGTCCGAAGTCGTCGTAGGGCGCGGAGTCGCGCTCGCGGACCGCCTGGCGGAAGCCCACCTCGGCGGCGCGTTGCTGGAAGGCGTAGCCCTCCGGGGTGTGCCGAGAGATCCCGTCGAAGACGGTGCTGATCATCCGGCTGTTCTGGACGCCCTGGGCCAGGAGTGCTGAGTTGAGTGCGAGCTTGACCATGATCAGCTGGTTGAGGGGCATCGCGGCGATCCGTTGGACGAGGATCTCGGTGCGTTCGTCGAGGTGCTCGGGCTCGGGTGCCTCGATGGCCAGGCCCCACTCCTTGGCCTCGGCACCGCTCAGGCAGTCGCCGGTCAGGAGCAGCCGCTTGGCGCGCTGGTCGCCGATCCGGTGGGCCCAGAGGCCGGCCGACGGGACGCCCCAGACCCGGGTTGGCGGGTAGCCGATCTTGGCGTCCGCGGCGATGACGATCTGGTCGCAGTGCAGGGCGATGTCGGTGCCACCGGCCACACAGAACCCGTGGATCTTGGCCACCGTCGGCTTGTCGGCATGGAGCAGGCTGGCGAAGCCCTTGGTGAACCGGCTCATCATGGCGTAGTCCACCATCGGGTCCCACGTCGCCGCCGGGTCGTGGTTGGCCATCTGGACCGCCGGGTCCAGCACCGTGCCCGTTCTGTCGGTGCCCCCGGTGAACCCGCCGTCCTGGAGGTGCTCGGCGGAGGCAGCGAGGTCGTAGCCGCCGCAGAAGCCCTTGCCCCGTCCCGACAGCACGATCACGTGGACCCGCGGATCCAGATCGGCCCGTTCCACGGCGTGGGCCAGGTCGAGGGGAGTGTCCGGAGTGATCGAGTTGCCCTGGTCGGGACGGTTGAAGGTCAGGCGCGCGACCCGACCGTCCACCTCGTAGGTGAGCGTGGAGAAGCTGTTGTCGCTCATGCCGTCGATGTTACGGATCTAGCAACGAGTGTGTCTAGATCTGTAACTCAATTTGTGGCACAGTTCCACCGTGCCCGAGCTCAAGCCACTCAGCGCACGCTCGGCGATCCTGAGCCTGATGTTGGGTTGGCCGCGTGGCATGACGGCTCGGGAGCTGGCGCGGGCGGGTGACTACTTCGGCATCGCGCCGTCGACGGTCCGGGTCGCCCTCACCCGGGCCGTGGCCACCGGCGAGCTCGAGCGCGACGGCTCGACGTACCAGCTGGGCGAACGGTTGCTCGCGCGGCGTCGACGCCAGGACGAGCACGCCGCCGTGGTCGCGTGGGACCGCACCTGGGAGATGGCGGTCGTGGTCACCTCGGGCCGACCGAGTGGCGAACGTGCCGCCCTGCGCACCGAGCTGACGGCGGCCCGGCTGGCGGAGCTGCGCGAGGGTGTGTGGATGCGGCCCGCCAACCTGAGCCGAACACTGCCCCACGCCGACGCCAGCGCGCTGCGGACCTTCCGCGCGACACCCGAGCAGGACCCCGCTGCACTGGCCGCCGGCCTGTGGGACCTGGGCTCGTGGGCGGACGAGGCCGCCGGCGCCATCGACCTCCTGGGCAGCACCACCGAGCCCGCCGAGCGGCTCGCCGTCGCCGCCCACCTGGTCCGCCATCTCGCCGCCGACCCCCTCCTCCCGCCCGAGCTCTGGCCCGACGGATGGCCAGCGCCGCAGGCCAGGGCGGCGTACGCCGGGTATCAGCAGGAGCTCCGGGCCCTCGGCGCCTGGTGAGCGCTGTCCGCGTCGCGGGCGTCTGGGTTACCTTGACAAAGGCGGCGTCCCGGTCTCGGGCCTCCCCTCGGCAGCCGGGACGCCGTCACTCCCAGTTCGGGGCGCACCAACCACCATGACGGCGTCGCACGGGGTGCCGGTGATGGCGACTCGGTCGCGGGACAAGTGCTACCTCAACCCCGCGACCAAGTTCATGTCCAACGTAGCCCCACCGGCACGTGCAGGTCTACGACGGCCGACAAGGAACCCCTGACGCCGTTCATCCTTTCGGCCATAGATGCTGGTCCGCTCGGATGACTGAGAGCCAAGTCCCGGCGCGAGGCCCGCGCGGGACCCTAACGTCGGTCTCGGAGCATCACGAGCGTGTGCGGGGGGACGCGGACTCAGTGATGTGAGGGAGCAAACCGCCGGCCGTGGCGATGTCACGAGCGAGGTGGGTGGAGCGCGCCCTCCTCTATCGGGAGAACGCACCATGAAGCGCGTACTGGTCGTCATTGCGATCCTGTTGATCTCGCTGCTCGGCAACGCTGCCGCCCAGGCGGGGACCGTGAACTCCGGGCGGGACCGGGCTCCGAAGGCGCCCGTCGACGCTTGCGGGAGCCAGCCGCTGAAGGCCGACGGCTCCCGGTGGGTGTGCACGTTCGACGACGAGTTCAACGGAGTTGCCCTGGACCGCACCAAGTGGATCCCCCAAACCACGGGGTTCACCACCGGCACCTCACAGGTCCACGCCTGCTACGTCGACGACCCGGCCAACATCTCCGTGCGACGCGGGAAGTTGTGGCTGACGGTGCGCCAGCTCGGCCAGCCTGCCCCGTGTGCGTCGGATCCTTCGCAGGCGCCGTCGCCGTACACGTCGGGCAGCGTGTCGACGTACCACCTGTTCAGTCAGCAGTACGGCCGGTTCCAGGCGCGGATCAAGGTCGCAGCCACTCGCAGCCCGGGGTTGCAGGAGACGTTCTGGCTGTGGCCCGATGACCGGGTCGGTTCGGTGATGGCTTGGCCGGCGAACGGTGAGATCGACGTGGTCGAGACGTACTCCCAACACTCAGATCTCGGCATCCCGTTCCTGCACTACACCGCCAACGACAACGGGGGACCCATCCCGGGAACCAACACCGCGTGGAACTGTGCTGCGCGTCGCGGTGTCTTCAACACCTGGACGCTGGTGTGGTCGCCCACGAGGCTGAGGATCATGGTCAACGGCAGCACCTGCATGGTGAACACGTCCGGTCACGACGCGTTCAAGAAGCCCTACATCGCGGCGTTCACGCAGGCGCTGGGAGCCGCGGGAAACGTCTATGACGGCCGCGCGCCGATCCCTGCGACCATGAAGGTGGACTACCTGCGCGTCTGGGAGTAGTCGCCAGATCTCCACGCCCCGAACATCGGCCCGGAAGGCTCGCGGGCGTTTGGCCAGTCTTCCAGGGGGAACTGGTAGGCCGTGACCGTCCAACCGCCGGCGCCCTATCTGCCCGCAGAGCCAGCCCACGAACACCTCTGGGAGCTGCGGAACGTCGACTTCAGCGATGGCGAAGCAGTACACGAGTTCAGCTGCACCGGCTGCAACGACGTCTGGTTCAGGTGACGCGCCTTCTCGCTACCGCGGGTGCCGTCTCAGCGAGAGCGTCGATCAGCACTGCCCGGGCCGCCGCGTAGCGGCCCCTGGCGGTCGACGCGTTGAGCCCCAGGATCTCAGCCGCCTCCACGAGCGAGAACCCGTCCCAGTGGATCAGCATCACGAGCTCTCGGTGGGCGTCCCTGAGGCGAAGCACGGCATCTCGGACGGCCGTGGTCTCCGAGGGATCGACAGGCGCCGGTGCCGTGGCAAGCTGCGCGCGAAGCCGCCCCGCCAGCGCTACCTGCCGGCTCGTGGAGCGCCGGTAGTTGGCCAGCACGTTCGCTGCGATGGTGAACAACCACATGCGCTGGCGCACCGGGTCAACGACAGGGAAAGCATCGATGCGCCGCCAGGCCTGGAGCATCGTCTCCCCCAACAGGTCGGCCGCGTCATCGCGAGAACGCAGCCGGCGTTCGAAGTAGGCGAGCAAGTCATCCGCGGTGGACTGGAGCGAGGTCCGGATTTCCGCGCGGGGCGACGCAGAGCTCATTCGGCGCACCTGCTGGCGACGGTCGCCATGATCGCGTGGGGATCGTGGCCTTGTGCGGCCACGTGCGCGCTCAGCAGGGTGTTGACCTCGTAGATCAGCGAGTGGACCTCCAGGCGCTCTCCCTGGAACTTCCCTTCGAGCTCGTCACGGTTGGGATGGTCGACCGAGACCCGCTCAAGGTAGGTGAACCAATGCTCCGCTGCCTTCTCCCGGTCGATCGAGTCCAAGTTGAGCGAGTCGAGATACTCCTGTGCGCTGGCCAGTGTCGCGCGCCGCTCTGGCGCGCTCATCCGGTCGGTGATGAAGCCTCCGGCACCTTCTCGACGCAACGCGACGGACGCCTGCAAGCTGCATGAGGAGCCAGCGCCGGTTGTCCATGGGAACGAGCCCGGCAACATCCCGTGCGCGGCAGCGACTCCGCCGGCACCGAGGATCCCGATGGTTGCAAGTGACCCCGCGACGAGGGCACGGTGGCGGCGCTGACGACGGGGAGCAGCAGCATCCTCGCTGAGCCCAACCAGGTCGCGCAGGTCTTGAACGAGCTCCGGGCTGCGGGGCGTGACGGGAGGTGTGGCCTCCGCGAGCAGGGTGTCGAGATCCATGGGGGCTCCTGGCGAGATCGATGCTGTGGACAACCCCTACATGTCCGGTTGGGGCAGAACCGTCCATGTAGTCGAGAAAATTTCGGGCGATCGGGGGACGGCCAGGGCACAGGTGGACAGTCAAGCCCAGAATCCGTTGCCTGGTCCCGCGGGTGCCTGATAGGCAGCAGTGGCTTGCCCATAGTGCGTGTGTGGTCGACGTATTCCGAGCTCTCGATGACGAGACGAGGCGTCTGGTGCTCGACGAGCTGGCTGCGAGCGACGGCCAGACCCTGTTCGAGATCTGTTCGTTGTTCACGACGCGACATGGCCTAAGCCTCACGCGTCAGGCGATCTCTCAGCACCTCGGCGTACTCGAGTCGGCTGGGCTGGTCATGACGGAGCGTCGCGGACGTTCCAAGTTCCACTACTTCAATCCGGAGCCACTCAACAAGATCACCGGGCGATGGCCCGTCAGAGAAGGGTCAGATCTATGAGAATCCACCTGACGAGTGTGTTTCGTCGACGACCAGCGAGCAGCTCTCGCCTTCTACACACCGAGGTGCTCGGCTTCATCAAGCGCCGTGACGTCCCTCTCGGCAGCGACTCGTGGCTCACGGTCGTCTCGCCGGAGTCGTCCGACGGGCCAGAACTCCTACTGGAGCCCTCGAGTCACCCGGCCGTGAAGCCGTACCGTGATGCGCTTGCCGAGGACGGCATCCCGCTCGCGCAGTTCGCCGTCGACGACGTCCGGGCCGAGCACGAGCGGCTCACCGGCAAAGGCGTGATGTTCACCCACGACCGACATCGGCACCGCCGTGGTGGCCGTCTTCGACGACACCTGCGGCAACCTCATCCAGCTCATCGCGGAGAAGCCCGGAGCGGACCCCCGGACTCTGACACCCACGCGGACGTCATGCGAAAGGTGGCCAATATCGATCACCGCGGGCGACCCGATCGACGGGTAGGCGTAACCCATCACCCGAAGGCGAGTCACCCATCAACCGAAGCCCGAATGTCACCTCTCAGGCGAAGTAGCACACGTGTTTTGTGCCCCCGGCAGGACTCGAACCTGCGACCAGCGGATTAGAAGGCCGCTGCTCTATCCAGCTGAGCTACGGAGGCTGGGCAGCACGAACCTTATCGAGGTCGGGACGTCGGGCGCTGGCGCCTGCTCGGCGCCGTCGCGCCATGTCGACGTACCACCGTGCCGGTGTACTCGTCCACGACCGCCACCCGGACGTCCTGGGGGCGGTACTGCAGCAGCGGTACGGCGAAGGCCGCTGTCGCGGGACGGCCGTCGTGTCGGGCGCCCAAGCACACGACCCGCCACCCCTCCTCGTCCCAATGCTCCAGGACCTCGTTCTCCAGCAAGGCCGCGACGTCCCGATGGGCGGGGCTCTCGCTGAGCTGCTCGAGGGTGAACCAGAGGGGCACGCCGACACGCCGCAGGACCTGACTCGGCAGCACGCGCCCGAGTGCCCGGCGGGCGGTCGGGAGCCATCGATCGTCGAGTTCCTGTGACAGCAGCACCAGAGCCAACAGCTCGGATCCGAGCCACGAGGCAGCGGCAAGCGGCTGCCCGCTGACGACGGCGAACCAGGAGGTGCTCCCGACCAGGCCGACACAGGCCGCCACCAGCAACAGGCCGGCGCGGAGAATGCTCCGCCAGGAGATGCCCGTGCCGGGCGAGGCTCCCAGACAGCCGCAGGAGGACCCGGGCGCCAGCCGTTGTGCCACGACCAGATAGCCCACGAAGCCCGCCGTCAGGGCGACGGTGGCGAGTGCCTCCGCGAGCATCATGGGCGGGAGCATTAGCGAGGTACCGACGACGAGCTCGACCACGGCGACCAGGCGAAGGGCGCGGGGCACCCGAGCGCGCCCCACCAGCCTCGCGAGCGCGGTCCGGCTGGCAGCCTCGGCCGGGTGATCACCCGTCAGCTTCACGAACGCGGCCCACAGGAGCACCAGACCGAGGACCAGGGACTGGAGCCCCGCGACGAGATCGACGATGCACCTCCCGAGATCGGCGACGAGCGTTGATCATAGGGCCGGCCGACGCCCCTCAGACCTGCCCGGCTCGCCGTCCGAGCACGCCGGGCAGGCGAGCCGCGGGCGGTTAACCGGACGGACACAAACCTGTTACCGGACGCGACCACGTCGCCGACAAGGTGAGCGACCCAATCCCGTTCTCGGCTCGGAAGAATTTGTTCATGTCCGATTCCCCATCCCCATCCCCCTCCCCATCACGGCGTCACATTCTGATCGGAGGCGCCCTGGGTCTGGGCGGCGTCGCCGGCGTCGCCGGCTCCGGCGTCGC
>JAOPXM010000064.1 GCA_025965125.1 Nocardioides sp.
TCGAGCAGGGCGCGTTCATCACCGGCCCGTACGCCTCGATGCTGCTGGCCGACATGGGCGCCGACGTGATCAAGGTGGAGCGACCGGGCACCGGCGACGCCTTCCGGTCTTACGACGGGACGCTCTACGCCTCGACGTTCCAGGCGTTCAACCGCAACAAGCGCAGCGTCACCGTGGACAACCGCGACGAGAGTGACCGCGCCTTCCTCGACGAGCTGATCGAGACCGCGGACGTCTTCATCCACAACTTCCGCCCCGGCGTCGCCGAGCGGCTGCACGTCGGCCACGAGCGACTCCTGCGCCTGAACCCGCGCCTGGTGTACTGCGCGATCAGTGGCCTGGGCGCCACGGGGCCGTACGCAGGCCGGCCGTCGTACGACACGGTCGCCCAGGCGTACAGCGGGATGCTGAGCCTGACCCTGGACCCCTCGCAGCCGCGCATCAGCGGGCCCGCAACCGCCGACGCGGTCACGGGACTCTACGCAGCGCAGGGAGTGCTGGCAGCCCTCGTGCAGCGTTCCGTCGACGGCACCGGCCACGTCGTGGAGATCTCGATGCTGGAGGCGATGAGCCACTTCCTGATCGAGCCGTACGCCAGCTTCTTCGCGTCCGGACAGAACCCGGGACCGTACGGTCGTGCCGCCGTCTCGCAGAGCTTCGCGATGACCTGCGCCGACGGGCGACGGGTCGCGCTGCACCTCTCGTCCCCCGACAAGTTCTGGCGCGGGCTGCTCAACGCGGTCCAGCTCCAGCACCTGGCCGAGGACGAGCGGTTCCACACCCACCAACAGCGGGTCCGGCACCACGAGGAGCTCCGACTGGTGCTCCAGGAGACCTTCGCGAAGCGCCCTCGCGCCGAGTGGCTCGACCTGCTCGTGAGCGAGGACGTGCCCCACGCCCCGGTGCTCGACCAGGCCGAGACCCTCAACGACCCACAGGTGCAGCACCTGGGCCTCAGTGTCTCGGCCATCCACCCCACCGAGGGCCCGGTGCGCTCGATCCGCGCGCCGCACCACTTCGACCACCGCGTAGCCCCGCTGATGCAGGCGCCGCCGACCTTGGGCGAGCACGACGAGCAGCTGCGATCCGAGCTGAGGTCTCGTCGCACGGACCGGGCTCCAGCCCGCGTGTCCGGCCTCCCAGTCAAGTAGCGCCCTGCTCATCACTCCAGCACGACACATGAACAAATCATCGAAAGGATGTCCGGCATGAACTCGAAGATGAAGGGGGTCGTCGGCGCCGCCTCGTTCGGGACGGTGCTCGAGTGGTACGACTTCTTCCTGTACGGAACAGCGGCGGCGCTGGTGTTCCCGCACCTCTTCTTCCCGAGCACCGACCCGGTGATCGGAACGCTCCTGTCGTTCGCGGTCTACGCGACGGGCTTCTTCGCCCGGCCGCTTGGTGGCGTCATCTCCGGACACTTCGGTGACCGAGTGGGACGCCGACGCACGCTCTTGGTGACCCTGCTCGTGATGGGCATCAGCACCGCCCTCATCGGCGTGCTGCCGACGTACGACCAGGTCGGCCTGCTGGCCCCGGTCCTGCTGGTGGTGCTCCGGATCGTCCAGGGCCTGGCGACGGGCGGCGAGTGGGGAGGCGCCTCGCTGCTCACCCTCGAGCACGCCACCGAGCGCCGCGCGTTCTGGGGATCGTTCATCTCGGCCGCGGTGTACGTCGGTCTGATCCTCGGCAACCTGGTGTTCCTCTTGCTCAACCAGCTGCTCGACGACAACGCCCTGCTCTCCTGGGGCTGGCGGA
Organism: Nocardioides sp.; assembly: GCA_025965125.1. GTDB lineage: Bacteria > Actinomycetota > Actinomycetes > Propionibacteriales > Nocardioidaceae > Nocardioides. The sequence goes on from JAOPXM010000064.1 coordinate 1,759, forward strand.
TCCCGTTCCTGCTCAGCCTCCTGATGGTGGCCGTCGGCGTCTACATCCGGCGCCGGGTCACCGAGTCTCCGGAGTTCGAGGCGGTCAAGAACCACCAGGAGCAGGCTGGCGCGCCGATCATCGAGGCCCTGCGCTCGCACCCGCGGAACATCGTGGCGATCTTCCTGATGCGACTCGGCCAGAACACCAGCTTCTACATCATCTCGGTGTTCTGCCTGGCGTATGCGACCAACACACTCGGCGTCGACCGTACGGTCACTCTCACCGCGCTGCTGGTGGGCTCCGCCGCGGCGGCCATCTCGTGCCCGCTCTGGGGAATGCTCGCCGACCGCCACGGCTACACCGGGATCATGGTGGGCAGCCTCGTGGTCTCGGCACTGTTGGCCTTCCCGACCTTCCTGGCCCTCGACTCGAAGTCCGCGGCCGTCATCGTCGCCACCATGATCGTGATGATCGCCGGCGTCAACGCCTCCAACGACGCGATCCAACCCGGCTACTTCACCGCGATGTTCGGAACCCGGATCCGCTACAGCGGAGTCTCGATCGGACGCGAGGGTGGTGGCATCATCGGCGGCGGGTTGGCGCCGCTGATCGCGACGGCCCTGTACGCGCACTACGGCCACTGGTGGCCCGTCGCAGCCTGGATCGTGTTCACCAGCATCGCGGGCATCGTCGGTGCCCTCCTGGCGAGGCCGGTCGTGGACGAGCTCACCATCGAGGTCATGGGTGACGTCGAGCGGGTCCGGCTGAGCGCCTGAAACAGGCTCAACCGCAGGACAGCGGCCCTTGCAACCGAGTGGTTGCGGGGGCCTTCTGTCACTCCTGACCGCATTCGGCGCAAGCGTGAGCAGGCCCGTCCGATGACGGCGGGCCAGTCACAGTTGTCGGACGCCTGGTCCCCTCGTGCTTGTCCGGCACCCAGGACCCGTTCGCGGCGTACGTAACGCCGCCTCCCCAGGTCGGGGATCCCCAGTCGATCATTTCCTGTTCACCTCCTCGCTCTAGAAGGGTTTCTCCTCCATTCATGGAACGCCCGGTCCTGGACCATGGATGTCTCAGGTTGAGACGGCGATGGGCCCTCGTGGGTCGATCAGGGCCGTGCCTTCCCGAAGTACATGAGCTCCCACAGGGCATCGTCGGTGTGGCTGTCCACCAGCTTCTCGCCCTGGTAGTGGTCGATACGCAGCTCGCCGCTGAAACGGAGGTAGGCGCCGTCGAACCCGATCAACCTGGCGAAGATCTTCTGGGGACCCTTCAGGTCGTCGACCATCCTCACCGTCGTGAGGTCGGTGAACCGGGTGAACGTGACGACGTACCTCTCGTCTCCGTCGCGGTAGGTGTAGCGGGTGACGTTGCCGACGGGCTTGCCGGTCTCCTGGTCGACGTAGCGGCCCAGCTCCTCGAACGAGACGTTCGCGTTGTCGTCCGCGATCAGCTCGCCGTCGCGAGCCAGCATGAACACCGGAAGGGCCTCGTAGCCGTAGCCCTTCTCGGCGGTGATGTACGACGCGATCACCGAGTACGGCCCGGCCGCCCCCCTGGCCCAGTACCAGTGGTGCATGAGCTTGGGCATCGCGGTGTCGCCCCAGTTGTGGTCGTGGTACCCGATGCCGGTGGTGGTGCTGGTCCGCTCGCCCACGCTGTACGTCGCCTCCACCAGGCCCTGTGGGACCGACGGCAGCCAGGCGAAGTAGTGATCGTCCTCGTTGCCGAAGTACCAGTACCCGGTCTCGGGGCGCCAGGCCGGCACCTGCCCCGTCAGGGTGATGTCGATCCGGACATCCTCGACCTGGGCCCGGATCGTGTAGGTGTGCAGGTCGCCACTGAAGAGGTTCCCTCCGATGTGGACGTCGCACGAGTCGGTGGCCGCGATGAAGGTCTTGGGGTCCAGCTCCGCGTGCCTCTCGACCGTGGTGCCGTCCGGCAGGGTGAGGTCGATCCGGACGGTCGGGGCGAGCGGCCTGTCGATGGCCGTGAACTCCTTGGTGGAGAACACGACGACCAGCTTCGCGCCGTCGTCCAGATGGGCGTCGAAGTACCACCACTCGAAGCTGCCCGGGCCGCCGTCGGTGCGCAGCCCGTCCTCCCATGGCTTGACCAGGCGCGGGTAGATCCCAAGGACCTTGTAGTCCTCCGGCGTGCGGCCCATCCGGGCGGTGGCGGTGGCGGTGATGGTGTGGTGAGACATGGGATCACGCTCCTCGGGGTGCGGTCATCGGCGAAAGTGCTCGGCGGCGTTGAACGTGGCGTCCTGCTCGCCCATCTCGTTGCGGAACCAGGTCTTGCGGCGCCAACGCGCATAACGGTCCTGCGTCGCGGCAACTGGTGGAAGCGCTCGGGAGAGCAGGTCGCCGGTCAGGTTGAACGGCACCTGGAGCAGCGGCAGCAGCGCCCATGGCCAGGCGTTGGGCATGTCGTAGCGGCGGTAGAAGCTGCCTGGGAGGAAGTAGCGGGTGTAGCCGAGCTGGAAGCGATAGTTGGTCTCGTCGCGCAGCCGCTTCCTGAGTGTCGTGCCGGGCTTCGGGGTGAATGCCCGCGGGTAGGACTCGACGAGCTCGGCGCCCTCCGCGGCTGCGCCGTGGCTGCACTTGACGAAGAAGGCAGCGGTCAGCTGGGTCGCCTCCCTGATGTTCGCGGGATACCACCGCGGCTGGACGCCGAGCAGGTGGCCGACATAGCGCCAGAAGTGCATCATCGCCTCGATGTCGGCGACCCGGGTGCGGTAGCCGAGCAGGTGCATGGCCAGGCCGGGGGTGTAGCTGCTCGACATGAGTGTCACCAGCGCATCTGACTGGTTGATCGGCATGCCCCACGCCTCCAGGTCCCACTCGGGGTGGTCGACCAGGTGCCGCCGGATGAAGACGTGCATGACCCGGACCCGCATGGCGGTCGCCCGCCCGGTCGCTCCGGGCTCGAGCCCGCCCGGATCGGTGACGTCGATCGAGAAGCGGGCGGTCTCCATGAACCGGTTGAGCGCGGTGTCACCGGCATACGAACCGGTCAGGGAAAGGGGCTTCACGATGGAGTTCTCGGTGTAGGCCAGCAGGGTCTCCACGCCGGCGAAGCTGAAGACGGACGGCCCGTAGCGTCGGAAGACCGCTGCCCCTCTCTCGACGAGGTCCCGATCAAGCCACTCGGGATCCTCCTCGAACTCGGCGAAGAGCCGCACCATGGACGCCGGCGCATCCGGGATGGAGTGCACGCCTTTGGACATTGCCTCCTCGAGCAGCCGGCGTCCGGCGGTGGATCCCCGGGTCAGGTAGACCTCGTCGACAAACGCCTCGGCCACGGGGTCGGCGTCGTAGTAGCCGTGCGCGAGTGCCGTTATCTGCTCGTCGTTGGGGAGCAGGTCAAATCG
>JAOPXM010000065.1 GCA_025965125.1 Nocardioides sp.
GGCGCGGTTCGGCCAGGCGCCGTGCGTCTTTCTCGGCCAGGACCGGCGCGGCCAGACCGCCGACCACCCGATGGGTCCGCAGGCGCTGCGCGAGGCCCGGCGCGGCTTCCGGCTCGCGTCCGAGCTCGGCCTCCCCCTGGTGACCGTGATCGACACGCAGGGCGCGGCGCTCTCGCCCGAGGCCGAGAACGGCGGCCTGGCCGGCGAGATCGCCCGCTGCCTGTCCGACCTGGTCACCCTCGATGCGCCGACGCTCTGCCTGATGCTCGGCGAGGGGAACGGCGGAGGCGCACTTGCCCTGTTGCCGGCGGACCGTGTCATCGCAGCCCAGCACGCATGGCTGTCGCCGCTGCCGCCCGAGGGCGCCAGCGCGATCGTGCACCGCGACGTCGACCACGCACCAGAGATGGCCAGGGCCCAGCGGGTCCGGGCGTTCGACCTGTACCAGCTCGGGATCGTCGATCGGATCGTCCCCGAGAAGCCGGACGCCGCCGACGAGCCGGAGTCGTTCTGCCAGCGTGTCGGGTCGGTCCTCGAGCACGAGCTCGCGGCGCTGCTCGACTCCGGGCCGGGCACGTCCGGGGACCGGGCCCGGCGCTACAGCTGAACGAGCGACCAGACGAGCACTGCAGCCGCCGCGACGGCGTAGCCACCGATCGCGACGCCCACGACACTCGTTCGCCGCGACTCGTCCAGCACCCGTCCTCCGAGCCACCAGGCCAGGGCCGGGAGCACCAGCACCCCATGCAGGGTCACGCCGTGGAAGGCCTTGAGGAATCCCGCGACGTCGTAGGCACGCTGCGTGTCACCGCTTCGCATCACCGCGGTGCCGTAGGCGATCATCGCAATGCCCGACGCGAGGCCGGCGACCAGCAGCACGAACCCGGCCCGGATCGCCAGCACCATGCTCGGCGAGGCATCGACCCGCCCCCGCACGGCAATGACCGCGAACGTGCCGAGCACCGCAACCAGCACCGCGCCACCAGCGGCAAGCGTGTAGGCGACGCTCGCGTTGGCGGGGCTCGAGGTGTTGAGGTGCGAGGGCTGGTTTCGCCAGGCCTGCAAGGTGATCCCGGCAACCTCGACCACGCAGTCGACAGCAAACACCCCCATCAGCAGGGCGCGGGTGCGGGGAGTCATCCGCAGGTACGACGTCACCCAAGTGACGGTCGCCAGGGTTGCGCCGAACGAAAGGCCGAACGTCGCGGGCTTCCGCCAGGACAGCGGCCCGTGCCACGGCCGGTCACCGAGCGCGAACACGCCGAGGTGGAACACCCCCGCGGCCACCAGCGCCACGCTGACCACGTAGCAGGCCCGCGCGAGGCGATCCGGCTCGCGAGCCTCAGGCGCGACGGAGGACAAGAAGACCTCCGCTCACGGCAGCGATGACGACGCCCAGCACCTGAATGGCCTGCCCGACGGCGACGTCGGCCCCGTGGTCGCCACTGATGTTCTCGATCCCGGTCGGGCTCACCAGGAAGCCGACCAGCACGAACAACCCGAGTGCGCAGCCCAGGCCGGCCGCCCAGCGGGCTCGCACGGTGGCGACGATCGTCGCTCCGACCAGGAGGATCACCAGGCCAGGCGGCACCGCCACCGGGAAGTCGACACCGGCCCCCCACAGCACGGCGATCCCCACCGCCCCGAGCACGAGTCCGCCCACGAGCGTCGTCCGGCTCCGCAGCTGCATCATCGCCATCTCCTCCTAGTTCATAGGTTTGACGAATCATTCTTATCACGAATCGTTCTGTCTCGCAATGATTCCACGTTCATGGCACACTGCAGGAGTGAGACCCCCCTCCGGCGCTGCCTTCCTGCTGGCCCAGCTCGGTGCGCACACGTCCAACCTGTTCGCCGCCCGGCTCGCCGAGCTCGGCCTCTCCCCCGCGCACGTCGGCGTGCTCCGCATCGTCGGCCAGAGCCCCGGCCTCAGCCAGCAGGCATTGTCCGAACGTCTCGGCGCCGTGCCCAGCCGGGTGGTCAAGCTCGTCGACGAGCTCGAGGCACGGGGGCTGGTCGAACGCCGAAGGAGCGAGACCGACCGTCGCAACTACGCGCTCCACATCGCCGACGGCGCGGCCGCGGAGGTCGCCGCCGTCCGCAGAGCCGTCGGCGCCCACGACTCCGCCGTCGTGAAGTCGCTGACCGCCCAGGAGCTGGAGACCCTGTTGGTGCTGCTCCGCAAGATCGCCGAAGCCGAGGGGCTCAACGCCGAGGTCCACCCCGGCTACGGGGCCCGAGGTGACCGCTCGGGCTAGGCCATGTCTGGCCGCGCGGACTCGTCGTTAGTGTTCGGCCGTGAACACCTACGTCGTCACCGGAGCGGCCTCCGGCATCGGAGCGGCCACCACCGCGTTGCTGCGCGAGCAGGACCATCGTGTCATCACCGTCGACCTGCGCGACGCCGACGTGCTTGCCGACCTTTCCACGCCCGAGGGCCGGGACTCCGCGGTCGCCGGGGTCCGCGACGTCGCCGACGTGGTGCACGGCCTGGTGCCCTGCGCCGGTATCGCCGGGCTCACCGGCGTCGATTCGGCGCTGGTCGTGTCGGTCAACTTCTTCGGGGCAGTCGCGCTGGTGCGCGGACTTCAGCCACAGCTCGCGGCCGCAGACGGCGCCAGCGTCGTGCTGCTGGCCTCCAACTCGATCACCGGCATGCCCGGATGGGACTCCTCGGTGGCGGCGCACTGCCTCCGCGACGACGAACCGGCCGCACGGGCCGCGGCCGCCGCGGTCGACTCCGTGATGGTCTACCCCGCCAGCAAGGCTGCGCTGGCGTGGTGGGCCCGACGCGAGGTCGTCAAGCCTGAGTGGATCGGCGCCGGCATCCGCCTCAACTCCGTCGCGCCCGGCCTGGTCACGACCCCCATGACCGAAAAGCTGCGGGCCGACCCGGTGTTCGGCCAGTTCGCAGACAGCTACCCGAGCGCCGTGGGCCGCCCCGGCCGCCCGGAGGAGATCGCCGCGACGATCTGCTTCCTGCTCTCCGACGCGGCCGCGTTCGTGGTCGGCTCCGTCGTGTACGTCGACGGCGGCACCGACGCGATCCTGCACCCGATCTCTCCGGAGGGCTGGGACGTCGCCCCCCTCGACCTGTAGGCGACCCGGTCACGGTGTGACGTCGAGGCACAAACCCACGGCGGACACCGCGGCCGCCTGGATGTCGGGAGTCATCGCGCTCTGCGGCAGGTCGACGTAGTTCAGGTCCTCGTCGAAGAATCCGGCGTCGATCATCTCCGGCAACCCCGCGGCCGCGATCCAGGCCCGGGCGGCACACTCGGCCTGCGCGCCCTTCAACAACCCTTGGTCCTCGACCGCCTGCGCGAGGCTCGCGACCGCCGACTCCTCGTCCCCGCCGGATGCGGTCGTGGTGCCCGGCGGCGTCGCGGAGTCCGTGCCCGTCGCGGCGGAGAACGTGGCGGACGACGTGGCGGACGACGTGGCGGGGTCGGCGGAGCCCGGCCCCTCGTCGTCACCTCGGGTGAGCGCCCAGGCGCCGGCGAGACCCGCGACGACGACGAGCGCCACGGTGAGCACCAGGACGGGTCGGCGACGTCCGCGGCCAGGACCGGCGACCGAACCCGGCTCCTCGGGGGTGTCGGACAGGCCCGACGCGGCCCGTAGGTCGTCTCGAACGGCCGCGGCCGACGCATACCGGGCCGTGGGACGCTTCGCCATCGCCGTCCGCAGGATCCTGTTCACCTCGACGGCCAGCGGATTGTCCGTCGACAGCTGGGGGACCGGCTCGGTCAGGTGGGCGGTCACGACCTGGTAGTCCGACGTGCCTGGGTACGGGGCGTGGCCGCTGAGCGTCGCCCACAGCAGGCAGCCGAGCGAGTAGATGTCGCTGGCGACGGTCGCCTGCTCGCCGGTGTGGAGCTCCGGAGCCATGTAGGTCGGGGTGCCGACGGTGCCGGCCGTTCCTCGGGTCTGGTCGGCGCCGACCTGGCGGGCGATGCCGAAGTCCGCGAGGTAGGCGGTCAGTCCCTCCGGCCGACGGCGCAGCAGCACGTTGCTCGGCTTGATGTCGCGGTGGATCAGCCCGGCAGCGTGGGCGTCGCCCAGGCCGCTCGCGACCTGGGCGACCAGGTCGAGGCCCACGCGGGCGGGCGGGGCGCCGTACACCTGGATCATCGCGCCGAGGTCCCCGTCGGGGATGAGCTGGGTGGCGATCCAGAGCCGCCCCTCGTCCTCGCCGAAGCCGTAGACATGCACGACGTTCGGAGAGTCGAGCGAGGCCTGCGCCTGTGCCTCCCGGGTGAACCTCGCCCGGAAATCCGGGTCGCCGGCGAGCCCCGTCGCGATGATCTTGAGCGCCACCCGACGGTTCAAGTCGGTGTCGAGCGCCTCCAGCACGACGCCCATGCCACCACCACCCAGCCGTCGGCCGGTGCGGTAGGGCCCCACCGTCGCTCCGGGTGGGAGGTGCCCCTGCGGCTCGCTCACGGTGGCCCTCCTACCCCGCCGGGTGGAGGTTCACGCACCGCGGTCGAGCCCTGTGGACCGATCAGAACAGCAGAGCGGACGCCGGGTCCTCGAGCATGCCGGCGACGTCGGACAGGAAGCGCGAACCCTTCTCCCCGTCGATGTGCCGGTGATCGAAGGCCAGCGCCAGCGTGGTGACCTGCCGGATGGCGATCTCGTCCGCCAGGACCCAGGGCTGCTTCTTGATCGCACCGAAGCAGAGGATCGCGGACTCGCCGGGGTTGATGATCGGCGTGCCCGCATCGACCCCGAAGACGCCCACGTTGGTGATCGTGAAGGTGCCACCGGCCATCTCGGCCGGCTGGGTCCTGCCTTCCCGAGCGGTCGCGGACAACCCGTTGAGGGCAAGCGCCAGATCGAGCAGGGACAGGTCCTGGGCGTCCTTCACGTTGGGAACCACGAGGCCGCGCGGGGTCGCGGCGGCGATCCCGAGGTTGACGTAGTGCTTGAAGACGACCTCCTGGGCCGCCTCGTCCCAGACCGAGTTGATCTCCGGCGTACGCCGCATCGCGAGCATCACGGCCCGGGAGAGCACCAGCAGCGGCGAGACCTTCACGTCGCGGAACTCACGTCGCTTGCGCAGACGCTCGACGAAGTCCATGGTCCCGGTGACGTCGAGCGTGACCCACTCGGTGACGTGCGGGATCGTGAACGCCGAGCTCACCATGGCCGCGCCCATCATCTTGCGGACACCCTTGATCGGCTCCCGGGTCTCGCGCTGGCCGGCCGGGACGTCATACGGACGGGGCGAGGGGATGCTCCCTCCGTATGACGTTGTGCCGGCGCCGGCAGCAGCCTCGACGTCGGCGCGCGTGACCGTCCCGTTCGGGCCGGACGGCCTGCAGGCGCCGAGGTTCACGCCGAGCTCCTTGGCCAGCTTGCGCACCGGCGGCTTCGCCAGCACCCGGGGATCGGCCGACGCCTGCGGACCGGCAGACGTGGCGGGGACGGCGGGCTCGTCGACCTCGACAACCTCAGCGGGCTCGACGCCACCGGGCATGAACGCGCCCTGCACCTGCATCTGGGCCGAGGCGCCGGCCTGGGTGGTCGGCGTCGCCGAGCCCTTGCGCGCGCGCCGCACCGAGCCGCCCTCGGCCTTGTTGCGGCCGACCAGGCTCTCTCCCTCACCGCCACCGGAGGCCCGCGGGTTGGACAGGTCGATCGTCATCTCGCCCTGGCTCGGCGGAGCGGGAGGGACGACCTCGTTCGGGTCACCGACGGAGATGATCGGCGTCCCCACGGCGACGGTCTCGCCCTCGGGCACCATCAGGGCGAGCACCGTGCCGGCGTACGGCGACGGAAGCTCGACCAGGGACTTGGCGGTCTCGATCTCGACGACGATGTCGTTGATCGCGATGACATCGCCGACCTTGACCTTCCAGGACACGATCTCGGCCTCGGTCAGGCCCTCGCCCACGTCGGGCAGCTTGAACTCAGACATCGGGACTCCTCAGAAGCTCAGCGAGTGGTCGACGGCGTCCAGCACCCGGTCGAGGTCGGGGAGGTAGTTCTCCTCGAGCCGCGACGGCGGGTAGGGGGCGTCGAACCCGCCGACCCGCAGCACCGGGGCCTCGAGGCTGTAGAAGCACTGCTCGGTGATCCGCGCGGAGATCTCCGCACCCATGCCGAGGTTGACGTGCGCCTCGTGGGCGACGACGGCGCGGCCGGTACGACGTACGGAGTCCAGCACCGGACCCATGTCCAGCGGGGAGAGCGTCCGCAGGTCGATGACCTCGAGCGACTTGCCCTCGGACGCGGCTGCCTCGGCCGCCCTCATGACGGTCTTCACCATCGGTCCGTAGGCCAGCACCGTGACGTCGGTGCCGGTGCGGACCACCCGCGAGGTGAACAGCGGGTCGGGAGTCACCGTGTCGTCGAGCTCGGCCTTGTCGGCGTGGTACTGCCGCTTGGGCTCGAGGAAGATCACCGGGTCGTCGCTGGCGATGGCCTGCTGGATCATCCAGTAGCCGTCGACCGGGTTGGAGCAGGCGACGACCTTGAGCCCGGGCGTGTGCGCGAACTGCGCTTCCGGCGACTCGCTGTGGTGCTCCACGGCGCCGATGCCGCCACCGAACGGGATCCGGATCACCATCGGCATCTTGGACTTGCCCTGGCTGCGGAAGTGCATCTTGGCGACCTGGCAGACGATCTGGTCGTAGGCCGGGTAGACGAACCCGTCGAACTGGATCTCCACCACCGGGCGGTAGCCGCGCAGCGCCATGCCGACCGCGGTGCCGACGATGCCGGACTCGGCCAGCGGGCTGTCGATGACGCGGTCCTCGCCGAAGTCCTTCTGCAGGCCGTCGGTGATCCGGAAGACGCCGCCGAGCTTGCCAACGTCCTCACCCATGATCAGGACCTTCGGGTCGTTCTCCATTGCCTTGCGCAGGCCCATGTTGAGGCCCTTGGCGAGCGTGATCTTCTGCGTCATCAGTGGCCACCTCCCACGGCCGCGCCCTCGAAGCTCTCGAGGTACGCCGCGTAGCCGTCGCGCTGGGCGGCGAGCTCCTCGGTCATCTCGGAGTAGACGTGGTCGAACATGCTCATCGGCTCCGGGTCCGGCATCGCCTTGCAGCCTTCGCGCAGGGTCGCGCCGAGCTGGTCCGCCTCGTCGGCGACGCTGTCGAAGAACGCCTCGTCGGCGAAGCCGTTGCGCTTGAGGTAGACCTCCACGCGGGCGATCGGGTCCTTGAGCTTCCAGCGCTCGACGTCGTCGGAGAGCCGGTAGCGGGTCGGGTCGTCGGTCGTCGTGTGCGCGCCCATCCGGTACGTGTAGGCCTCGACCAGGGTCGGGCCCTGCCCGTCCCGGGCCCGCTGCAGCGCGGCCTGGGTGACGGCGTACGTGGCGAGCACGTCGTTGCCGTCGACGCGGACGCCCGGGAAGCCGAAGCCGAGGGCGCGCTGGTAGAGCGGGATCCGGCTCTGACGCTCGATCGGCTCGGAGATGGCCCACTGGTTGTTCTGGCAGAAGAACACGACCGGGGCGTTGTAGGAGGCGGCGAAGATGAACGCCTCGTTGACATCGCCCTGCGAGGAGGCGCCGTCACCGAAGTGGGCCACCACGGCAGCGTCGCGCTCGGGGTCGCCGGTGCCGACCACCCCGTCCCGCTGCATGCCCATGGCGTAGCCGGTGGCGTGCAGGCACTGCGCACCGATCACGATCGTGTAGAGCGCGAAGTTGTTCGCGCCCGGGTCCCACGAGCCCTGGTCGACGCCGCGGAACAGGCCGAGCAGCTTGAGCGGGTCGACCCCGCGGCACCAGGCGACGCCGTGCTCGCGGTAGGTCGGGAAGACGTAGTCCTGAGGACGAAGTGCCCGGCCGGCGCCGATCTGGGCGGCCTCCTGGCCCAGCAGCTGCGCCCAGATGCCGAGCTCGCCGTGCCGCTGCAGCGCGGTGGCCTCGGTGTCGATGCGCCGGGTGAGCACCATGTCGCGGTAGAAGCCGCGCAGCTGCTCCTCGGGGAAGTCCACGTCGATGTCGGGGTGGTGGACCCGCTCACCCTCCGGCGTGAGGAGCTGGATCAGCTCGGGGCCGCCGTCCTGCTGGGAGGGCCCGAAGACCTCCGCGAGATCGGGTCCGAAGCCCGATGCTGGCTGCTTGGTCACGCGCACTCCTTCAAGGTCACCGGTGTGCGGGGTCTCCGCGGCCGGGTGGCGGTCTGGTTCGGACGGTGCGGGGGTGGTGCACCTGTGATCCGGCCCACATCGGGGCGGGGCCAAACGTACCTGTGCGGGGCCGGGGCGGACCAATTCATCAGGACGTCCTCCTATTGTCGGCCCATGACCACCCATGTCGAATCTGTCAGCGCAACGATCCCGGCCCCGGCCGACGCCGTCTTCGGGATCCTCGCCGACCCCCAGCAACACCCGCGCATCGACGGGTCAGGCACCGTCAGGGCCACGATCGCCGGACCGGAACGGCTCAGCCAGGGTGCGACGTTCGGGATGAGCATGAAGCAGGGGGCGCCCTACAGGATCACCTCCACGGTGATCGAGTTCGAGGAGGGACGCCGGCTCGCCTGGCGGCACCCGCTCGGCCACGTCTGGCGCTATGTGCTGGAGCCCGTGGACGGCGGCACGCTGGTCACCGAGTCGTTCGACTACTCGACGGTCGGTGCCGTACGCCGCGCGTTCCTCGTCGTCGGCGGCTTCCCGCGGAAGAACCGCAGAGGCATGCAACAGACCCTGCTGCGGCTGACCGGGGCCGCCGTTGCCGACGGATCATCCGCCTGACGGGGTGCCACAACACCTCTCGGTGCGGACGACTCAGTGGACCTCGCCCAGATCCTCGTGCTCCTCGTGGCTGGGCGGCTCGACCTGGAAGGTCGCGTGGCGTACGTCGAAGTGCTCGGCGACGCAGCGGCCGAGGTCGTCGAGGATCGCCCCCACTCCGCGCTCGGCGAGTGCTTCGTCGGTCACCGTGACGTGGGCCGAGAGGCTGGGGATTCCGCTGGTGATGGTCCAGGCGTGCAGGTCGTGGACGTCGACGACTCCGGGCGCCCCCACGAGGTGCCGGCGCACGTCTTCGAGGTCCAGGCCCGCCGGCGCGATCTCCAGGAGGATCGCCACCGAGTCGCGCAGCAGGGAGATGGATCGAGGCAGGATCATGACCGCGATCAGCAGCGAGACGATCGGGTCGGCCCGCTGGAAGCCGGTCGTCGCGATGACCACGCCGGCCAGCACGGCCAGCGCGGAGCCCAGCAGGTCGGCGAGGACCTCGTTGGCCGCACCTTTCAGGTTCAGCGACCCGCTGTCGGACCGCTGCAGAACCATCAGGGAGAACGCGTTGGCCAGCAACCCGAAGCCCGCGAACAGCATCAACGGGACAGCCTCGACGTCGGATCCCGATGGGTCCACGAGCCGCGAGATGCCGGCATAGGCCAGGTAGCCGCAGACCACGAGGAGCACCAGGGCGTTGACCGTGGCGGCGAGGATCTCGGCACGATGCCAGCCGAACGTCGAGCGCGGCCCGGCCTTCATCGACGCGACGTACGACGCGCCGAGCGCCAGCACGATCGCAGCTGCATCGGTGGCCATGTGCCCGGCGTCGGCGAGCAGCGCGAGCGACCCGGCGAACCACGCGCCGACCAGCTCGACCACGAGCACGGTGCCGGTGACCGCGAGGACGAGCCGGAGCCGCGCGCGGTCCTCGGCGCGGCCCACCGCGTGGCTGTGGTCGTGGCCGGTCCCCATGGGACTCAGGTTAGAAGGGTCAGTCCCAGGCCTCGATGGTCCGTCCACCGAGCGCCTCGCGGCCGTGCGGCGTTGTCCAGACCGCAGGGTCCGGTCCGGCGGGCACGATCCCGGTCGGGTTGAGCCCGGTGTGCACGACGTAGTAGTGGCGCTTGATCTCGCCGAAGTCGATGGTCTCGCCGAACCCCGGGGTCTGGAACAGGTCTCGCGCGTAGCCCCACAGGGCTGGGAGCTCGGTCAGCTTCTGGCGGTTGCACTTGAAGTGTCCGTGGTAGACGGGGTCGAATCGCGCCAGTGTCGTGAAGAGCCGGACGTCGGCCTCGGTGATCTGGTCGCCCATCAGGTAGCGCTGACCGGTCAGTCGTTCCTCCAGCCAGTCCATGGCCGTCCAGAGCCGTTCGTACGCCGTGTCGTACGCCTCCTGTGATCCGGCGAAGCCGCAGCGGTAGACACCGTTGTTGACCTCGGTGAACACCCGCTCCATGACCTCCTCCATCTCGCTGCGGAGGTCGTCTGGCCAGAGGTCGGGGGCGCCGGCTCGGTGGAACTCCTGCCACTCGAAGTAGAAGTCGTGGGTGATCCACGGGAAGTCGTTCGTGACGACCTTGCCGCTTGTCGAGTCCACGATCGCCGGGACGGTGATGCCGCGCGGGTAGGCGGGGAAGCGCGCGAAGTAGGCCTGTTGCAGCCGCTCGATCTTGAGCACCGGGTCGACCCCGCCCGGGTCGAGGTCGAAGGTCCAGCTCCGGACGTCATGGATCGGTCCGGGCAGCCCGAGTGAGATGACGTCCTCGAGCCCGAGCAACCGGCGCACGATGATCGACCTGTTGGCCCACGGGCAGGCCTTCGCGGCGACCAGGCGATAACGGCCGGGCTGGACCGGCCAGAGCTCGCCGTCCACGGGTCCGTGGTCCGGCCTGCGCGGGTTGCCGTCGACCACCTTCGTGATCCGGTCCGGGATGTAGCTCATGTCCCGGGAGAATTCCTGGGTCGGGTCCGAGTCGCTCACGTCCCCACTGTAGGTGAACGCTCAACCAAACCGGCGACGGTGCCGTCCCGGTCAGGACCTGGGTGCCAGCGCCGCCACGAACTCGAGCTTGTCGAGGACCGGGGCAGGGATCACGAAGGGGTAGAGGTCCTCCTTGCCCATGCTTCGGTTGATCATGTTGAGCGCGGCCGTGAGCGGCACCCAGATGCCGACCACGAGGTCCCGGAACGACGAGAACGTGGCGGGTGAGGCCACGGCGGTCAGGCCGTACTCCCCGGCGGTCTCGACGGTGTCGCAGATGTGCAGGTAGTGCGCCCAGGTCTCGGCGAAGTCCTCGAACGGGTGCATGGTCGCGTAGGTGCTGATGTACGACTTCTCCCAACCGTCCGGCGGTCCCTGGCTGTAGTGGCGGTCGATCTCGGCCTGGTAGTCGGTGCTCTCGTCGCCGAAGAGCTCACGGCTCCGAGCCATCAGGTCGGCGCCACGGACCAGCTGCCACTCGTAGTAGTGACCCACCTCGTGTCGGAAGTGGCCGAGCATCGTGCGGTACGGCTCGGCCAGCCGGGCACGCACCTTCTCGCGGTAGGCGGCGTCGCTCTCCGCCAGGTCGATCGTGATGATCCCGGCCTCGTGGCCGATCACGACGTTCTCGGCAACGCTGCTCAGGAGGTCGAACGCCAACCCGTTCTCGGGGTCGATGTCCTTGCCAACCACCGGGAAGCCCAGCGTGTCCAGCTCGAACACCAGGTGGCGCTTGGCCTTCTCGGCATCGGGGAACTCCGCGAGGCCCTCGAGGTTCTCGTTGTTGGGGCGGGTGCGGGTGAGGTCGCAGGCGAAGCACTGGCCCCCAGCGACGGGTGCGAGCCAGGTGCACCCGGACAGGTTGAGGTTCTTGCAGACGTGCCAGATCAGGCCGCTGGCATCGACGTACCGGCCGTTCTCGTCGACCGGCACGATTGCGCGCTCGGCCCTGGAGAAGCCGAGAGCCGTCTTGCAGGAGACGCAGAGGGAGTTCTCGAAATAGAGCGAGTTGTCGCACACCCGGCAGCGGAAAGCCTTCACCGCCTGAGCCTGTCACACCGGGAGCTGTCCACCAGGGGCCTGTCAGAACGAGTCCGGCGCCGGCTCCACGTCTGGCCTGGTCGGGGTGGGATCCGCACCGGGCTCGGGGTCCGGCGTCGAGATCGGGTCAGGGTCGCCGCTCGGGACGACCTCGGGGTCGGGGCTGGGCTCGCTGGGTGTCGTGGTCATGACCTGCCGGTACCCAATTCGCCGAGTCGCCTGCGTCAGCAGGCGCCCCGGGCCGTCGTCACTTGGGCGACTCTCAGACCGGCGCGACGTCGACCGAAACCCGCAGCGTCGACTTCTTGGCCTCGGTGAAGATCACGCCCTTCACGGGAGGTACGTCGCCGTAGTCGCGGCCCCAGGCGACCGTCACGTAACGGTCGTCTGCCCACTGGTTGTTGGTCGGGTCGATGGCCAGCCACTCGCCCGTTGTCGGCAACCAGATGCCCACCCAGGCATGGCTGGCGTCGGCGCCGACCAGCCGCTCACGGCCCGGCGGTGGCTGGGTCGCGAGGTAGCCGCTGACGTAGCGGGCGGCGAGGCCGTGGCTGCGCAGGCAGGCCAGCGTGAGGTGCGCAAAGTCCTGGCAGACCCCGGCGCCCTTCGCGAAGATGTCCTCGACCGTCGACGTGACGGTCGTGGCCGTCTTGTCGTAGCGGAAGTCGGCATTGATGCGGTGCATCAGGTCGCTCACCGCTTCACCGACCGGCCGGCCCCGGACCAGGGAGGTCGCGGCGTACAGCCGTGCCTCATCGGTCTGCTCGGCGAGAGCCGAGGGCAGGGCGAAGTCGGTGAACCGCCACGCATCCGGCAGCTCGGGGTCCCGAAGCGGCAGAGCGCGGTCCCACGGCACCGCCAGAGCGGCGTCGTCGTACACAGCGGTCTCGACCTCGACCTCGCTGGTGGCCTCGATCTCCAGCTTGCGGTGGGGCTCGGTGACCTGGAAGTACGTCGCGACGTTGCCGTAGTAGTCGATGTCGTGCGAGAGGTCACCCGGCGCCGGCGACACGGTGACGTCGTACGACGTCACCTGCTGCCACGGCAGGGTGCGCGGGACCAGGTGGCCGATGCCGAGACTGTCGTTGACGTCCTCGTCGTAGGAGTACGTCGTGCGGTGTCGCACGCGATACCTCATCCGGGGTCCCCGGGTGGCGGGCATCTGTCCGGGGTGGTCATGCCGGCTCCCCCGCGCCCTCGGTCAGCTCGACGAGCGACATCGCGTGCAGCGGCCGCGGCGCCGGGCCGCTCGCGAAGTGGAGGTCGGCAACCGCTTCGGCCAGGCGGACGAGCTGGGCTCGGAACGTGTCGAGGAACGTCTCCAGGTTTGGTCGCCCGACCCCGCCGATCGCGACCAGAGCGGCGATGTCGGCGCCTTCCAGCTCGGCGATCAGGTCCTCGAGCAGTCGCTCGGGTCGCGTCGAGCCAGTGGACGCCGGAAGGGCAGCGAGGTGCTCCCGAGCCTCGGTGAGCGCGAACGCCAGCGAGCGGGGGTTCTCGTCGTCCATCAGGAGCAGCTCGAGCACGCCGCCGGGACGGACGTAGCCGCGGTAGCGCCGCCGGTGCGTCACCGCGCTCTCCGAGGCGAGAAGAACGGCGTTGAGGACCTCGCGGTCGACGTCGATGCCGCGCCGGACCGTGGTCGTGGCCCGCAGCAGGTGGGACAGCTGGATGGCCCGCTCGAGCGCGCGCCCCGCGCCGATCATGTGCCAGCCGGGGTCGCGGATCATGCTCGCGGTGACACCCTGCAGCGACAGGATGCCGGTCAGCATGCGGCCCGCCGACTCGGCGATCTGATGACTGTGCGAGGAGGCCTCGAGCGCTTCCGCGGCCCGGTCGGTCGCGCCGAACGCACGCCAGGTGTCGAGCGACAGCTGGTCGCGAACCCCCAGCAGCGCGTCACGCAGACCCGTCAGCGCCTGGGCGACCGAACCTGCGCGGTGGGGATCGAGCAGGAGGGACCGGAACTCCTCGTCGAGGTCCTCCCGCCGGCGGCCGGCGAGAACGTGGACGGCACCCATCATCACCTCGAGGCTCGCGCCACCCGTCGAGCGCGGTCGGGTCCGGAAGTCCTCGGAGAGGGCGTGAGCCGCGAGCACCAGCCGGAGCAGGTCCTCGGCGCGCTCGGCGTACCGGCCGAACCAGAACATGTCCTCGAGGATGCGCGGCACCATCACCGAGACGGATCTGGCGGACGTCATCGGGAGCACGTCGGTCAGCCCCTGGTCGGCGTCGCCGGCGCCGGCCTTGAGCACCCACACGTCCTTGCTGGAGGTGGACAACCCGCCACCCTCGACGTTCTCGTAGACGTTGGCCAGACCGCCGACCAGCGGCCGGTACGCCGAGCCGTAGCGCAGCGTGAACGTTCGCAACGTCACCGGCTTCGGGGTCGCCCGGCCCTCACCGAAGCGCGCGGGATGCCAGGTCGGGGCCTGCGACAGGGCCAGCCGCTCCTGCCCGACGTAGCGGTGCGGCTCGGCCAGCAGGCGCTCGCGCAGCTCGACCCGGCCCACTCGCGCAATCGACAACGGTTCACCGTCGATGGGCCGGATGGTCAGGCTGTCGAGGTGGTCGAGCACGTGGTCGAGGGAACCGGCGTCGCCACACCACCAGGTCGGCGCGGACGCGAGACGCAGGGGCTCTCCGAGCAGGGCTTCGCACATGGCCGGCATGAACGGCAGCAGCCCGGGGTTCTCCAGCACTCCCGAGCCGAGCCCGTTGACCACGCGCACGCGGCCCCGGCGCACCGCCTCGACAAGCCCTGCCACGCCGAGCTGCGAGTCGCCACGCAGCTCGAGGGGGTCGCTCCAGGCCGAGTCGACTCGGCGCAGGATCACGTCGACGCGTTCGAGCCGACGGCTGCGCAGGTCGCTCCGCAGGTTGCCGGGGACCTTCATCCAGACCCAGCCGTCTCGGACCACGAGGTCGCTGCCCTGGACCAGCGGGAAGCCGAGCGTCGAGGCCACGAATGCCTGGTCGTACGCCGTCTCCGAGTGCGTTCCCGGGGAGAGCACGACCACGCGCGGGTCGGCCAGATCGCCCGGAGCCGACTGGATGAGGGCCGAGCGCAGCGCCCAGAAGTACGGCTCCATCCGGTGCAACCCCGCCTCGCGGTACAGCTCCGGAAGCACTCGCGAGATGACCCGGCGGTTCTCCATGGCGTAGCCGATCCCGGACGGCGCCTGGGCGCGGTCACCGAGCACCCGCCACTCTCCCGACGCGTCGCGTCCGAGATCGGTCGCGCAGAGCACCAGCGGCCTGGGTTCGATGGCCGACGGGCGGGCCACGACGCGCGTGAACCCCGCGTGACCGAACACCACGGCCGGGGGCAGGACGCCCTCGGACAGCAGTCGCTGCTGGCCGTACAGGTCGAGCAGGATCTCGTTGAGCAGCTCCGCGCGCTGCGCGAGCCCGATCTCGAGCGGGGTCCAGGATGCGGCGTCGATGACCAGCGGCATCGGATCGAGCCGCCAGGCCCCCGAGCCCTCGCCGGGCCGTGCATAGGTGACGCCGTCGTCGGAGAGGAACCGCTCGATGTCGCCGTCGACCCGGCTCAGGTCGGCCGGCGTGAGCCCGACCGCAAGCTCCGCCATCGCCTTCCACGCGGGTCGCAGCGAGCCGTCGGGGTTGACGACTTCGTCGTAGCGGGCGGGCTCTGCGTCGTCGTTCGTCAGCGTGGGTTGGCTGATCGTCGCTGCGTAGTCCCGCAGGACGGTCACGCGCGGCCCGTGCCCGGGGGCGCCAGGGGCACCCGCCTGAGGTCGAGGGTGTGCGGGTACTCCGCGCTTGCTGCACGGCGGCCCGCTTCCCGCATCGCACCCACGTCCAGACGGCCGGCCGTGTGTCCTCGCGGTTCGAACCGACTGGCGCGTCGGGCCTCGGCGGAGTTCGCGTTGACCGGCGGGTGGTCGTACGACCTGCCGCCGGGATGTACGACGTGGTACGTCGCGCCGCCCAGGCTCAGCTCGGAGGCGGTGTCGACCACGTCGACGTGCAGCGGCGCATGGACCTCGATCGACGGGTGCAGCGCCGACCACGGCTGCCATGCGCGGTAGCGGACACCGGCGTAGTACTCGCCCGAGGCACCGGTCGACGTGAGGGGCACCGGCACACCCTGACACGTGACCAGGTGCCGGTGTGGGTCGATCCCGCGAACCGACACCTGCACCCGTTCGACAGAAGAGTCGACGTAGCGGGAAGTGCCCCCGGCGGTCGTCTCCTCGCCCAGCACGTGCCACGGCTCGATCGCCTGACGGAGCTCCAGCTCGACGTCGCCCACCCGCGTCATGCCGATCCGGGGGAAGCGGAACTCCGTGAACGGGTCCAGCCAGGAGTCCTCGAACGGGATGCCGTGGGCGCGCAGGTCCGCCGCGACCTCGCCGATGTCGCGGATCGCACCCTGCGGCAGCAGGAAGTCCTCGTGCAGGGCGGTCCCCCACCGGGTGAGCGGCGCGACCAGCGGCTGGTCCCAGAACATCGCCACCAGGCT
Source organism: Nocardioides sp. (assembly GCA_025965125.1). GTDB lineage: Bacteria > Actinomycetota > Actinomycetes > Propionibacteriales > Nocardioidaceae > Nocardioides. The sequence continues at coordinate 16,218 of JAOPXM010000065.1, forward strand.
GCGCACCAGCAGCGCCTGGAGCAGCGCCATCTGCGGATGCGGCGGCATCTCGAAGCCACGCAGCTCCAGCAGGCCGAGCCGCCCGCGCGAGGAGTCAGGACTGTACATCTTGTCGATGCAGAACTCCGAGCGGTGCGTGTTGCCGGTCAGGTCGGTGAGCAGGTGCCGGAGTGCGCGGTCGACCAGCCAGGGCCTGGGTTCCCCGTCCTCGCCGGCCTGCTGGGCCGTGAGCCGGGCGATCTCGGCGAACGCGATCTCCATCTCGTACACCGCCTCGGGCCGGCCCTCGTCGAAGCGCGGCGCCTGGCTGGTAGGGCCGATGAAACGACCGGAGAACAGGTAGGACAGCGAAGGGTGCCGCTGCCAGTAGGTGATCAGGCTGACCAGGAGGTCGGGTCGCCGGAGCAGCGGGGAGTCGACCGGCTGGGTGCCGCCGAGGGTCAGGTGGTTGCCGCCGCCGGTGCCGGTGTGCAGCCCGTCGAGGTCGAACTTCTCGGTCG
>JAOPXM010000148.1 GCA_025965125.1 Nocardioides sp.
GCGCAGGGCATGGGTCCGAGGCGCGGGATGCGCAGGGCCGGTGGACCGGGCGCCCGGCGCGGTTTCCGTGGCGGTCGGCGCGGCTGACGGAGGATTAGGCTGAGGGCGTGACGTCAAGGCGCCCGGCCGGATCCGGCGACATCCCCATTCCGCTGCAGTGCACCGTGACCATCGAGGTGTCCGGTGACTACGCGCAGCTCGAGCCGGTGCTCGGCGAGCTGGGTCGGCTCTTCGGGGAGCAGAACGTACAAGTGGTCGGTCGGGCGAGTCGGAGCACCGAGTGGGACGAGGATCGCGCTGCTCAGTTCGTCGCCGAGCTCAAGATGCCGGCCTTGGTCGCCCTGCGGCACATCGCCGAGGGGGCACCCAAGGTCGGCGTCGCTCACGTCCAGGCCCAGATGACGAAGGCCGGACTGCCGATCACCCCGGGGACGCTTTCGTCGATCGGGTTCGCCGTCCGGCGGCTCGGAGGCTCTCCACCCTTCATCCGGGACGGCTACCAGCGGGCCTACCTGATGAAGCCGGACGTGGCCGGGCATCTGCTGACCGCGCTCGATGCCGAGGAGAAGCGACGTCAGGCCGCCGGACCGCACCACCCGCCGGGCTGGGCCCCGAGAAGGCGCCCGCCGCGAGGTGCCCGATGACCACCTCCTCGCCCGGGGAGCAGGACTTCGAGATAACACTCGAGCGCGGCGGTGGCTTCGCCGGGATCGCCAACCACCAGCAGCTCGGCCCGGTCGCCACCGATCAGCTCGAACCTGGGCTGCGCGAGGCCGTGGTAGGGCTGGGGCAGGCCGGCCGCGAGGCGGCCGTGGCCGCCACCCCTCCAGAAGCCGGGATCCCCGACGGCATGTGGGTCCAGGTCGAGATCCGCTCTGGCGACGACGTGCGACGTGTCCGGTGGCCGGAGCGGAGGCCGCCGTCCCCGGTGCTCGACGAGCTCTACAGGATCGTCGCCGGGCAGGGCCAGTGGCGCCGAGCGCTGTGACACCCTGCCGGGCCCTGGGCGAGCAAACCTCAGTCGCCTTCGTAGGGTGCTGGTCCGCGGCTCAGGCCGTCGCTGTCTCGTTGTCGGCGATTCCGGCCTGACCGAGGACGGTCGGTTGTCCTGAGGTGCGCCTTGGCGGAGGACAAGGCAGGTCGCCGCCCGCGCAGGAGAGGGTGCACGAGCGCGTCCATGAGCGGCGTCGGCGGCACGCCGAGCTCGTCGGCCAGCAAGGCACGGTAGGCGTCGTACCGCCGGAGCCCCTCGAGCAGGTTTCCCTCCGCGATGTGCACGGTGATCAGTGCGCGCTGGGCACTTTCCCGCAGCGGCTCGGCCACCACCGCGGCGTCCGCTGCCTCCACCGCCTGAGCGAAGTGACCCACGTCGGCAAGCCGCACAGACAACACCTCGAGGGCGTGCAGACGCAGCTGGCGCAGTCGCTCGCGCTCGACGAGCACCCAGTCCTGGTACCAGCCCGGCAGCAGCTCTCCGTGCAGCGCCGACCGGGGCGTGCGAAGGGCGAGGACGTCCGTGCGGGCCTCGAAGACCTGCCTCGCCCAGGCCTCGACCTCCTGGACGTCGACCGCCACGCCGCTCACGAGACGGACCGACGCCTGCGAGCAGTCCACCAGTCCGGGCGCGACCTTCTGCAGCCGCCACAACGTGGTGCGGAGGCTGCCCTGTGCCTGTTCCTCGGGAACGTCGGGCCACAGGGCCCCGGCCACGGCACTTCTGGCCCGTGCACCGTATAGCCCCAGGTGGGCAAGCAGTCGTTGGGCGCTCGGCGCCAGGTTGCCGGTGGGTTTCGGCTCCTGGGCCGGAGGGGCGAACTCGATGGAGAACCTGTCCAGCAGGGATATGCGTGCGCCCGAGGCATTCACGCCAACCCCCCTTGCGCTAGAGCAAACCCTCCGCAGGTGCACGCGCCTTGTGACTTGCGCCGCACGCCCAGTAGTAGAAAGAGTGCCCCCGGCCAATCGGGGTGTCAATCGGCATTGAAAGCCCTCGGCGTCTCTTGCTGCCGATTCGCCGCGGGCGTACGTTGACGAGCAAGCCTTGGCAGGCAAGGAGGCTGGCAGGCGGGAGGAGTGGATCGTGGACGGCCAGCTCGATGACTTCCCGGTCCGGGTCCGCGTCGTCGACGCCGACAGGCTCGATCGCGACTCGTTCGATCCCGCCGTTCCGTTGATCGTCCACGGCGTGCTCGATCGTGCTCGGGCCAAGTGGACCGATGACTGGCTCCTCGATCGCTTCGGTGACGATCGCTGCCAGGTGTCACTCGACTCCCGAACTGCGCGCCGGGCCCATGAGACGCAGGTGCCACTGGCCAGGTTCCTCGAGTCCATGAAGAAGGCCGACGGGGCCGCCGATGATGTGCCGGCGTACCTCTTTCATTCGTCGGTCGGGTCCGATGCGGCGGAGGACCTGTTGGACGACCTCGACATCCCGCAACCGATCGTGGAACTCGGGGTGCCTTCGTTGCACCGCTTCTTCGTCGGACCGGTGTTCTCGGGAACGCTTCCCCACTTCCACACGCACGCGGTCAATGCGCTCTCCCGTGGCCGCAAGAGGTGGGCGATCTACGAGGGGAAGAATGCGCGGGTCACCGCGGCGTTGATGAGGAGGTCGCTCCGGGACTTCGGGAGTGGGTCGCAGGCGTACGACTGGTTCCAGTCCGAGTGCGCGACGTTGCGGCATCGACCGATGGTCCGGCTCTGGGAGTTCGTGCAGGAAGCCGGTGATCTGGTCTACATTCCCGGGGGTCTCATTCACGCGGTGGTCAACCTCGCGCCAGTGGTCGGCTTCACGGTGGAGTTCGAGCCCGAGGAGGCGGCCCTGGAGCCGATTGCCGTCGGTGCCGGCCAACGAGCCGCACGAGGTCCTTGGTCGGCGGGTCCGCGGCTGCCCGGTCCGCGATTGCCCGGTCCGCGATTTCCGGGTCCGCGATTGCCCGGTCTGCGGCCGGGCGTCCGGAACCCACGTGCCAGCTGGTATCGCGGGGGGATCTGAGAAGGAGCGGGTGACCTCGCGAACTAGCCGTCGCCGCTTTCGGCCGGTGGTCAGGTCAGCATGCCTCGCCGCAGCGGCACCGGCCATCGCCCTCGCCGGCGGGTCCTCGCGCCCGCGCCGAGTGCGGCCTTGCTGCGTCGAGCCCGCCGGAGCTCGCGACGGAGGTCGGCAACCGTGTCGCGATGCTGCTGGTTCTCGTGGTGGACACGGTCGAGGATCGTGATCAGCGCATCGACGCTCGAATCCAGGACGCGGCCGTCCTCCGGTCTGTCTCGCGCGGGGGTCCCTCCTGCGTCCTCCGCAGAGGGAACCAGCTCGGCGAGGTCGCCGACGACGTCCACGCCGGCGGTCCGCAGTCGCTTGACCATGGCTTCGGACTTGCGCACCGCGAAGGCGTGGTCCGCACCGGTCAGGGCGAGCCTCGAGCCCTGCTGTCCCGCGAGGACCTGATTGGCGAAGTACCCCTTCACCATCCTGGAGTACGGCCCGTGGTGTGCGAGTCGGTCGCCGAGGACGGCGTTCATCCGGCGCAGCAGCTCGACCTGCTCCGCGCCGAGCGAGTCGTTCTTGCGCGCCGACCGGGTGTCGAACGACGAGGGGTCGAGCTCGAGGAGGCCCGCGAACCGCTCCCACAGCACGGCCGGTGGCGTTCCGCGAGGTGGCAGCGTCACCACATGCACGTGCTCGCGCGGCAGCCCGCCGCCCCAGCGGTCCAGCACGCCGGCGAAGTCCTGCACCGACCAAAACCAGTTGGTCCCCGACCTGTCGGCCCGAAGGCCGTCCATGAACTCGGAGAACGGCTGATCGGTCCTGGTGTCCGTGCTCGTTGCTCGGTGGTCGTCGACCTGGCGGACCATGCCCTTGACGTTCTCCTGCCAGTGCGCCGGGATCTGCCGGGCGAGGTCCCGGGCGGTCACGATGACGTGGACCTCCCTCCGGGCGCCGAGATCGGCGATCGCCCTCCGCGCCTGTTCCTGCGAGGCTGGAGCGAACAGCTCGTGCGAGATCAGCACGTCACCGCCCCAGTTCATGGCCTCGTCCACGAGGGCCCGCCAAGCACCTGGGATCCGGGCGCCCGCCGCGTGCTCTCCTCGAACGTCGAGGCAGGCCAGGTAGTGGCCGAGTGCGTCCCCGGGCAGCAACAGCCCCTGCTCGAGCGCCAGGTGGCGCCCGGACCACAGGACGTGTTGCAGGAAGCTCGTTCCGGTCTTGGGGCTCCCGACGTGCAAGAAGACGCGTTGCGGCATGGTTCGAGCGTATGCCCGCGGACCTGGTTTCCGGTGTGCTCTGGTGCGCTCTCGGCAGGTCACAGAGCTCAGCCGGAGGTCTTGGATCGCGAGCTCCGAGGCACGGTTCCCCGACGCCGACGCCGACGCCGACGTGCGGCGCTGCCGGGCGAATCGTTGGGAGCGATTGGCCCCAGCAGAACTCCGGAGGAGCCGTGTCAGGACTCGCAGTGCCGAGTTGGGTTAGCCGTACGAGCGAGAGTGTCCTGCCGGGAGGGGGGGTACTGGCTGAGGATTGAGACGCCGGGTCGGCCGGCGCGAAAGGAGGAGTCATGACGACCGCCCGCGAGATCATGAGTGGGAGTGCCGAGTGTGCGCGCTTCGGCGAGTCCGTGGCGGACGCAGCTCGCAAGATGAGGGATCTGGATGTCGGGGCGCTGCCGATCTGTGGGTCCGACGACCGGTTGCACGGCATGATCACCGACCGGGACATCGTGGTCACCTTTGTAGCCGAGGGCCGCGACCCGGCCTCGGTCGATGTAGAGGAGCTCAGCGCGGAGAAGCCGGTCACGATCGGGGCTGACGACTCTGTCAACGAGGCGCTCAAGACGATGGCGGAGCACGGCGTACGTCGCTTGCCCGTCATCGACGGGCACGAGCTGGTCGGGATGTTGTCCCAGGCCGACGTCGCGAAGAACCTCTCCGACGACCAGATCGGCGACCTGGTCGAGGCCATCTCCGCAGCACCCGCCAACAACTGAGCAATGGGCGGTCTGCCTGGCCCCGGACGAGTCGTGGCGGTGACCATCGCCCACGGCCGGCACGATCACCTGGCGTTGCAGATGGAGTCGCTGGCCGCCGGCTCGCGACCGCCCGATGAGCACGTCGTCGTTGCGATGGACGACCACGAGTTGACTCGATGGCCGGCGTTCGTCGTGTCCATGCCCACGGCTGTCGGGGGACTGCCTCTAGCAGGGGCGCGCAACCTGGGGGTCGGCACCGCCCTGGACCTCGCCGCCGACGTGGTGATCTGCCTCGACGTCGACTGCCTGGTCGGCAACGACCTAGTTCGCGCTTACGCAGAGGCCGTCCGGACAAACCCTGGGGTTGTGTGGTCCGGTCCGGTCACCTACTTGCCGCCTCCGCCGACGGGCGGCTATGACCTGCCCAGCCTGGCGTCGCTCGATGATCCTCACCCCGCCCGCCCGGCTCCGCCGCAGGGTCGCGTCGAGTTGGACGACCGACCCGATCTCTTCTGGTCTCTTTCGTTCGCCTGCTCAGCGTCGGCCTGGCGTCGGTCCGGTGGCTTCTGTGAGGAGTACGTGGGATATGGAGGCGAGGACACGGACTTCGCCCGGGCGGCGCTCGGCCGGGGCCTCAGGCTTGGTTGGGTGGGGAGCGCGCGTGCCTATCACCAGTGGCACCCGGTCTCGGATCCACCGGTGGAGCATCTCGACGACATCATCAGGAACGGGGCGATCTTCCATGAGCGCTGGGGTTCCTGGCCCATGCAAGGGTGGTTGGAAGAGTTCGAACGCCGGGGTCTGGTGCGTCGGGAGGCTGGGATGTGGACACGCGATGGCATGAACGGGTGTCGGACAGATACCGCGGATACCTGAGTACTCAGACAGACGGAGGAGCCCTCGCAGTCATCACAGGGCCTCCACCGGCATCGGTCGCGCTGGCGGCCCCGATCCTGGCGCGGATGACGGAGCCTCAGGACTGACCAGCGACGGCCTGGACGGAGTCGGCGAAGCGTTGCGCGGCGCGTCCGTCACACCATTCGGTCCACAGGCTGCCGTCCAGGCCAGACGCGTGTCCGAGCAGCTCGGACCATCCGTGCGTCGGCCACGACTCCCGGACCACGGCCGGCCAGTCGCCGTCGGCAAGGATGGCTGCCGTGACCCGCTGCTCGTCGTGTGGTCGCTCCTGCGGGAGCACCACGGCCGGGCGTTGGGCGGCGGCGATCTCGGCGAGCGCGTTCTGCCCGGCATGGGTGACCACGACATCGGCGGTGCGGATTGCCTCCCACGGGTCGTCTACCCAGGTGTCCTCGCTGCCCCCGAGCACGGTCCAGTGCCAGCTCGGCGTCTGCGCCCGCATCGAAGCGATGTCCGCACCGGTCACCGCGTGGCCGCCCGCCCCCCAGAGAAGCACCGCGCTTCCGGGCCTCGAGCCTCTTGGGTCGACGCCTCCGGAAGCCGGCGGTGCGTCGACGGGTGAGAAGCGCGACAGTGCACCGACCGCATGGACGCGCTCCTTGACGTCGTACGGGGTGCCGCGGAGCATGCCGTGGGCCGCGGACGGCCAGAAGCCGACCAAGAGGTCGGCGACGTCGAACCCCAGGAGGTGGGCCGGGTCGTCCCGGGTTCCCGGGAGGACCACTGTGACGACGCGCACGCCGTGCAGCCGGGCCAGCAGCTCGACCTCGACGGACACGTCGCACACCACGGCAGCAGGTGCGGCCCGATCGATCCAGCGGGCGATCTGAGCCATCCGACCGCGCAGCCCTGCGTGACCCACCGGAGCCCAGTGGAGCCGCCCGCGCGCGGTCGGCGCGTCCGCCTCGACTTCGGACGTCCGGTCGTCACGCGGCAGGTGTGCCCATTCGCCGACCCACCCCTCGGGCCTCGGCAACGAGGACAGCCCCGTCACCGACTCGCCCCGCATCTCGAGCTCCGCAGCCAGTTGGCAGGCACGGTGGAGATGTCCGCGTCCGACGTGGTGCACGTAGTAGCCGATCATGCGGCGAGCTTCGGGCCGAGTGCTGTCCGGTACGTGAGCTCGTACTCGTCGACCATCCGCGTGAGCCCGCAGGCCCGCTCCGCATGCTGACGGACGACCTGCCGGTCCAAGACAGCAGCGGCCCTGATCGCGGCAGCGAGAGCCGAGAGGTCACCGGGTCTGACCAGGAGGCCGGCCGACTCCGACACCACCTCCGGCAACGCGCCGCGCGCGTACCCCGCGACTGGCGTGCCACAGGCCATGGCCTCCGAGGCGACCAGGCCGTATGGCTCGTCCCAAGCGGGCGTCACGACCGCCACGGCGGCATCGCCCACCAGGCGCGCCAGGTCGGTGCGGCACAGGTGGCCGGCGTACCGGACGCCGTCACCCAGGCGGGGCACGATCACCTCCCGGAAGTAGGTGCGGTCATGCAACGGCCCAGCGAGCACGAGGGGCAGGCCAGCGCGCTGGCAGGCGTCGATCGCGTCGTGCGGCGCCTTCTCGGGCACGAGGCGGCCCGTCCACACCGCAGGACCACAACCCGGGCCGGGCGACCACGCAGCCAGGTCCACCCCGTTTCGGATGACCGTGCTGGCAACCACGTGACTCCAGGAGCTGGCCGTGAAGGAACTCACCGCGGTGAAGGTCGAGCTCGCTGCCGACAGCACCAGGGCGGACTCGAGCCATGGCAGGGGCGGGGTGTGGAGGGTGGTGAGCACGGGGACAGGCAGCGCCGAGGCCATCGCCACCGGGAGGTGGTGGAGGCTGTTGTTGTGCACGATGTCGAAGTCGCGCGCGCCGTGGTGCAGCAAGGTGAGCATCAGGTCGAGATAAGCGTGGTGCTCGGCCATCCACGTCGCACTTGGTGCATGGCGATCCGCCATGGCGGCCGCGCTGGGCTTGAACTCCGCCAGGGGGAGTACGCGGACCGGCAGAGCCGGGTCAGACCCGGGTGCCGCAAACAGCGTCACCGCGTGACCCCGGCGGGTGAGCTCACGGGCGAGCGTGTGGATGAGCGCCTCGAGCCCACCGGCGAAGGGCTCGCGGATCGGGTATCTGCTCGAGCCCACCAGACAGATTCGCATCTCAGTGACCCACCAGAGCGCCGTAGACGAGGTCGTGCTCGGCGGCGATCGCTCGGCGCTGTGCGCGCCGTTCTTCGACAGAGGTGCCGAGGTAGATCCGGGTCGAGTAGGCGTGCTGGATCGCGCGCGTCAGGGAGTCGGCGTCGAAGCGGTCCTCGTCGTGGTCGTACTCGAGCACCGGTCCCTGCTCGCCGAAATAGCCGCAGGTCGGCGCTACCACGGTCGTTCCGAGGTCCCGACAGGCCTCGAGCCACCCGGAGTGCGTCCCGAACCGATAGGGAAGTACGGAGACCTCGAGCCCGGCCAGGTAGCGCCACAGCTCGGCGTCGCTGAAGTAGTCGTGCACCCGAAGGTCGACCCGGCACTTGTCGGCGAGGGTACGAAGGAGGCGAGCCAGGTCGTTGTCGTGATGCGGCCCATCTGCCGCCATCACGTCGCGGTGGACGTCGACGCGCAGCACTGCCTCCGGGAGACCGGCGACGGAATCGACCAGCACCGGCAGAACCCTGTGGGGAGCCATGCTCGGTCGAAGGCTCTTGAGGTGCAGACCGACAGTGAAGGGGTGCGCGACCCCGCGGTGGGCCCGGACGTGCCGCATCGCCCTGGCCGCATGCATGGTCTCGAAAGGGACCACGTGAGGGTGGGGGAGCACGATCGCCTCGCGGCCCCAGCGCGAGCGGATCTCCGCTGCCGCACCACCGGTCAGGGTGATGAGCTTGTCCGCTGCGGGCACCAGGATGTCGAGCTGTCGATCGTGCAGGTCACGGCTGGGGTGATGAGGATTGCGCAGGTCGTGGACCGTGTAGACCAACGGGCGGCTCACGCGCCGCAGCGCGGCGACCCAGGCTTCCAGGTCTGCCTCGGACCGGGCGTCGAAACCGAAATGGAGGTGGAAGAGGGCCACTTCGTCGGCGTGGGCGGCGACCCAGGCCGGGTCGAGCATGACCGGTGGCCACCACCGCTGCCCGGCCGGACGCCAGCTCTCGTCGGGGTCGGGGTCGGGCAGCCGGACCGGGCCCGTGCCGTTCTCGGCAGCCAGATGACGAACGTAGACGTGCCCCGCGGGCACCGAGGCCACCCTCGTCGGGCGGGTGGGGCCCCGGCGAGCACTCGAGGGGCCTCCGCCGGGAGCGGAGGCAGATCTCCTGAGCATGGCTGGCAGGTACCCGTCGCGTGGCCAGACGAACCTCACCCCTCGGGGCGGAGAACGGGGTGGGCGCCGTCGAGACCGGGCGCTCGCCACGGGCCTCGAGGCGCTAGATGCTGCGGACCCGAATCGGGAACCCACGCGTGGGAAGCGTCGGGATGCGGGTCGCGTCGTATGCCGTCCCGGCGGTCGGGTCGTACTCGACGGTCGCCAGCACGCGTGCGGTCTCGGCGAGCATCCTCGCTGTCAGGGGTTCTCCAGGGCACCGGTGCCCCGTCGCAGGGTCTCCGCCTCCTTGTGGGACGAATCCGTACGGGTCGGGCATCAGCTCGGCGAAGCGCTCTGGCAGGAACTCGTCCGGCTCGCTCCACAGGTGCGGGTCGTGGTTGGTGGCGGGGACGTCGAGGACAAGCATGTTTCCGGGCTCTACCCGGACGCCATCGATCTCGGCGGCGCTGTGTGCGCGTCCGACGAGGGCCGGGACGAACGGGCAGGTCCGACGGACCTCGTGGCCGAAGGCGAACCTGCGGTCCAGCGCCCTGTCCGCGTCGCGCAGGAGCGGTCGCCAGTGTGGGTAGATCGCGAGGTCCCGGGCAAGAAAGGTGCCCGGCCAGGCGACCGCCACGGTCGGGCGCAGGATGTTGAGGAGCTCGACGCCGGCCACTCGCGCGTCGAGGTCGCGTCCAGGCCCGCTGGCGATCAGGGCCAGCACGCTGTCGGGTCGGGCGTCGAGCAGACCGTCCCGGACGTCCGCGACGAGCCGTCGCGCCCATCGGTTCGCCCAGATCCGCGCCAACCAGGCCCGTGGGTAGGCATTGCCGGCTCCGCCGAAGCCATCGACGATCGTGGCCAGCCGGCGGCTGGTCCGTCGTACGGTCCCGCCAGTGGTGTCGAGGCCCGCCCAGGCCTGCACGGCCGCGCCGTACACCTCGACGAGCTCGTCGAAGACCACGATCTCTCGACCCGGCCATTGCTGGACGCGCCGATCGAGATCGCGTCCGATGGCGGTGCCCAGGTCATCGACTCGCTGTTCGGTCAGGATGTCGAGGAACATCCCCTTGCGTACCGCATGCTCCTCGCCGTCGAGGCCGTGCACCGCCCCCCGGCCGAAGAGCAAGTTGGCCAACGGCGCAGGGACGGCGCCCTCGCGCTCAACCACGGACGAGTCGTAGAACAAGCGTGCGCCGGCCCGCCCCCGGACGACGACGGCGCGACGACCGAGAAGCGAGGACGCGAAGACGTCCGCCCCGCCGTGATGGCTGCGCTCCTCGGGGAGGGCTCGGTATCCGTCGCGCCAGAGGTGCACGCTGAGATCAGGGGCCATGTCTGCACCGGTACCCGGTCCGCGGCCCGTCATGTGAGTCCCCCGATCGAGAGGACGAAGGTGAACACGACCCACCAGTCGCTGACTTTGCGAGGCTGGTGATTGGACGCTCGCGTGAGCAGCGCTCTCGTTCTCATTGACATCCAGAACGACTCTTTCGCGATGACGAGCCGGCCCGCTGTCGTGACGTTGTGCGGACCTGTAACGGGCTCGTGGAGCGGGCCCGCCGGGCCGGGATGCTGGTGGTCGAAGTGCGTCCGGCATCTCGGCCACCGCGGTCGATGCGTGCGCCCACGATGTGCGGGTCACGCTCGTCTCGGACGCCCCACGGCGGCGGTCGGGCGAGGAGAGCTCGTCGCCAGGACCACTCGCGCAGAACTCGTATCCCTCACACCCGCCGGTCGGTCGGTCCTGTTGGAACTATGGCAGCGGATCGCGACCCTGCGTCACAACAGCCAGGCCCATGGGAGGTGGGAGTTCCGGTTCCAGGAGCACCGCTGGGAGAAGGGCGGCGCCCGTATCTGGCTCGATCGCACTACACCAGCGCCTGCTGAACCCTGCGACGCGTTCGGGCGGCCGCTCACCGTCGTCGGCCACCCGAACGGTCGGTGTTCCAAGGTCCGTTTGGCAATCCGCGCTGAAACCTTGGCGTTTCGTTGAATGTCAAGGAGGTGGGTGACTGTCAAGAGATGCTTGACTTGATGTGAACTCCGGTCGGACCAACTCCCCGAAAGGCAACTCTTGTGTCTCCCATTCTCGGCAGGGCGACTGCCACGTTCGCAACCCCTATGCGTCGGATCACGGTTGTCGTGGTCAGCCTTGTGTGCTCGGTCCTGGTGATATCGCCAGGAGTTGCCGACACCAAGAGTCGACTCACCATGGACCGGCCAACTCAGGTGAGCGAGAACAAGTACCGGCTGACCGGACGGGTGCCTGAGGGTTATCGCACCGTGGTCCTCCAGCGCCGGGCTGACGGGCACTGGGTGAAGAAGGCCCGGCTGCGTGTGGCGAAACGGGCATATCGCACGGACGTCCGGGCCAAGACGCAGGCCCAGACGTATCGCACGGTTGCGGGTCGTCTGCGCAGTCCGCAACGGACGGTTCCCGCCGCTCCCGCGGTTCCCGCGCCGGGGGATCCTCAAGCGGACGCGTGCGGCGCTGCGCTGTTCGCTGCGGACGGGACGCGTCGGCAGTGCACGTTCGCAGACAACTTCGACGGGTCTCAACTGGACCGCACGAAGTGGGTGCCCCAGACGAACTTCATCACCGGTGACAAGAACGGGGCCTACGCGTGCTATCACGACGATCCGGACAACATCTCGGTGTCCAACGGCGCCTTGCAGCTGACCGTGCGCCAGGAGCCGGAGCCGGTGCCGTGCGACCACGCGGGCATGGCTCCCTCACGGTTCACCGGAGGCGGGGTGTCGACCTACCATCTGTTCAGTCAGCGGTACGGCCGCTTCGAGGCGCGCTTCAAGAACAAGGCGACCAAGTCGCCGGGGTTGCAGGAGGCCTTTTGGCTGTGGCCCGACGACCGCGAGGGCATCCCGGTGCTCTGGCCGGAGGCGGGCGAGATCGACGTCGTCGAGACCTACTCCCAGTACTACCTCTTCGGGATTCCGTTCCTGCACTACAACCCTGACGACAACGGTGGCCCGATCCTGGGGATCAACACGGCGTGGAACTGCGGGGCGCCGCGTGGTGTCTGGAACACGTACGCGCTGGAATGGACGCCGCTGCTGTTGAAGATCACGGTCAACGGCGTGACCTGCCTGCTCAACACCTCGGCCAACCTGGCGTTCCAGCGCAAGTACATCGTGGCGCTGACCGCGGGGCTGGGCGTGACGACCAACGCTCACGCTGCAGGCACGCCGCTGCCGGCCACCATGAGCATCGACTACGTCCACGTCTGGCAGTGACGAGGCGGTCGGGGACCCGTTCCCTGATCCTTGGCGTTCCCTGTTACTTCCTTGTTGTCGGCTCGACGCCGGAAAATGTCAGGGCTTCCTTGTCGGCCACCGTAGACCAAGTTATGGCGGTGGACTACGCTGGACATCTACTCGGTCGCGGGGTTGAGGTAGCACCGATCGCGCGACCGAGTGGCCCTCACGAGTACTGCGAACTGGCGACCGCAGCAGGCATCGACGCGCGCTGGTGACGCTGCTGACGCGGGCCGGTCTGGCCGCTGTGGTCATGGACGCTCGCTCCTCTCTCATGTTCTGAAAGACGCAACGACTGCCGGATAGGTCGCTGCAGCTCAGCGCGAGTTGGGGCCGTCGACCGTCGCAGGGAGTCCGAACACCCGGTGTCCCTCAGGATCGAGGAACGCGATGATCTCCGCGATCCGGTCGTCTCGGAGGCCGATGACCTCCATGCCGTGCCAGGCGTAGGTGCGCGTCTCGTCGGACCACAGGTAGTGCGCGAAGGCCAACTGGCCATTGGCATGGCTCGGCAGCACGCGCCAGCGCTCTCCGACGAGTGGGGTCTTCCTGAGGAAGGCGGCGACGGCGTCGCGTCCGGCGTACCAGGTCCGGTACGGCGGCATCGCGATGATCGCGTCCTCGGTGAGCAGCTCGACGAGGGCGTCCACGTCGGCGCGCTCCCAGGCATCGACGTACCGGTGGACCAGGCTGCGCAGCTGCGCGTCGCCGATCGAGGCCAGGGTGGCTTGCTGGCTCAGTGCCGGAAGCTTCTCGTCGACGGTCTTGTGTGCGCGCTGCAGCGCGCTGTAGACCGCCGCCGCAGACATGTCGAGCGCGTCGGCCACCTCGGCGCCGGAGAAGCCCAGCACGTCACGCAGGATCAGAACTGCGCGCTGCCGGGCGGGCAGGTGCTGCAAGGCTGCGACGAAGGCGACCTCGACGCTCTCGCGTTGTTCGTACCGTGCGTCCGGGGCGTGCTCCACCGCAACGAGCCGATCATCTGGGTACGGCTCCAGCCACACCGACTCGACCAACGGCTCGTCGAGCTCGCCGTGCGGGTCCCCGGCCGGACCGTAGTCGACGGGAAGCACCCGCCTGGGTCGGCGCTCTATCGCCTTGAGACAGGCATTCGTCGCGATCGTGTACAACCACGACCTCAGCGAGCTGCGGCCCTCGAAACGGGGCAGTCCCTTCCACGCGCGAAGCAGCGCCTCCTGCAGGGCATCCTCGGCATCCGGAGCCGACCCCAGCATGCGGTAGCAGTGCGCATGGAGCGCCGGACGATGTGCGGCGACCAGCGAGGCGTACGCGTCCTCGTTGCCTCCCTTGGCGGCCGCGAGCAGCTCAGCCTCGTTCACGAGGTCCCCTCTCATCGGCCGTGCCCGTGCCTGGAAGCGCGCTTCGGCTGCCAGAACGCGATCTCGCCACCTTGGACCGTCGTGACCACGCTGCGCCACCCGTGTGGGCCTTCGCGTGGCTCGAGCAGCACGGTGGCGCCGAGGCGGCGGGCCCGGTCGGTGACCTCGCAGATCTGGCGCACCTCGACGTACGGCACCCAGACCGGACGGGGGGTCGCGCACTCCACGATTCCGCCGCCGATGTCGCCGAGCTCGAGAGCCAGGTAGGACGCGCGACCCGCGCCGACCAGTTCCTCCGGCCAGCCGCAGAGCTCGGCGTAGAAGCCACGAGCCTCGGCGAGATCCCTGGTGTGCAGCTCCAGGTGCACGACCGAGCCCGCGGACGCCGCGCTACTCACCGAACACCCGGTACGAGCCGACCCGGCGCATCGTGGTGACGACTGGTGGAGCTTCGAGACGGTCGTCGAGCCCTTCCAGGAAGCGGGCGAAGGCAGCAACACCCAGCAGTGGGCTGCGGTCATCCTCTGAGTCGACCGACGCCAGGTGGACGAAGCTCACCCCGTCCTCCTGGACGAACGTCGCGTAGGCCAGCCCTGCCGGTTGCGTGGACTGGAGCTCGGCGTACACCGCCCGGACGAGGCCCTCGTTCTCCGCGACCCGGTCGGGCTTCACGACGTACCTCACCATCACCTGCGACTCGGACATCAGGAGACACCCTCGGGCTCGAGGACGGGTTCGGCCTCGGGCACGAGGTCGCCCGCGACCGTACGACGTGCCGGCAGACCCAGGGCCACGATCGCACCCAGCGCCGCGAATCCGGCGGCGACACCGATAGCCGGCGCGAACCCGTCGACGAACGCCTGCGCCGAGGCGTAGCCACCGGTTCCGGCGAAGACGGCCACGGCCACGCTGATCCCGAACACCCCGCCCAGCTCGCGCATCGTGCTGTTGACGCCGGCCGCCTTCCCGATGGCATCGGGATCGACCGATCCGATCACGGAGTTCTGCGCGGCCGGGATCGCCATCGACACGCCGACCCCCGCGACGATGAACGGCGCGAGCATCGAGGAGTAACCCAGGCCCGGTTCGGCGATGATCGCGAGCCACGCCATCCCGGTGGCCTGCAGCGCGAGGCCGGAGACCATCAGCGGACGTTCACCGATCCGGTCCGCGAGCGCGCCCGCGACCGGGGCGACGGTCAGGAACGTCGCGGTCCAGGGCAGCAGGCGCAGGCCGGCACCGAGCGGTCCGTGGCCGAGAGCTGTCTGCAGGAACTGGGCGTAGAAGAACACCGCAGTGAACAGCGAAGCGAAGGTGAGGAAGATCGCGGCGTTCCCGGCCGAGAACGCACGCGACCGGAACATGGTCATCGGCAGCATCGGCGCTCGCGCGCGCAGCTCCCACGCGATGAAGGCGGCGAAGAGAACGACTCCGGCCGTCAGGGTCCCCACCACCTCGGCGGAGTCCCAGCCGGCCTGGTTGCCGCGCACGAGACCCCAGACGACGCCGAGCGCGCCACCCGACACCAGTGCCAGGCCGCCGAGGTCCAGGGCCGCGACCGGCCCGAAGCTCTCCTTGACCCGGGTGAGCACGAAGGGGACAGCGACCAGCCCGATCGGGACATTCACCCAGAAGATCCACTCCCAGCTGATCCCCTCCACCACGGCGCCGCCGACGAGCGGACCGCTGGCCACCGCCAGACCGGTGATCGCGCTGAAGATCCCGATCGCCGCACCCCTCTTCTCGGCCGGGAAGGCCGCGCTGAGCAGCGCCAGACCCAGGGTGATGACCAGGGCGGCGCCGGCACCCTGGACGGCGCGACCCGCGATCAGCCAGCCGACGTCCGGGGCAAGAGCGCAGGCGGCCGAGGAGAGGGCGAAGATCACCAGCCCGGCGGCGTACAACCTGCGACGCCCGTACCGGTCGCCCAGCGCCGCCGCCGTGATCAGGAGCACGGCGAAGCTGAGGTTGTAGGAGTTCACCGTCCACTCGAGCTGTTCCACGGAGGCGTCGAAGTCGAGCCGGATCGTGCTGAGCGCCGTGGACACCACCAAGGTGTCGAGCGCGGCCATCAACGAGCCGATTGCCGTGAGGACGACGACCCACCGGGTCGCCGCCTTGGAAGATTCGAGGGTGCTGGGGGCCATGTGTGCCTGCCTCATGTGTGCTTGGTTCGGCGACGCGAGTCGCCGCTTACCAAGTGAGATCCCGCCTGCCCTCCCAATCCATCGCTCGCGCCGACAGCAACCAGCGCAACGCCGGCCCCCGGGGCGCCCCCATTTCAGTCAACGGCGTTGACACAAACCGCTCAGGGGTTCACTCTCTCCGGAGACACTCCAGCGCAAAAGCGTCGGGGGAGAGGAGCGGACATGGCCACGACCAGCACCGAGCGGGTCCGGGTTTTCCAGGTCGCGACCGGGAACGTCGGCTCCGAGATGATCAAGCGGATCGGGAAGCATCCGGACCTCGAGCTCATCGGAGTCCATTGCTACACACCCGAGAAGGTCGGCCGGGACGCCGGCGAGATCATCGGCACCGGGCCCATCGGCGTCATCGCAACAGGCACAGTCGAGGAGATCATCGCGGCCCGGCCGGACTGTGTGACCTTCCACGGAGTATGGCCCGACTTCGACCTCTACGAGCGCGTCCTGGAGGCCGGCATCAACGTGGTGACAACTGCCGACTGGATCACCGGCCACCACCGCAACGCCAACTACCCCAACTCCGGCGGCAAGCAGCCCAGCGAGGTGCTCGAGGACGCTTGCCAGCGCGGCGGATCGACC
Organism: Nocardioides sp.; assembly: GCA_025965125.1. GTDB lineage: Bacteria > Actinomycetota > Actinomycetes > Propionibacteriales > Nocardioidaceae > Nocardioides. The sequence goes on from JAOPXM010000148.1 coordinate 16,565, forward strand.
TTCTACGGGACCGGCATGAACCCGGGCCTCGCACAGGTCCTCACCGTCGTCAACACGGCGAACATCGCGGAGATCGAGAACGTCATCTGCATCGAGTCGGTGGATGTGTCGTGCCACCACTCGGTCGACACGTGGGTCAACACAGGCTTCGGGCTGCCGGTCGATGACCCCGAGACAGTTCGCCGACTCGAGCTCGGCACCCGCGTCTTCGAGGACGGGGTGCGACTCATGGCCGACTGCCTCGGCATGGAGCTCGACGAGGTCGTGTTCGAGCACGATCTCGGCGCCTGCACCAAGGACGTCGACCTCGGCTGGTACATGCTTCCCGCGGGGTCCCTCGGCGGGTGCTACCTGAAGTACGTCGGCAAGAGGGACGGCGTGTCGAAGGTCGAGCTGCATCTCGAGTGGCAGATGACCCAGCACACGGAACCGCACTGGGACATCAAGGGCGGATACGTGACCAAGATCCAGGGTGACCCGTGCGTGTACTCCAAGCAGCGGATCCTGCCGAAGCCCGGAACCGACTTCCGTGACGCGACAGCGTTGGCGGCGATGGGGATGACCGTGACTGGCATGCCCGCACTGAACGCCGTCCGTTCGGTGGTGGACGCTCCCGCCGGGTGCATCACCAGTGCCGACCTTCCGTTGCGCGCCTTCGCCGGCCGGTTCGTCCACTGACGTCGAAGGCCAATGGCGTCAGCGCCAGATGGTCTGGACGGGTCAGCCTGATTTTCGCCCCGATGCTGGCGCGAAACCGGGTGAGGTGTGCCAAGGTGCGCCATGCCTTGGACACGGTCGATGAAGAATGCGGTTGCTGCAGGTGCGGTCACAGTCCTGTTTCTGGCTGCCGCCGCGACGGGGACTGCGGCCCGGGCAGACACCCCCTCGCCGCCCTCACCGACGGCGCCCTGTGACGCGCTCAGCCCGATCGCGATCCCGTGCGTCGCGCTGGGCAAGGTCACCGATGCGGTCGGCGCCGAGTGTCGTCGGGTCGGTGTGCCCGACGCACTCTGTGTACTCCCGCTGGCGCACAAGGTCACCCAGGCGGCACGGGACGCGTACCTGCAGTCCTGGGTGCACCAGGCAGCGAAGTTCCAGTACGCGCTCGGAGATTCCCTGCCGCTGCGAGACGCGCAGTGGCTGGGCACACACAACTCGTTCAACAGTCTCAGCGACTCCCTCACCTTGTCCCACGCCGACTCCAACCAGCAGCTGTCGCTGACCCAGCAGCTGGACATCGACGTCCGCTCGCTCGAGCTGGACCTGCACTACATTCCGCGACTCGAGCTCCTCGGCAGGCAGGCGGTCACCGTGTGCCACGGACAGGGACCTGAGGTGGGTGACCTCGGCTGCACCCTGGAACCGCTGTTCGCGAACACACTCCCGAAGATCGCCGCATGGCTGAACGCACCTGGCCACACCAACGAGGTCGTCCTGCTCTACCTCGAGGACGCGATGAAGAACTCGACGGCCTACGCGTCGGCGATCGCCACCCTGGACAGTGTGTTGCGCCGTCCCGACGGCAGCAGCCTCATCTACCATCCCGACCCCGGGCAGCGCGCGGCCAACGGCTGCGTCCCGCTGCCGCTCGGGGCCTCGCGCGACACCGTCCGTGCCTCCGGTGCCCGCGTCGTGCTCGTCGGGTCCTGTGCTCCCGGCTGGTCGGCCGACGTCTTCGACTGGAATGGCGTCCACGTCGAGAGCGGTTCGACCTCCGGTTACCAGCCCGCCCCGGCGTGCGACGCGACGTACGGCGCCGGCGTCTATGCCACCCAGCTGGTTCGCTACTTCGAGGACTCCACGCTGGTCTCGGCCCTGCTCGACCCGACCCGACCACCCGCCGACCCGAAGGCGCTCACCCCGCAGAAGGTCCAGTCGATGACCGACTGTGGCGTGAACCTGTTCGGCTTCGACCAGCTGCTCCCCGAGGACGGCCGCATCCAGGCCTCGTTGTGGAGCTGGGCACCGGACGAGCCGCGTGTGGGGGCCGGAGGCTGCACGTTGCAGGGAGCCGACGGCCGCTGGGTCGCCGCGCCGTGCACGGACGCCCACCCGGCAGCGTGCCTGGCCGGCGGCACCTGGACGGTGACCCCGACCCCGGTGACGTTCGCCGAGGCTCCGGCGGCCTGCGCCGCCATCGCCTCCACCTTCGCACTACCCCTGGCCGGGGACCAGAACGCCCGGCTGCACGCGGTGGCCGGCCCGGCAGGTGGCGCCTGGGTGCGGTACTCGATCACCTAGGGGAGCCCCGATGGCTCAGGTCGTCGCCACGACCCGCCACGGCGGGACGAAACCGGCGCCGATCTGCGCGTCCCACGCCGTGAAGACGTCCATGATCCCTTCCGCAGCCGCCTGGGTGAGACGGTTGTTCGGGCCCGAGGCGACCGCAAGCAACCCGTAGTAGAACAGCGAGCGAGTCTGGGCCTCGGCCGACTCCCGGTGGATCTCGAGCTCCCCGACGGCCGCCGCCAGGAACCGGTTCACGAGCTGCTTCACGCCAGGAACGCCCCGGCTCGCGAACTGATGGGCACCCTCGAGGACCGCCGTACGGGCCTCCGACATCTCGTCGCTGCCCGGGGGACTGCTCTCGAGCTCCAGCTTCGAGGCGTCGACCACGGCACGGAGCAAGTGCCCGACGATCACGGTGCCCTGCTCGATCGTGTACGGAGACTCAGGAGCCTCGGGACCCATCAGGTAGGCCGCCAGCGCGTCCAGGAAGAGGAGCTCGGCGGCCGGAAGGCTGTCCAGACTCAGTCCCGCGAGTCCTTCTGCGCTGACTCGTTGCCAGTCCCTTTCGTGCGCGGCTGTGCTCATGAAGCTCGTCCCGTCTCTCGACTCATCCGGTCTCGATCAGGATTCACGCTGCTCAGCGGTCACGAGTCTCAATCTGAGATCGACCCCTGGGTCAGCCCAGTGCTCGCTCAGGCGACCCACCGGAACGACCTGTCGGGCCCAGTGGTCGAGCAGCTCGCTGGTAGCACCCAGGGTGTTTCGCCAGGAGAGAGGGGCCGACGTGCGGTCCGTGTCGTGGAGCAGGACGGTGCCGCCCGGCTTCTGGCTGCGCAGGACGGTGCGTCTGATCGAATCCGGAGTGGCGGTCGATGTCCAGTCGCGTCCCCACGCGGTCCACAGGACGGTCCGCAGACGCGCAGCCCGCGCGGCGTTCAGGCCTTCGGCCGTGAGGACGCCGTACGGCGGCCGGTACCACCGAACCGACTTTCCGGTGATGTCCTCGAGGAGGTCCTTGGTGCGCTTGACCTCGTCGACCAGCCGGCCCGGGCGCTTGAAGGCAAGACATCGGTGGTCCCAGCCGTGGACCGCCACCTCGTGCCCGAGCTCGGTCATGTGCAGGACGAGGTCGGGGTACCTCGCGGCGTGCTCACCGAGGAGGAAGAAGGTCGCGAATCGGCCGTGGCGAGCCAGGAGCCTCAGGAACAGGGGCGTGCTGACGGGGTCGGGACCGTCGTCGTAGGTCAAGGCCACGTGGGGGCGTCGGCTGATCCCTGCCAGTGTCGGGGTGAGGGTGCGTCGTACCCATGGCAGGGAGGTGAGCGCCGGCGTCGTCTGGGCGGCAACGGCGAGCGCAGGAACCAGGGCGGCGGCCGAGCCTCTCACGCGGGGATCTCGACCCGCTCCGGGAAGACGGCGTCGACCACATCGGCCCTCGGGCCCCACCCGGGGTCGGGCGCCGGGACCACGCGGGTCAGCGCTGCCTGGAGCTCGCGACGGAGCTCGAGCTCGTCCTTGGCCCACGGGATCAGCCCGGCATCGTGGAGGGCCTGGGCATTGGTCCGGCCGTGCCCGGGGATGCATCGGTAGGACAGGGTCGGCGTGCCCGCCGCGATCGCCTCGAGGGACGTGAAACCGCCGGCATTCTGGACGACGCAGTCGACGCTGCGCAGCAGGTCCGGCACGTCGTCACGCCAGCCCAGACGGATGACACCCGCAGCCGAGCAGAGCCGTCGGTGCAGGGATCGATTCTCCCCGCAGAGCACGACGGGGGTGGCCAGTCCCGTCCTCGCGATGTCCCGCGCTGATCGGAACAGCTCTCCGATGCCGAGGGACCCGCCCGTGACGAGGGCGAGCGGCTGGTCCGGTGGAAGTCCCAGCCGGGCGCGCAGCTCGCGTCTCGCCAGGACGTCCGTGGGACGTGGAGCGCCGTCGAGGGGGATGAGCGGGTCGATCACACGGGTGGTGCCGAATCGGCGCCGTGCCTGGGCTGCCGGGATCTCGTGCAGGGCCAGGTGCAGATCAACGGCTGGATGGACCCAGAGTGGGTGCACGGACATGTCCGTCAGGTAGGTGACCACGGGGACGCCCAGTCGGCCGGACTCGCGTAGCTGACCCAGTGCCTGGCTGGCGAACGGATGGGTCGAGATGATCACCTCCGGTCGGGCCGTGGAGATGCTCAGCAGCGGGTCGGCCGTCATCGCGAGCGCGCGCACGACGGCTCCGTGGAGCGTGTGTCCGGGCTCCAGGCGGTGGAGGAGTGTCTCCCACGTCCCTGGCACCGATCGCAGCTGCAGGAAGTACAACCGCCTGAGCAGGGCGCCCAGCCGCCAGGGAAAGAAGTCCACGATGTCCCACGTGCGGGTGGTGTAGCCCCGCGCCCTGAACCGCGACGCGATCTCGCGCGCGGCGGCATCGTGGCCGGCTCCGAAGCTCCCCGAGACGATGTCGACCAGACCGGACCTCGTCCTTGGCGAGAGCTCGAGCACGTCGTACGTCGGGGGTCTCTCGGAACGTCTGTCGCTCTTCACGTGTCTCCACCTCGGTAAGGGCCAGGAAGTCCTTGCGGTGGCCACGGAAATGGGCCGACGTGGAAGCAGTGCGAGGCACTCGGGACGAGTGCTCGGCGGGCTTCACAGTCTCTTCATGCGCCGCTGCCAGCGTTGCCGTGGTGCTTGTGGACCTGTTGTCCGTTGCCTGTGAATCGCCTGCTGTCAGCCCGACCCGTCTCACTACTGGCTGGTGCGGCGCCGACTGAGTGTCGCAACCGCGCCGAGGATGGCAAGGACCACGACTGCGAGCGAGGTCATCGCCGTGGTGGAGCTGACGTAGCGCGTGAGGATGCCGATACCAACGGCGGGCAGGCTGAGCCCGAGGTAGCTGATGAGGAACAGTCCCGCCAGGGCCTCGCCGCGCTTCGCAGGTGCAGCCATCGAGGCGACCGCGCCGACCGCGGCCTTGAAGAGCAGTCCGGCGCCGATCCCGATGGTGACGCCGCCGACGAGGAAGGCAGGGAGGCTCGTGGCGCGCATGCCCAGGGTCAGCACGACCAGGCCGAGCGCCTGGGCGGTGAGGCCCGTGGCCAGTCTGGCGGTGGGGCGCATCCGGCTGGTGAGCGTCTGCGCGAGGGCGGCGGGTCCGAAGACCGCGAACACCACCAGCCCGGCCAGCGCCGGAGATGGGTGGTGGAGGGCGCCACCGACGAAGCCCGGCGCGACGGAGGTGAACACCCCGAACACGGCGAAGGACGCGAAGCCAGCGGCTGCGGCAGCGATGTACGCCGCCCGGTCGCCGTGGTCTGCGCTGATCCGCTGTGGCCGGTAGGCGGGGCGGACCGGCTTCTCCTCGACGGTCTCGGGGGCCAGCGCCACGGCGACGATGCTGAGCAGCAGCAGTCCCGCGAAAACCAGGTACGGGGTGCGGAGCGGGCCACTCACGTATTGGGCCAGCACCCCGGAGATCAGCGCACCAACTCCGATCCCGCCGATGTTGGCCGCGGTCGAGACCGCCTCGAACCGCAGCCCTGAGGCTTCGGGCCGGTGCCGGGTGTGCAGCTCGTGCAGGTGCGCGGTGGCCGTGGCGGTCAGCATGCCGACGCCGATCCCGCTGATCAGGCGGGCCACGATGAGCAGCGGGAGCGACGGGGTGCTCAGGAAGAGGGCCGCGGCGACCAGCTCCAGGCCGAGAGCGGGGATCAGGACCTTCTTGCGTCCCACCCAGTCCGAGACGTGGCCGGCGAGCAGGAGACTGGTGACCACCCCGACGGTGTAGGCCGCGAAGATCACGGTGATCATGAAGGTCGAGAACCCGCTCCTGGCCTGGTACAGCGGATACAACGGTGCGGGGACGGTCGAGAACGCCATCGCTGTCATGAACGCCATGGCGACCAACCAGAACCCCAGGTGGTGCCGGGCCCGGTCGACGCGCTGAGGGGCGCTCGGCGAGGGCTCAGCCGGTGAGGGGGCGGTGACAGGTGGGCGCGTCAATGCGGACATGGGATTCGGTTGCTCCTCGGCAGGTGACAAGACGGGGGTTGTCCGGCAACCCTCGCCCGCCGGAGTCATCAAATCCAACGAATGTTCTCGATGGAACCGATCGCGTTCGTTGATAGCATGCGGGTGTGGAGCTGCGCCATCTGGAGTACTTCGTCGCCGTCGCCGAGGAGCGCAGCTTCACCGCTGCTGCGGCCCGGCTGCACGTCGTGCAGTCCGCGGTCTCGGCCGGCGTGAAGGCGCTCGAGCGTGAGCTCGGTTCCCGGCTCCTGGACCGCACACCCCGGCGCGTCGACCTGACCGACGCCGGGGCCACACTCCTCCCCAGAGCCCAGGCGACGCTGGACGCTGCCCGCGACGCCCGCGACGCGGTCGAGGAGGTACGCGGCGGGCTGCGCGGAACCGTACGCGTGGGCACCATGACCTCGGTCGGGCTCCTCGACGTGCCGGGCGTGCTCGGTGAGTTCCACCGTCGGCACCCCGGGGTGCTGCTGCGTCTCAGTGCTGCCCCGTCCGGTTCGATGGGGCTGGTGGACGCCCTGGTCGAGCGCAGGCTCGACCTCGCCTTCGTGTCACTGCCCGGACACCCGCCACCGGGGGTGCAGCTGACGGAGCTCGCGCGCACGCCGATGGTCCTCGTGGTGCCCGTAGATCACCCGCTGGCCGACCGTAACCGGGTGCCGATCACCGACCTGGCTGACCTCGACTTCATCGACTCACCGGTCGGCTACGGCAACCGCAGCGTCGCCGACCGGGCGTTCGAGGAGGCGGGGGTCCGGCGACGGGTGAGCATCGAGATCACGGACGTCGCCACCGCCCCGGCGTACATCCGCCACGGTCTCGGGATCGCCTTGCTGCCCCGGTTCGCCGTCGGCGAGGACGACGCGGTGGTCGCCCTCCGGGTGGCCGGCGCCGACCTCGACTGGCCCATGTCCCTGGCCACGCCCGGGGACCGCACGCCGAGCCGCGCCACCGCCGCCCTGCTCGACCTCGTCCTTGCCACCCTTCGCGAACCTCACGATCTCAATCCGAGTCGAGACCTCAGCGACGACAGCGAGCCAGGAGCGCCGTCACGGGAACCGTGACGGCGCTCCGGCTGCGACCGGCAGTCCCGGTCAGTCCTGCAGCAGCGCCAGGTCGATGGCGTTGCCCATGGCCTCCATCCCGGCGTCATTGGGGTGGATGTGGTCGCCGGCGTCGTACTCAGCCCTCAGGGCGGCCGGGTCCGTCGGCGAGCGCATGACGCGGTCGAAGTCGATGACCCCGTCGAAGGCGCCGCTGGTGCGGATCCAGCGGTTGACCTCCTGACGGATGGCCTCACCCGCGGCGGTGAAGTAGCCATTGCCCCTGTCCGGCAGCAACGTGGCTCCGATCATCCTGACGTCGGCCGCGTGTGCCTCGTTGATCAGGCTCAGGTAGCCGTTGATGAGGTCCTGGGCCGTGAGGGGCCCGTTGTTCGGGCCGGCGTTGTTGCCGATGTCGTTGATGCCTTCGAGCAGGATCACGTCCGTGACCCCCGGCTGGCCCAGGGCGTCATGCCTGAACCGCTTGAGAGCACTGATGCCCTGCCACAGGTTGGGCACGTCGGTGAGCACGCGGTTGCCGCCGATGCCCGCGTCGACCACGCCCAGCCGCTGCGGGCCGGGCTCCGCGGCCAGTCGGCGCGCCAGGTGGTCGGGCCACCGGTGGTAGGTGCCTCGTGACGAGGCGTAGCCATCGGTGATCGAGTCGCCGAACGCAACGACGGTGCCCTGCGCCGTGTGGGACTTCAGGTCCAGGCCGGCGAGGTAGTACCAGGAGGTCGTCCTGGTCGCAAAGCCGGCTGCGTCCTCGTCATCGGTGTGATCGCCCGCGGCGATGAAGGTGGTGTCGAAGGCGTCGGAGTGCCAGGTGGAGGTGCCGGTCGCGGTCGGCAGGTAGAGACTGACCAGCAGATTCTCCCCGGCGTCGACCGAGATCGGGATGGCATCGCTGACCAGCTCGGCACCAGCCGGGATCGTCACGCTGCCGGCGTGGTCGAACGTCACGGCTCGGGAGGTACCCGGCACCTCGGCGCCACCGGTGTCCTGCTCGGCGACCTCGACGGATGCCACGGTGAGGGGCGTGTCGCTGAAGCGGTTGGACAGAGTGATCCGGGGGTCCGATCCGGCGATGCTGCTGTGCACGACCATGCGGATGGTCTGGTTGTCGAAGCTCGGACCGCCGGTCGTCATGCTCGGCGACCAGGCGGCGATCCGTTGGCTCTGGGCGGGGTGGTTGTCAGGCCGGTTGACCGCGGTTGCCACCGGGACGGGGGCCAGCAGCATTGCCGCCCCGGCCAACGAGGCGACCAGCGATCGCAAGGCTGCGCGGCGAGTCGTGGGTTGTCTGTTCATGGGGTCACCTTCTGAGGAATGGGAGGGACGAAGCGAGCCACGAGGGCTGGACGATCAGCGGCCGCTCAGGCACGTGCGATCTTCCAGAGCTGGCTCGGGTCGCCCGTCGGGGTCTGGATCTCGACGAGGGCACCCCGCTGGCTCGATGCCCCGGTCACGCCGAGCACCTTGTCGGTGGCGCGGTGCCGGATCAGCGACTGGCCCGGCCCCGCATCCTCGACCCGCCAGTGCTGGCTGGTGTCACCGTCGAGCGGCCACTGGATGACGTCGGTGCCCTCCGCGGTCTGCCCGTCCGGAAGGTCGAGCACCAGTCCGGACCTGGTCGACTTCACCGTGACGTAGCCGTCGCCGGCATCGACGAAGTGCCAGGTCTGACTTGTCGAGAGGGCGTAGTCCCATTGGTCGATGTTGGCGCCGGCGTTCGAGCCACCGCCGTAGATCTCCATGGCGAGGCCGCTGCGCGCGTTGATGACCATCATGCTCGGCGGCCCCGGCTGCGGGGGCGGGGGAGGCGGGTAGGGGACGCCTTGCGGCGTCAACTTCACCGAGCCCCCGGCGCGCAGGCTGACCGTCTGCTTCCAGTCGCCCACGCGTACCTGGGTACGGCGCCCGCCGACGCTGTGCAGGGTGACGCTGGTCGGACGGCCGTCCTTCCAGTCCATGTCGAGCTTGAAGCCGCCGCGCACGCCCATCCCGCGCACACTGCCGTCCTTCCAGTGCTCGGGCACCGCCGGCATGAGGTCCACGACGCCCGGCATCGCGTGGACGAGCATCTCCATCATCGCCGCGGGCACGCCGTAGTTGGCGTCGATCTGGAAGACCTGGCCCTGGTAGCCGAACGACGGCCCGAACATCATGTCGAAGAGGTTGATCGACGTGCCGTGGCGCACCCCTTCTGAGGGCCGCAGGACGCTCTGCAGCGAGAGGTAGGCACGGCGGGCGTCCTTCATTCGAGCCCAGCAGGCGGCCCGCCAGGCACAGCCCCAGCCCGGGCTGTCGTAACCGCGCGCCTCCAGCAGCTGGCGCACCCCCTCGACGTACTCCGCCGGCTGGTTGTCGAGGCGGATCCGGTCGCCGGGGTACCAGCCGATCAGGGGAGACAGGTGCCGGTGCTGGGCGTCGCCGAGGTTGTCGGGGCTCATCCACTCCTCCAGCCAGCCCGTCTTGGGGCTGACCTGGGGCAGGTAGAGCCGGCCCCGCATTTCCGTCGCCTTCGCTGCCAGCTCGCGGTCGCTCCCCAGGAGCCGCGACGCCTCGGCGAAGTTGCCGAAGAGCGCGTGCACGAGCTCCTGGTCGTAGGTGTTGCCCCTGCCGTCCTGCGGGCCGTGCTCGGGCGACCACGCCTTGTCCCCGACCAGGACCGTGCGGGCCTGGTCGCCCTCGCCCACCGTCGTCTCGATCAGCCGGGTCTCCCAGAACTCCACGGCCCCCCGCAGCAGCGGCATCATCCGCGCCAGGAACTTCCGGTCGAGGGTGAACTCGTAGTGCTGCCACAGCTCGAGGCACAGCCAAGCGCCGCCGGCCGGGTGCCACCACCACCCGTTGCCGCCGTAGATGTTCGTCGAGATGGCCAGCGTCCACCCCGCGATGCGGTCGGAGGTGTTGCGGAATCGGTTGCGCGGGTCGTTGAACAGCTCCTGCGTCTGCCGCGACCACTCCGGCAGCTGAGCGAGGCAGTAGTCCAGCATCGGCTCGGCGAACTCCGCCAGCCCGAACCGGTGGGTGGGCCAGTAGTTCATCTGGATGTTGATGACGGTGTGGTAGTCACTCGACCACGCCGGGTTGTTGCCTTCCAGCCACAGGGCCTGGAGGTTCGTCGGCAGGCTGTCCCGGGAGCCGGTGATGGTGAGGTAACGGGCGAACTGCAGGTACGTGGCCTCGAGCTCAGGGTCCCGCGGGCCGTCGGGGTCGCCGTAGCTGGCGAGGCGCTCGCCGGTGTCGAGCGCCCGCTGCTCCCCGCTCGAGCTGCCGAGGTCGAGGTTGAACGAGTCGTAGGCGCGTCGGTAGTCGGCGACGTGCGTGCCGAGGAGCTGGGAGCCGGACGCGCGCAGTGCCATCCGCAGCTTGTCCCGGGCAATCGCCGAGACGTCCACCTTCGGCTCGCGGTAGCCGATCGAGGCATCGGGGCGGTAGTTGGTGCCACCGCTGATGACGATGACGACCTCCGTTGCCCCGGCGAAGGTGACCGCCGAACCGGCCATCGAGATCTTGCCGCTCACGGCGGCGGCGCCCGCGGTCGCGGCGTACTTGAGGCCGTTCCCCAGGTCATCGCTGAGGGTGACGCGGCGCCCGGGACCGTCGGCGGTGAGGATCTCGTCGCGCGTCGGCTCCAGGCTGACGGAGCCGGTGAGAGTCCCGCTGCGGGACCCGGTCTGGCTGAGCCGGAGCACCAGCACGTCGTCGGGGTGGCTGATGAAGCACTCGTGCCGGTAGCTCACCCCGGCGAGGGTGTACGTCGTCACGAGCACGCCGTTGCTGAGGTCCAGCGACCGGCGGTAGTCCGCGATCGCATCTGGCGTGTGGCCGGCCAGGCGGACCCGGGCCTTGGTGAGCAGCTGGAAGCTGCCGAAGTGCTCGCGGTCGTACGGGAACTGCCCGTCGCCGTCGAGCGAGTCGCTGACATCGCCGCTCCACATGGAGGCGTCCGCGATGAAGAAGGCCTGGCTGTCCGGGCCGCCGCCGACCATCGCGCCGAGCCGACCATTGCCGACCGGGAGCCCCTCCTCGATCATCTTCGCTTCTGCGGCGGGGGTTCGGTACCACATCTTCAGAGCCTGGGAGTCGGGCAGGAGCGTCGACTCCCCGGCCCGCGCTACCGCAGGGTGCGGCTCGAAGACCGGTACCGCTGCCACGAGTCCCATCAGGCCGGCCGCCTGAAGGATTCGCCGACGGTTCAGTGGGGTTGTTGCGAGACCAGGTTCGCCCGAGAGGCCGGCCATGAGGTTTCTCCTTCTACAGGGGGGTGGGGTGTTACCGCCCGCCAATGTAGGTGAACCTCGTCACATAACCTAGATCCTATATCGTATTACGGACACGACCGCTGAAAGTCTCGGGATTCTTCGATCGCCGTCACTGGGCGGCGTCCTTCAGCCGCTCGTACGACGCCTCGATGTGGGCCAGCATGGCCGCGGACGCCCGCTCGGGATCCTGCGCCGCGATCGCCTCAGCGACGCCGCGGTGCTCATCTATCGCCGGTGACGCGAAGGCGCGACCGTAGAACAGCCGGAACAGGTGGAGGTGGCAGTGGGTTCGCGCGAACGCGTTCTGCATCACCTGGTTGCCCGCCTGCTCCAGCACCATCGAGTGGAACCGCTGGTCGTGCGCGGTGAGGGTCTTGTAGCTCTCGTAGTCCGAGCCGCCCGGCAGGTCGGCCCCGGTGCGGAGCTCCTCCCGGAGTCGGCTCCGTCCGGCCTCGTCCGCGGTCGCCGCCGCTCGGGCGGCCGCCCAGGGCTCGAGCAGCCGGCGGAACTCATAGAGGTCCTCGAACTCCGATCGCGTCAGCAGTGGCGTGGTGAAGTACCCCCGCAGGGGCTCCTTGCGCACCAGGCTCGCTTCCTCGAGTCGGGCGAGGGCCTCTCGAACGGGGGTCGGCGACACATTGAGCTGCCGGGCGAGCTGGTCGATGTTGATCCTGGTGTGCGGCGGGATCGCGTGATCCATGATCAGCGCGGTCATCGACTCGTGGACGTCATCGGTGAGGCTGCGCCGCGACAGGGCCGACACCAACAGGCCGCTGCCGTCTCCGGGCGGGGCGCCGACCACGGGGGTGCCGCCTGGCTCGATGGTCATGGGCCCTCCATGTCGTCGCACTCCGTGCCGGACTCGCCAGTAGCCAGTCGGCGAGAGACTCTGCCGAGCGGCCACCCGGGGCCAACATCGAGTATGCAAGATCATAGATCGAACGCCGGCGTCGGGCGATGTGCGTCGGGTCAGGACTGCTGACCCTGCTCGTGCCGCGTCGGCCGGCGGCGATGCCACGAGCCGATGATGTGGCGGTTCATGGCGTCGGCCGCCCCGGCGTCGTCACCGGCGAGAATGGCGTCGCGGATCTCTCGGTGGGCGACGTTCGAGAGCTCCAGCTCGGCGCTCGACGGGTCGCCCACGTAGCGCATGCTCCGGTACGCCTCCTCGGTGAGGGTGTGGATGATTGCGCGGCCCAGGCGGTTGCCCGACGCGGCGAGGATGGAGTCGTGGAACGCGACGTCGGCCGCCAGATAGCGCTGCGGGTTGTCGAGCTCCTTCTCGAGCGTGGCCATCCGCTCGCAGATCAGGGTCCGTTCCTGCTCGGTGGCGCGCTCGGCGGCCTGGGCGGCCATCTGTGACTCGAGCGACCGGCGGACGTCGACCAGGTCCTCGAGGATGGACAGCTCCGCGTCGTGGCGGACGACCGCGCTCAGGACCACGGGGGCCAACAGGTCCCAGTCGGGCAGGGGTCGTACGGTGGTGCCTTGCCCCTGCTGCACCTTCACCAGCCGCATCGTCTCGAGCGCCTTCACCGCCTCGCGGACGACCGTGCGGCTCACGCCGAAGGTGTCGCACAGGGCAGGTTCGGTCGGCAACAGGGTGTCGGCGCGAAAGTCTCCGCCGACGACCCGGTCCACCAGTTCCTCGACGACCGCGACCGCAAGGCGGGCGGGCCGGCGCGGCCAGTGGCGAAGTTCCGCTGGCTCGGTCATGCCCGCATCTTAAGCAGACCGGAGGCGTTGACAGAAGACGTATGACGAATTACGTTCGACCTTGCGGTCACAGTGACCGTCGTCACGTCCAAGGAGTCCCCATGAACTTCCGGCAACTTCGCAGCGGCGCGCTCGTCGCGGTCACCGTCGCCTCGCTGGCCCTGGCCGCCGGCTGCAGCAAGAACACCACCGCCAGCGGAAACGACGCCACGAGCGCCCTGACGGCCGACCAGGTGAAGATCGCCCTGGTGCCGGGTGGACCGCACCCCTACTTCCAGCCCTGGAAGGCCGCGGGCCAGCAGGCCAAGCAGGAGTTCGGTCTCGGCGACGTGACCTTCAACGAGACCTCCGGCTGGGACCAGACCAAGCAGAACGACGTGCTGAAGTCCCTCGCCGCGCAGGGATACAACGCGTTCGGCATCTTCGGGGTGTCGCCCGACAACATCAACTCCACCTTCCAGGACCTCACCCGCCAGGGCTTCCAGGTCGCGTCGATCGCCTCCTGCCCGGCCGGGACCACCGACGACGCGTCGTTCTGCCTGGCGACCGACGTCGAAGCCGCGGCGTACAAGGCTGCGAAGGCCGCCATCGCGGCCATGGGCGGCCAGGGCAACCTCGTGCACCTCACGGGCAACAAGGTCGACTCGAACACCCAGCGCCGGATGGACGGCGTGCAGAAGGCGGTCGACGAGACGAACGGCAAGGTGAAGCTGGTCCAGACCATCACCGACATCGACATCGACCTGCAGACGGCACAGCGCTCGGTCGCGGACCTGCTGGCTGCCCGCGGCACGGACATCCAGGGCATCGTGAACACCGCCTACAACCCGGCCGTGGCGTCGGCCGCAGCGGTGAAGCAGAGCGGCCTGCCGATCAAAGTGGTGGCCATCGACGACGACCCCACCATCCTGGCCGGGATCAAGGACGGGTCCGTGGCCGCGACCGTCGCGCAGAACCCCGTCGGGCAGGCGACCGTCGGGTCCTACGCGCTGATGAAGCTCGCCGAGGGGTGCACGATGACGACCCCCGGTGTCACCATCGACTCCGGTTCCTTCGTCGTCTCCAGTGACAACGTGGACTCGTACGACCAGGAGCGCCAGGCGGAGACGACCAAGCTGCGGCAGGACTTCGACGACAAGTACCTGAGCTGCTCGTGACGGCGACCATCACAGCCGCACGCGCCTGGCTCGTCGACATCCCGGTCGAGACCGTCCGCACTGACGCGATGCAGTCCTTCCTGAAGCAGGAGACCATCTTCGTCGAGGTGCACACCGACGACGGCGCCTCGGGTCTCGGGTACTCCTACACCATCGGCACCGGCGGCTCGGCCGTTCTCGCGCTCCTGCAGGACACGTTGATCCCGCAGCTGGTGGGGCAGGACGCCGAGGCCGTCGAGGCGGTGTGGCGCACGAGCTACAACGCCACTCGCTCCACGGCCGTGGGCGCGGTGACGTCGCTGGCGCTGGCCGCTGTCGACACCGCGCTGTGGGACCGCCGTTGCCGGGTGGCGGGTCTCCCGCTGAGCGTCATGGCGGGAGGCGCCAGGACCGAGGTCCCCGTCTACGACACCGAGATCGGCTGGCTCCACCTGTCGATCGAGGATCTGGTCGCCGGAGCCGACAAGGTGGTGGCTGCGGGGGCGAAGGGCGTCAAGATCAAGATCGGGAAGCCCTCGCCGGCCGAGGACGCCGAGCGGCTCCGGGCGGTTCGGGACGCGATCGGGCCGCACCGCGACCTCATGGTGGACGCGAACCAGGCGTTCACGCTGGCCGAGGCCCTACGGCGCACCGCGCCGCTCGAGGAGGTGGGCGCGCTGTGGTTCGAGGAGCCACTGCCCGCCGACGACGTACGAGGTCATGAGCGGTTGGCCGCCCACACGTCCGTCGCGGTGGCCGTGGGCGAGTCGATGTACTCCCTGGGCCAGTTCGGTGAGTACCTCGGTCGCAGTGCCGCCGGCATCGTCCAGCCCGACGTCGCGCGGGTCGGCGGGATCACGCCCTGGCTCAAGGTGGCGCACCTGGCGGAGGCGCACAATGTCCAGGTGTGTCCGCACTTCCTCATGGAGCTACACGTCAGTTTGTGCGGAGCGATCCCGAACAGCCGCTACCTCGAGTACATCCCGCAGCTGCGCACCGTCACCACCGAGGAGCTCACGATCGTGGACGGTCACGCGCTCGTGCCGACCACGCCGGGGCTAGGGATCGCGTGGGACCTGGACGCGCTCGACAACCTGCGAGTGGCCTGACATGGGTGAAGCGACCTTGACCTCCGCACCGGCTGCTCCGCCCCAGGAGGACAGCACCACACCGTCCGGCCTGCCGTGGTGGGCGAACCCGCGCGTCGGCCTGCTGGTCGTGATCGTCGCGCTGGTGATCCTGTTCTCGGCCCTGCGGCCGTCGTTCCTGAACGTCGACCTCACCCTCGTCCCGATGCAGGCCGACCTGAGCGTGTTCGCCATCGTCGGTCTCGCGCAGCTTGCGGTGCTGTCGCTGGGCCACATGAACCTCGCGGTCCCTCGGATGGCGGCCGTGTCCGCGTTTGCCGCGGGGCTGACCTACGACCGTCTGCACGCCCCGCTGGTCGTGGGACTCGCGGTCGCGCTGGTCGTCGGTGCCCTCATCGGCGCCCTCGCCGGCACCATCATCACAACCACCGGCGTGAACTCCTTCGTCGTCACGCTGGCTCTTGACTTCGGTCTGCTGGGCCTGGTGTCCCTGCTGTACGCCTGGGCGACCGACGGCGTTGCCTTCGCTGTCCACCCCGCCGGCATGGACGCCCTGCGCTTCGACACGATGAACAACTACTGCGCAGGGCCCGTGTGCGGGCCCCCGGTGCCGTTGGTCGTGCCGATCGCACTGGTCACCGTCGTGGCCGTGGGCGTGCTGTTCCGCCGCAGCCGGGTGGGGCGCGAGATGCTGATGACCGGCTCCAGCCTGCGAGCGGCCCGGCTCTCGGGCATCCCCGTCACCCGCCGCATCATCCAGGCGCACGCGCTGTCCGGGCTCCTGTGCGGACTGGCCGGCTTCCTGCTCGCCATCAACAACGGCGCCTTCTCGGCGACCATCGGCGACCAGTTCCTCCTGCCGTCCTTCCTGGCACCGGTGCTCGGCGGGACCCTGCTCGCCGGCGGTGCCGTCAGCGTGCTCGGCACCGTGCTGGGCGCCACCCTGACCTCCGTCATTCAGAAGGGGTTGAACCTGTTGCAGTTCCAGCTGGACCAGCTGCAGATCCTCATCGGAGTGGTGCTGCTCCTGGCCCTGTCCCTGGACCGGGTCCGGCACGTCCTCGCCGAGCGGCGGGGGGTCCGCAGATGACCTCGACCACGGAAACCGCGGCCGTCGCCACGCAGCCCCGCCGGAGTCGCCTCCTCGGCACGGAGGTCATCCTCATCGCGATCTCCGTCATCGCGTTCGTGGTGCTGACCGTCACGACCGGGGGCAACCTGCTGCAGCCCGGCACGATCCGCGCGATCCTGCAGTACCTCGCCGTGCCGCTGGTCATCGGGCTGTCCCAGATGGTCGTGCTGGCGGTCGGCCAGATGAACCTGTCGGTCGGCGTGCTCACCGGCCTGTCGTCCGTGGTGGCCGCCGGGCTCATGGTCGACAGCGGCCTGAGCCCCTGGATCGCCGTGCCCGCCGCGCTCCTGGTCGGGGCCGGGGTCGGCCTCGCCAACGGTGTGCTCGTGGTGCTCACCCGCATCAACGGCTTCATCGTCACCCTGGCGACCATGACGATCATCGCGGGCCTGCGGTACGGCGTGAACGGCACCGGGACCTACGAGGGCTACTCGCCCGGCCTGGTCAAGCTGGGCCGTGCCTCGGTACTCGGACTCCCGGTCGTGTTTCTCATCGCCCTGGTGGTCGCGATCGCGGTAGCCCTGTACTTCCGCAACACCTTCTCCGGCCGCCGGCTGCTGGCCAGCGGTGGCAACCCCGTCGCAGCCCGCCTGTCGGGCATCTCGAACGACCGGAGCCTGGTGGTCGCGCACACGATCTCGGGACTCCTCGCCGGGATCGCGGGTGTCCTGGTGCTGATGCTGTCCGGATCGGTCAACGCCAGCATCGGTGACGACCTCCTCCTGCCGAGCTTCGCCGCGCCGATCATCGGAGGCGTCGTGCTGGCCGGGGGCGTGGTCAGCGTGCTCGGCACCTGTCTGGCGGCCTTCGTGGTCCGCCTGGTCGACGTCGCCCAGGCGCAGTACAACATCAACCCGCGCTGGGTCGACCTCGTGGTCGGCGGCGTGGTGCTCGGCGCCGTGCTGCTGAGCCACGGTCGCGAAGGAAAGGACGACTCATGAGGCTGCGCGCCCAAGGCCTGGTCAAGATGTTCCCCGGGGTTCGGGCCCTGGACGGGGTGAACCTCGACCTGCGACCGGGCACCGTGCACGCCCTGCTGGGGGAGAACGGCGCCGGCAAGAGCACGCTCATCAAGGTGCTGACCGGTGTGCACCGCCCCGATGCCGGGGTGGTCGAGGTCTCGGAAGACGATGCCACCTGGGCTCCGGTGACGTTCGGCAAGCCCCAGGACGCGACCGCCGCCGGGATCGGGGTCGTCCACCAGGAGCGCAATCTCGTGCCGCGTTTCTCGGTCGCCGAGAACATCGCCCTGCAGTCGATGCCCCGACGCCACGGGGTGGTCGACAAGTCCGCGATGCGGGCACTGGCGAGCCGGTGCCTGCAACAGCTCGACCTCCACCTCGACCTCAACCGTCCCGTGGCCGAGCTCTCGGTCGCCCAGATGCAGCTGGTCGAGGTCGCCAAGGCGCTGGCCACCGACAGCAGGGTGCTCCTGCTCGACGAACCCACGTCGACGCTGACCTCGCAGGAGGCGGACCGCCTCTACGCCGTCGTGCGTCGTCTGCGCGACGACGGCGCCTGTGTGGTGCTGGTGACGCACAAGCTGGACGAAGTCTTCGCCATCGCCGACACCGTCACGGTTCTCCGCGACGGCCGTAGCGTGGCCGAAGGCCGTGCCCTGTCCGAGCTGTCCCGCTCGGACGTCATCGACCTGATGGTGGGTCGTTCCTTCGCCGACCTGCAGCCCGACCCCACGCCGCCCAAGGACCGCTCCGGGATCGCAGCGCTCGAGCTGGCGCACGTGAGCACGTCCGTGGGCCACGAGGACGTCTCCCTCACCGTGCACCCTGGCGAGATCGTCGGCCTGTACGGGCTGGTGGGTGCCGGGCGCAGCGAGCTCGCGCGGGCGTTGCTCGGGCTCGACGACATCACCAGCGGCAGCGTCCTGATCCGCGGGCAGGAGGCGAGGATCCGCTCGGTCGCCGACGCCCTCCACCGGTACGGCATGGGCTACGTGAGCGAGAACCGCAAGGAGGAGGGCGTCTTCCTCGAGCAGCCCGTCACCCGCAACGTCGCCGTCACCGTCTGGCGCCGCCTCAGCGCGTGGGGGATGGTGCGCGACCGGTCCGAGTCGGTCCTGCTCGACACCTATGTGGACCGTCTCGGCATCCGGATCTCGGGCCACAAGCAGCTCGCCGGACAGCTCTCGGGCGGCAACCAGCAGAAGATCAGTCTGGCCAAGTGGCTGGCCGCGGACTGCTCCATCCTCGTCATCGACGAGCCGACGGTGGGCATCGACGTCCGCACCAAGGCGTCGTTCCACACGCTGATCGCCGAGCTGGCCGCGAAGGGACTCGCGATCCTGCTGATCACCTCCGACCTCCCTGAGATGGTGACGCTCGCGGACCGCATCCTCGTCATGCACGACCGCCAGCTGGCGGGGGAGGTGGACAACGTGGCCCACGACTACGCCGCCAGCAGCAGGCAGGTGGTCCGCTACATGCACGCCGAGCACGTGGCCTGAGGAGACGGCATGCAGCGGTTCGGATCCGTGGTCCGGCTCCGGCCCGAGATGGAGCAGGAGTACCTGCGTCTGCACCGGGCGGTGTGGCCCGACGTGCTGCGCCAGATCCAGGCGAGCGGCATCCGCAACTACACGATCTTCCTGCGTGACGGCGTGCTCTTCTCCTATTACGAGTACGCCGGGGATGACCACGAAGCCGACCTGGCGGCGATGGCCGCGGACCCGGCGACCCGGGACTGGTGGCGGCTCACCGATCCCTGTCAGCAGCCCGTCGAGGGCGCGGCCCCCGGGCAGCTCTGGGCGCCGATGGCCGAGGTGTTCCACACCGACTGATGACGAGCTCGCGCGCGGAGGAGCGCGGAGAAGGGAGAGCCCTGATGAGGATTGACGCTCACCACCACGTCTGGGACCTGGCCGTTCGGGACCAGGAGTGGACGCGCGGCATCCCGGTGCTGCGACGCTCCTACCTGTTCGACGACCTCCGCCCGGAGCTCGTCGCCGGTGGGGTCCACGGCACCATCGTCGTCCAGACGGTGACGGCGCCCGAGGAGACGCCCGAACTGCTGAGCCTGGCCCAGCACCACCCGGAGATCCTCGGCGTCGTCGGGTGGGTGGACCTCACCGACCCGGACGTCGCGGGGCGCCTGACCGCCCTACGTTCCGGGGAGGGGGGCGAGTGGCTGGTCGGCGTGCGGCACCAGGTCCAGGGCGAGTCCGACCCGGAGTGGCTGCTCCGTCCCGACGTGCTTCGTGGCCTGGCGGCAGTGGCGCGGGCCGGGCTGGTCTACGAGCTGCTGGTCACCCATGACCAGCTGCCGCAGGCGGTCGCCGTCGTCCACCGGGTCCCCGGCCTGCGCTGGGTCCTGGACCACGCCGGCAAACCGCCGATCGCCGAGGCCACGCTCGAGCCGTGGCGTACCCACGTCTCGGCGCTGGCCGAGTCGACCGATGTCGCCTGCAAGCTGTCGGGACTGCTCACCGAGGCCGGTGCCGACTGGGACGTCGACGACCTGCGTCCGTACGCCGAGCACGTGCTGGCGGCCTTCGGTGCGGACCGGGTCATGGCGGGCTCGGATTGGCCGGTGTGCCTGACGCACGCGTCCTATGCCCGTGCGCGCGAAGTGCAGGACGACCTGCTGAGCGGGCTGTCGGCCGCGGACACGGCGGCGGTCACGGGTGGCACCGCCGAACGCTGGTACGGGCTCAGCTCCCGGCCTCGGTGAGTCTCGCGGCGAAGGCCCGCTCGAAGAAGTCGACGACCGGGGCGACCCCGTCCGGTTCGACCCCTTCCAGGCCGTGGGGGTGGTGCGCGCATCCGGGCTTCACGATCTTGGCGACCGGTCCGCCGAGCTCCGCGTACATCCGGTAGAGCACCTCGGAGTTCTCCGCCGGGGGCGCGTCGAGATCGGCGTCGCCCCACACCAGCAGCAGCGGGATGCCGGCCTCCGCCGGCCGGGTGAGCTTTCCGATCGGGCTCGCCGCGACCAGCGCGGCGTCGTCGCGGGGGTCGATGTCCCAGATCTGCAGCATCTCCTCCCATTCCTTCACGCCGCCCGGGCCGACGCCCATGCCCTGCGCCCGTCCACCGGGCCAGCTGCGTAGGTCGGCCGCGACGTTGTCCAGGTAGATTGCCAGCGTGAACTCGGGGTGCAAGGCCGCCCACGACAACGCGTACAGGCCGCCACGGCTCAACCCGATGAGTCCGGCTCGGGGTGCGAAGCCCCATTCGGTGGTCAGGCGCTCGTGCGTCGCCTCCCACGCCTGCATGGCGACGGGGTCGCCGTACCGGTCACGGACATCGACGTACACCAGGTGCCAGCCGTCGTCGATCAGGGCCCGGTCCGCCGCGTCGAAGGGGCCGAGGAACTCGCCGCGCCAGATCCATGGCAGGCCGATGTCGGTGCGCCGCGGCCGCAACGGCGCGACCACGGTGGTGACGACCCCGTCGATCACAAACGTGTGGGTGGAGTAGGTGTCGGCGTACGTGTGGCCGGGGTAGGTGTCGGCGTCGGTCACTGCGGATGGCTCCTGCTGTCGGTGGAGGTTTCGGTGGGGTTGTCGATCGGGGTGTCGATCGGGATCGTTGTCGCGCCCTCTCCGAGGCTGATCCTCAACCAGTCCTCGACTCCGGCGATGTGGGCGATCGCCCAGGCCCGGGCCACGTCGGGCCGACCCTGCTGGATGGCGGTGGCCAGGGCGCGGTGCTCGCGCCGGGTTCGCTCCAGCGCGTCCGCCTGGGTGATGCCGCGCCAGATGCGGGCCCGCTGGGTGCGCCCGCCGACTCCGTCGATGAGCGAGCACAGCACCGGGTTGCCCGACGCCACGGCGATCAGGTGGTGGAACTCGATGTCATTGGCGACGATGGCCTCGATGCTCAGGTCATCGCTGAGAGCCTCGACGTTGGCGTCGAGTGCGGCTGCCTGGTCCGCGGTCAGCACCCGAGCGGCCATCTCCGCTGCGGCCGGCTCAAGAGCACGGCGTACCTCGAACAGGTGCAGCACGCTGGCGTCCTGGTGGAAGTCGATGACGAAGCTCATCGTCTCCAGCAGTACCTCGGGCTCCAGGCTGGTGACGAAGGTGCCGTCGCCACGTCGGACGTCGAGGATGCGCATCATGGACAGGCCGCGCACCGCCTCGCGCAACGACCCCCTCGACAACCCCAGCGACTCGGCCAGGTCGGCTTCTCGCGGCAGCCGGTCGCCCGGCTTGAGCCGCCCGTCGAGGATCATCTCCTTGATCTGCTGGATGGCCTCGTCCGTCAACGCCATGGGCTGTCTCCTGTCCTCAGGGGCGAGGCCGCAGGCGCAGCCCGTCCATCCCACCGTCGACGGCGAGAACCGTCCCCGTAGTAGATCCCGATCGGGGGCTGGCCAGGTAGGCGACGGCGCCGGCAACCTCGTCGGCCGAGACCAGCCGGCCCTGCGGCTGGCGAGCGGCCAGGGCCGCGCGCTCCGCCTCGGGGTCGGCCGCCGACGCGAGCAGCCGCTCCACCCAGGGTGTCGCCGCGGTGCCGGGATTGACACAGTTGACCCGGATGCCCTCTGGCAGATGGTCAGCGGCCATGGCCCTGGTCAGCGCCATCACCGCCCCTTTGCTCGCGGAGTACAGCGCGCGCTGCGGCAGTCCCGCGGTGGCCGCGATGGAACAGGTGTTCACGATGGCAGCCGACGGCGAGCGCCGCAGGTGGGGGAGCGCGGCCCGGCTCACCCGGACCATGCCGAGCACGTTGATGTCGAGGACCCGATGCCACTCGTCGTCGCCGTTGTCCTCGATCGTGCCCTGGGCGCCGATCCCGGCGTTGTTGACGACGATGTCGAGTCGCCCGAAGGCCCCGATCACGGTCTCGACGCCCCGGCGCACACTCTCGTCGTCCGCCACGTCAGCGGTCACGCCCAGGGCGCCCTCGGGGGCCCCGTCGGGACGCAGGTCCAGCGCCGCCACCCGGGCGCCGGCCGCTTGCAGTTCGCGCACGACGGCAGCACCGATGCCCGAGGCACCTCCGGTGACGAGGGCGGTGAGCCCATCGAACTCCTGGGCCATCACTTGCCCCCTTCCCAGGCGCGCATCCGCTGACGCTGCCGGCCGAGACCGTCGATCTCGACCTCGACGACGTCGTCGGGGGCGAGGTACGGGAAGCGGCCGGACAGCGCGACGCCCTGGGGGGTGCCGGTGAGGATCACGTCGCCCGGGTCCAGCACGGCGTACTGGCTCAGGTGGTGGACGATCTCGCCCACCCCGAAGATCATGTCCGCGGAGCTGGAGTTCTGGCGAACCTCGCCGTTCACCCAGCTGCGCAGCCCCAGCTGGTCAGGTGCGACCTCGTCGGCGGTGACGAGCCAGGGGCCCAGGGGGGTGAACCCCGCGGCGATCTTGCCTTTGCTCCACTGTCCGCCCGAGACCTCGAGCTGGAAGGCGCGCTCGGACAGGTCGTTGGCGAGGACGAAACCTCCGACGTGCGCGAGGCCCTCCTCGGGGGAGTCGAGGTAGCTCGCGCGGGTGCCGATGACGATGCCGAGCTCGACCTCCCAATCGGTCTTCTCGCTGCCGCGAGGGATGGTGACCTCGTCGTCGGGTCCCGCCACGCTGTTGGGCACCTTGAGGAACACGACCGGCTGCGCGGGGGGCTCGGCGCCGGACTCGGCCGCGTGGGCGGCGTAGTTCATGCCGATGCAGTAGATGGCGCCCGGCCGGGCGACCGGCGCTCCGATGCGCAGCTCGTCCGCTCCGGGCAGGCGCTCCAGCCGACCGGCGGCCAGGGCGGCGCGCACGCGGCCCGGGCCGTCGGACTCCCAGAAGGCCGCGTCGAGGTCGGCAGCCACCCCGTCCAGCGTGTGGGCGACATCCTCGACGAGCACCACGGCACGTTCCTCGCCGGGTGGCCCCAGCCGCGCGAATTTCATCCCTACCCCTATACGTAGATCCAATGTCTGGCCCTGCTGTTTGCGGCGCTGGAGCGCCACAGGCGTCTGTATGATTCCATCTTGACGCCCGAAACATCAGATGTCTAGGGTGTGAGAGTCATCTCCTCTCCGCCCTCCCAGATCGTTCCCGCCAAGGAGTTCTCGTGCCCCACGTCGTCTCGATGGAGATCACGGACGTCCGGTTCCCGACCTCCCAGTTGCTGGACGGGTCCGACGCCATGAATCCCGATCCGGACTACTCCGCGGCGTACGTGCTGATCACCACCGACGACCCCGACGGACTCGTCGGCGCCGCCCTGGTGTTCACCATCGGCCGCGGCAACGACGTGCAGTGCGCCGCCATCGAGGCCCTGGGCTCCTACATCGTCGGCCGCCCGGTCGACGAGCTGCTCGACGACATGGGAGGCGTGTGGCGGACCCTGGTCCACGACTCGCAGCTGCGGTGGCTCGGGCCGGAGAAGGGCGTCATGCACATGGCGGTCGGTGCGGTCGTGAACGCCCTGTGGGACCTCAAGGCCAAGCGCGCGGGTCTCCCGTTGTGGGACCTGCTCTCGCAGATGTCGCCGGAGGAGCTGGTCGACCTGGTCGACTTCCGCTACCTCGAGGACGCGCTCACCCGTCCGGAGGCGCTGGCGCTGCTGCGCGCGGCCGAGCCGGGGCGCGCAAGCCGCCGACGCGAGCTGCTGTCGGGCGGCTACCCGGCGTACACCACCACGCCCGGCTGGCTGGGCTACGACGACGCCAAGCTGGAGCGGTTGTGCCGTGAAGCGGTCGACGAGGGATATGCCCAGATCAAGCTCAAGGTCGGGCTCGACCTCGCCGACGACGTCCGCAGGCTCGGAATCGCCCGACGAGCGGTCGGGCCCGATATCGCGATCGCGATCGATGCCAACCAGCGCTGGGAGGTGGCCGAGGCCGTCCGGTGGGTCGGCGAACTGGCTGAGTTCGACCTCGCCTGGGTGGAGGAGCCCACCAACCCCGACGACCTGCTGGCCCACGCCGCGATCCGGAAGGCGATCTCGCCGATCCCGGTCGCGACCGGCGAGCACATGGCCAACCGGGTGCTGGCCAAGCAGTTCCTGCAGGCCGAGGCCCTCGACGTCCTGCAGATCGACGCCACCCGGGTCGCCGGCGTCAACGAGAACCTGGCCATCCTGCTGCTCGCGGCCCGCTTCGGAGTGCGGGTGTGTCCCCACGCCGGGGGCGTGGGGCTGTGCGAGATGGTGCAGCACCTGTCGATGTTCGACTACGTGGCCGTCTCCGGCACCGCCGAGGGGCGGATGATCGAGTTCGTGGACCACCTGCACGAGCACTTCGTCACCCCGGCGGTCGTGAGCCGCGGCCACTACGTGGCGCCGACCGCTCCCGGCTCGGGGGCCGAGATCCTGCCCCTGTCCGTCAGCGAGTACCGGTGGGCCGGTCGGTGACCGCCGCCCTTCCCCCGGTGATGGGCCTGGGTGGCGCCTCACTGGGCAACCTCGGCACCGCGATGAGCGACGCCGAGGCCGCCGACCTCCTGGCGACCGCCTGGGACGCCGGGGTCCGGCACTTCGACACCGCGCCCCACTACGGCCTCGGACTTTCCGAGCGGCGACTCGGCCGCTTCCTGGCCACGAAGCCTCGCGACGAGTTCGTGGTCTCGACCAAGGTAGGCAGGCTGCTGCGGCCCGTTGCGGGGTGGCAGGGGGAGCAGGACACCGAAGGCTTCGTGGTCCCCGGCGACCTCCGGCGCGAGTGGGACTTCACCCCCGACGGCATTCGCACCAGCCTCGAGGAGTCCTGCGACAGGCTGGGGCTGGACGCGGTGGACATCGTCTACCTGCACGACCCGGAGCGCTGGGACCTGGCCGCGGCGGTCACCTCTGGGTGGCCCGCGCTCGTCGGCCTGCGTGCGGCAGGAACCGTGGGCGCCATCGGGGTGGGCAGCATGGACACCGAGGCACTGCTCGCCGTGGCCAGGACCGGCGACGCCGACCTGCTGATGGTGGCGGGGCGCTACACGCTGCTCGACCAGTCGGTCCTGCCTGAGGTCGTCGACGTTTGCTCGAGGACCGGCACGCGGATGGTCGCCGCAGCGGTCTTCAACAGCGGGTTGCTCGCCGACACCACCAGCCCGACGACGTACGACTACGGGGAGGTTCCAGCGGCGAAGCTCGAGACGGCGCGCCGGATCGCGGCGGTCTGCGCGGCTCACGGGGTGGACCTGCCAACCGCCGCCTTGCACTACCCCCTGCGGGACGAAATGGTGCAGAGCGTGATCTTCGGCGCGGCACAGCCCTCCCAGGTACGGCAGAACGTGGACCGCCTCACCCGGCGGATCCCGCCCGGCCTGTGGTCTGACCTTGCCGAGCAGGGCCTGGTGCCGTAGCCGTGCGCGTCGCGCTGATGGTGACGTGCGTGAACGATGCAATGTTCCCGGAGACGGGAAAGGCCGTGGTCACGCTGCTGCGCCGGCTCGGGGTCGAGGTCGAGTTCCCGGCCGCCCAGACCTGCTGCGCGCAGCCGATGATCAACACCGGCTACCTCGACGAGGCGGTGCCGGTGGTGCGCACGTTCGTGGACGCCTTCGCGGCGTACGACGCGATCGTCACGCCGTCGGGCTCCTGCGCGGGCGCCGTGCGCCACCAGCACGGAATCGTGGCGCGCCGCTCAGGTGATGCCCACCTCGCCGAGGCCGTGGACCGGACCTCGCCGCGGGTCTACGAGCTGACTGAGTTCCTGGTCGACGTGCTGGGGGTGGTCGACGTGGGCGCGTACTTCCCGCACCGGGTGACGTACCACCCGACCTGTCATTCCCTGCGGATGCTGGGGGTGGGGGATCGGCCGCGGCGGTTGCTGCAGGCGGTTCGGGGCCTGAGGTTGGTGGAGCTACCGGGGGCCGCAGAGTGTTGCGGGTTCGGGGGGACCTTCGCGGTGAAGAACGCGGACACCTCGGTGGCGATGGGTGCCGACAAGGCCCGTCACGTGCGGGAGACCGGTGCCGAGGTCCTGGTCGCGGGCGACAACTCGTGCCTGATGCACGTCGGGGGCATGCTCTC
>JAOPXM010000257.1 GCA_025965125.1 Nocardioides sp.
AACTCCTGCGCCACCGAGAAGTCCGCGAAGGTGGCGGACAGGCCGATGCGGCGGACCGGTCGCCGGATGGCCAGCTCGAGGCGGTGGAGCAAGGACTGCAGCTGCGCGCCCCGTTCGGTGCCGATGAAGGAGTGCATCTCGTCGATCACCACGTACTGCAGGGACGCGAAGATCGCCGGGATGCGCGTGCCTTGCAGGACGAACAGCGCCTCCAACGATTCGGGGGTGATCAGCAGGGCACCGTCAGGGGCGGTGCGGAGGCTGTCGCGCTCCTTGCCCGCCACGTCGCCGTGTCGCCGGTTGACCGGGATGTCGATCGCCTCGCACAGATCCAGCAAGCGGCTGTGCTGGTCGTTGATAAGCGCCTTCAGCGGGCTGACGTAGAGCACCTTCACTCCCGGCTGCGGAGGCTCCTTCTGTGCCTGGGTTGCCAGGGCGGAGCAGATCGGCAGCCAGGCCGCTTCGGTCTTGCCGCTGGCGGTCGCCGCGCTGATGATGATGTCGACGGCACCGTCGAGGATCGGTTGCACCGCGCTGGCTTGCACCGCGCGAAGCTGCGTCCAGCCCTGCTTCCAGACCCACTCCTGGACCTTGGGATGCAGCGCCTCGAACGCACCCCGGGCCTGGGTGGCCTCAGAGCCGGAAGGAGCTGAGTTCATCGTCGGGATCTTCGGCGACTCGGGCGACCGGCTCGGTTGTGCCGACCCCGGCGAGCTGATGTGGAGCGGCGACGGCAGCGTCGACGGGGGAGGCCTCGATGGGGTCGAGGTCCGGGTTGGACTCGGTGGCGATCTCGATGCCGTCGATCATGTCGGCCCACGTCTTCTGCGGGTTCTGCTCCAGCACGGCGAGCAGGTCAAGGAACCCCTTGATCGAGTTACGTGGGGTGCGGAAGTACGCGTCACCGATCCGGCTGGAGCAGTGCTCCATGTACGCCGTCAGGCCGTCGTCGGTGATCAGGTATGCGCTCGGGTCGCCGGCAGCCTGCACGTTTCGCAGGTTGGCCAGCAGGATGTAGAAGTCCTCCGGGGTCAGATTGGCGAGGCGCAGCACCGGCCCGGAGTAGTCGACCAGCCCCCCAACGGCGTACGGGTTCTCCGCCAGTCGTGACTCCAACGCCGCATAGGAGTAGAGCCCGCGCCGGGTGTCGAGGAGGAAGTCGGGGGTGCCGCCCATGACGAAGCCGAGACCGGCGGCCGATCCTTGGGTGGAGTCATTGATGATGCGCAGGATCTGCTCGTAGTTGGAATTGCGGGCCTGGGTGTTGGCAAGCTTGTAGAGGTTGACCATCTCATCCAGGCACACCAGAAGGCCGGAGAACCCGGCCAGTCGGACGAACACGGCCATCAGCTTGAGCTGGTCATAGAAGTTGGCGTCGTCGATGATGGTGCGGACGCCGAGGGCCTGGCGGGCGTCGGTGCGGGTGCTGAACTCGCCGCGCAACCAGCGGACGGCGTCTGTCTTCAGCTGGTCATTGCCGGTGTCATGGCCCTGCCAGTACTTCGCGATGACCTCGGCGAAGTCGTACCCGCCGGTCAGCTCGGTGAGCTGGGCCAGGCCGGCGCGGACCACCGACTCGGGGGTCTGCCCGGTCGCGGTGGCCTCGGTGAGCGCTTCGGTGATGAAGCGTTCGACCACGTTGGTCATCGCACCGCCGTCCGGCTTGGAGCGGGTGGCCATGTTGCGCATCAGCTCGGCGTACAGCGACCGTGCCTGGCCGCCGGTCGCGTGCAGGCGGCGATCCGGTGACAGGTCGGCGTGGACCGTGACCATCTTCTGCTGCAGGGCGACCGAGCGGATGACGTGCAGGAAGAACGTCTTGCCCGACCCGTAGTCGCCGATCACGAAGCGGGTGCCCGAGCCGCCGTCGGCGATGCGTTCGATGTCCGTCACCAGCGCGCGGACCTCGTTGACCCGACCGACCTGGATGTGCTGCTGGCCGACCCGCGGGACGACACCGGTCCGCAGGGCCTGCAGCAGCGCGTCGCGCTCGCGGGGACGGATGGTGGTCTGGGTGCCGTCGGTCATCGGAGCATTTCCTCTAGGGCGTAGGGATTGATGGTCAGGTGGTCGTCGCCGTCGAACAGGGGCTCGTCGCACAGCTCCAGGGCGGCGTCGTTGAGGGTGTCGAGTGCCCCGTTGGGCAACAGGCCGAGGGGCTGGCAGTGCGCGTCGAACTCGTCGCGACCGATCTCGGCCTGTCCGGTCACGAGTTGGAAGAGCTGGGAGTGTGAGATGTCGAGGCCCGCGATGAGCGGTACCGCCGGCGCGTCGGGCTGCGACGTCCCGGCGGGGGAGACGGCCTCGGCCGGTGCGGCGGCGACGCGGCGACCGGTCGGCACGGGAGCCGTGTCCTCGTCGAAGATGTCGGCCAGCATCGCCGAGACCGCCGCGGTGTCACGCATCTTGGCATCAATGGAGGCCCGGTCGAGGGCAAAGCCTCGCGCCGCGGGTGCGCTGACGGGACGTGGTGAAATCGGGGCTCCGGGTGCACTGGGTGCCGCGTGTCGAACGGTGACCGGCTCGTCGCGAAGCAGGGGTGCGCCCGTCACGGCCTGGTGCAGGCGCGAGGTCACCAGGGAGTCGTCGAGGCCGAGCAGCTTGTAGATCTTGACGATGGTGCGGACCTCTTCGGGTTTGACCACCCCGTCGACAGCAGCGATGTCGACCAGCAGACGTCCGAGGCTGTCGCGCTGCCCGACGGTCAGCGATGCGAGCCCCTTCGTCAGTCCGGTCAGCTTGACGTCGGACTGACCGAGCCAACGCGCGTGCGCCTCGAGGCGGGCGCGTTCGGGATTGGTGAGACCCAGCGACGACTCGACATGGCTGAACAAGGTGGCCGTCTCGACCTCCAGGACGTGGCCGTCGGCCTTA
>JAOPXM010000256.1 GCA_025965125.1 Nocardioides sp.
TGGAAATACAGGCAGGCCGGTAAAGCGGGAAGATGTGGCAAAAATCAGAAGGGAGCAAAAACTTCAGTAACCAGAAAGGACAACAAGTAAGCCATCGGCTAAGACAAGGGAATAACAAAAAGCCGGAAGGATTTTATGCTTTCGGCTTTTTCCAGTTTTGCGGTAGCAGTTCTGAGATGTGACTGGTTGTATAAAGATGCATTCGTTCTAATACATCTTTTTTTAGCCAGTTGTATGGATTTATGTTGTGGAACTTGCAGGTGGCAAAAAGGGAGTATACCATTGCTGCACGTTGTGCTGCTTCGTGACTTCCGGCGAATAGATAATACTTTCGGCCAATTGCTACAGGACGAATGGCATTTTCAACAGGATTATTCGGATCGTCAAGTGTTCCAGTTCTAATATGAATAACTACAGTTGCCGAATAGTAGTATACAATATGCAAGTATTACACCGCTGCTTCTGGCAAAGTAGAAAGTTTTAAAGAAATTCATTTATTTTATATAATTATGTGTTTTAATGTTTATTCTTCACTACTGTTTTTCATTTTCATCAATAGCGCGTAGGCGTTTTTAACTACGATGTTTTTGCCTGAAATATCCGTTTTGATGGTGGTATAGCCATTATCAGCAATACCAGGTTCAATAGGAAGCATTGCATATTTATTTTTTGTTTCTTCTGTAAAAACATAAAACTTGTTTTGCCAGCGTACGACTGCTTCATCGGGCACAGTGGTAGCCTGTGCATTGGTTAACTCTATCTGCGCATTCATGAACATGCCGGGTAGTAAGTTTTTATCATAACGCTCAAAGTCGCAATGCACTTCGCTGGCCCTGTCATCGTTAATGTTGCGGTTGATAAGCTCCACTTTGGCTATGAATTTTTTATCCGGATTATTATTGGCATAGCAAACCACCCTCTGACCAATTGAAATATTGGCAACATCTTTTTCGAACACGGTAAGACTTAAGTGAATATTGGCAGGGTTAACCAACTCGAACAACACATCGGTCGGACTTACATACTTGCCAATATTTACATTCACCTTATTTACATACCCATTGATAGGCGAATAAATATTAGCGTGGCGGGAAATGTTATTGTAAGTTAAGGTTGCCGGATTGATACCAATCAATCTCAATTTTTCCTGCAATGCTCTTTGTAATACCCGCTGGCTTTCATAATCGCTTTTTACCTGCTGCAACACCTTATTACTGATAGACTGCGTTTCATTCAAACCTTTCTGGCGGGTGTAATCAGCTTCTAAAAATTCAAGCTTGCTTTTGCTCATAAGGTAGTCCTGTTGCAGTTGTATGTATTGCTGGTCTTCCAGGCGACCCAACAGCGAGCCTTTTCTTACGGGCATGCCGGGTAGTAAATTCATGCTTTTTAAGTAGCCCCCCAAAGGGGCACTTACAGATATAATATTTTGAGGAGGGACATCAATAACACCGTTTACTTTTACACTATTATGAATTTCTCTTACTTCCGGAGTGCCGGTTACGATGCCCGCGTTTTTTATTTGGTTGGGGGTTAATTCTACCCAATTTACGGCGGGGGTTTCTGCTTTAACCTTTGCAGTTGCTTTGTGTTCTGTTTTGCTTTCTTTACAGGCAAAAAACAAGGTGCAGAATGCCGTAAAGGCGATGATATTTTTAGTCATTTTTATTCGATTAATTTTAGTTGGTTCCACTTATTTTTTCGATGAGGAAAGCAGCTTCATTTAGCTGTTGCATTACATTAAAATATTCGTTGCGAATTTGTAGTGCCTGGTTTATTAAGATTACCCAGTCGAGGTATCCGGTTTCGCCACTTGCCAATCTATTTCCCGCCGTTTTAATAATGTTGGCTGCATTGGGAAGCATTGTGGTTTGGTAAGACTCTAAAAGCTGTTTGTTTCTTAAATAGCCCTGAACTGCATTCTCCAATTCCGTATTCAATTCCCTGCGTACAGCTTCAAGCTGGCGCTCCCGTTGCGTTACCAGGACATTTGAAGCCTTAATTCTTGCACGTTGTGCCCGTCCGAATATTGGAACATCAATGCCGGCTCCAACAGTCGAAAAGCGCTGGCCTGCTCCGAAAAATTTATCACTTGTTTCATTGAGCTTCTGCCATCCTATAATACTGCTGTTATTAAAGACAAAACCGAAAGAAGGCAATAGTTTACTTTTTTCAAGTTGGTGCTGCTCCTGGCCTAATTGAACCGCTTGCTTTTGGATGGCTATCGCAGGAGATTGTTCTACCTGAGCAGTATCGGGCAAAATCTGCAAATGATACAGAACGGTATCTGCATACGGAACGACCGTTAGACCAGAGTTGAGCAGTCGCTTAAGGCGGTTTAATAAAACAGTATGATCTGTTTGTAAAATGCTTAACTGGTTGGCTATTTGCACACGTTGGTTTTCTGCCGTTGATTTCTCCAGAATGTCTACATCTCCTGCCTTAAACCTTTGTTCTGTTTTTTGAAGGAAATTATTGTAAATGCTATCAGCAGTTAACAACAAAGACCTTTTCTGCTCTATTATTAAAAGGTCATAAAATACCTGCTTTACCTGTGCTTTTAATTCAACTTCCCGGTTACGGGTGTTATACTGGCTGAGGCGGTGATTCGTTTCATTAATCTCCCGCTGGTGTTTATATACGGTGGGAAACTGGATTTTTTGTGAGAGAGAAAACTTTGTATCATTTGCAAAACTGTTGATTTTGCCATATTCAAAACCGACAAACGTTTTTTCTATGTCGAGGTTCGATGGTTTTAGTGCTTCATAATACGCTTCTTCAAGTTTAGAAGCTTGTATGTTGAGATTATTTTTCAGCGCTGTTTCGATTGCCTCATTCAATGATATCTTTTGTTGTGCAAATGAAGCAGCCGGAGCAAGTAACAGGATTAAGACCGCCATTACTACTTTTCTTTTGGGTTTGAAATAGCCAAACCCTTTCTCGAACACGATGTACAATAGCGGCAGTAAAAAGAGGGTAAGCAGGGTAGAGATGATGAGGCCACCAATAACAACCGTAGCTAAAGGTTTCTGTACTTCACCGCCGGCTCCTGTACTTACAGCCATTGGTATAAAACCAAGCGAAGGAACTAACGCAGTCATTAATACTGCCCTTAGCTTTGACTTGGTTGCATGAATAACAATCCGTTTTACATCATGCCATCCTTCTTTTTTTAAACGGTTAAATTCATTGACCAATAAAATTCCATTCAACACCGCCACACCAAAAAGGGCAATAAAACCTACTCCTGCCGAAATGCTGAAAGGCATGTCTCTTGCCCATAAAGCGAAGATGCCGCCAATTGCAGAAAGTGGAATAGC
This sequence comes from Nocardioides sp., assembly GCA_025965125.1. GTDB lineage: Bacteria > Actinomycetota > Actinomycetes > Propionibacteriales > Nocardioidaceae > Nocardioides. The sequence continues at coordinate 3,321 of JAOPXM010000256.1, forward strand.
TGTATAAATCAGCAGGCCTTGCTTTGCAGAGTTAAAGGCAAAGTATAGTAAGAGAAAAATCAACAACAAGGCTATTGGCACCACAATAGATAATCTTTCTTTTGCGGCTGTCATGTTTTCAAAAGAACCGCCATAAACAAGAGAATAGCCGGGTGGAAGTTTTATTTTTTCACTTACTTTTTGTTGCAGCTCTTTTACAATAGTCTGCACATCCTTTCCGCTGACATTGAAACCAATGATTATTCTGCGATGTGTATTTTCTCTTTGTATCTGGTTAACACCTTCGGTTTCCTCAATACTTGCTACCTGTTGTAAAGGAATTTGTTGTCCCTGTTTTGTATACACCATCAGGTTTTGCACATCTGAAATACTCTTGCGTGCATCTTCCTGCAAACGAACCACCAGGTCAAAACGTTTTTCTCCTTCATACACTTCACCTGCACTTTGGCCCGCAAATGCAGTGTTAACCACCCGGTTAATGTCGCTTACGTTCAACCCATATTTTGCCATTGCTTCACGGTTATAATGAACCACCACCTGCGGCATCCCCGTTACAGTTTCTTCATAAACATTGATAGCGCCATCCACTGTTTTTATAAGGCTATTTAACTCGTGCGCATAATGGGTTAATGTATCGAGGTCTTCTCCGAATATCTTACAAACAATATCTTGTCTGGCTCCTGTCATTAATTCGTTAAACCTCATTTGCACGGGAAATTGAAAACCAACCGTTATACCGGGAATGACTGATAGTTCCTTTGTCATCTTTTGGGAAAGTTCATCAAACGACGAGGCGGATGTCCATTCTTTTTTATCCTTTAAAATCACCATCATATCGCCTGCTTCAAATGGCATAGGGTCTGTTGGAATTTCAGCGCTGCCAATTTTAGTCACCACTTTTTCTACTTCCGGAAACTTGTCTAATAAAATCTTTGAACCTTTCTGTGTTGCCTCAATCGTTGTATTCAAATTGCTTCCTGTAAGAAGTCTTGTTTCTACTGCAAAGTCACCTTCCTCAAGTTCAGGTATAAACTCGCCGCCCATTCCACCAAGAATAAATATTGCTGCTATAAAAAGTGCAAGCGTAGCGGTAATAATCGTTTTAGGGAAAAGCAGTATCCTGGCAAGAAGTGGTTGATATCGTCTCTCTATCCAGGCCATCATCCTGTCTGCAATGGTGGGTTTGTGACTCAGCTTTTTACTTAAACAAAGAGCGCTCATCATGGGAACATAGGTGATAGAAAGAAGAAATGCGCCAAATACGGCAAACGCAACTGTGAAGGCCATCGGCTTAAACATCTTGCCTTCAATACCCTGCAACGACAGAATGGGCAGGTACACAATCAATATGATAATCTGGCTGAAAACCGCAGACTTAATCATCGAGTTTGTTGATTTATGCACTTCAGCATCCATCATTTGGGTATCAATTTTGCCGAGACTTCTAAAATGTTTTGAATGCGAAAAGCGATGAAGAATCGCTTCTACAACTATCACCGATCCATCTACGATTAACCCGAAATCTATTGC
>JAOPXM010000193.1 GCA_025965125.1 Nocardioides sp.
ATCTCGGGCGTCAGCGGGACTCCGGCACCGCCCATCGACCCGCCCGAGTTCTCCAGGCGGTCCCAGTCCGGCAGGCCTTCGGCCTTCACGAGCCCGTGTGCGACGTCGACGCGGAACCCGTCGACTCCGCGGTCCAGCCAGAAGCGGAGCACCTCCTCGAACATGTCGCCGACCTCGGGGTTGCGCCAGTCGAGGTCGGGCTGGGTGGAGTCGAAGAGGTGGAGGTACCACTGGCCATCGTCTCCGTGCCGATCGGGGACCCGGGTCCATGCGGGGCCGCCGAACACCGACTTCCAGTTGTTCGGCGGCTCACCGCCCTCGGGCCCACGACCGTCGCGGAAGAGGTAGCGCGCGCGCTCGGGGCTACCGGGAGGCGCGGCGAGCGCGGCCCGGAACCACGGGTGTTCGCTGGAGGTGTGATTCGGCACCAGGTCGACGATCACGCGCAGCTCGAGCTCGTGCGCCCGCGCCAGCAGCGCGTCGGCGTCCGCGAGCGACCCGAACAGTGGGTCGACGTCGCAGTAGTCGGCCACGTCGTAGCCGTGGTCGTGCTGCGGCGAGGTGTAGAACGGCGTGATCCACAGGGCGTCGACGCCCAGGCTCCTCAGGTAGGGCAGCCGAGAGGTGATCCCGGGGAGGTCGCCGATGCCGTCGCCTTCGCTGTCGGCGAAGCTGCGCACGTAGACCTGGTAGACAACGGCGTCGCGCCACCACTCGGCGGTCACGATTGGATCGTTCAAAGTCATGCCCTCCATTGGATCATGAACGGGTCGTGTGCCTGAAAACGCTACCTGGGGCGCTCTCCGGCACACGACCCGGTTGTTCAGGCGAAGGTCGCGGGGTCGACCGCGACCCAGACGTGCTCGGCGCAGGCGACGATCCGCCCGTCGGAGTCGTACAACGTGGACGCCGTGAACGTCTTGCGGCCCTCGCGCCCCCGGGCCAGCCCCACCACGACGTGCTCCTCGCCGATCACCGGCAGCGCGTCGACCCGGGCCGTCATCGCGGCCAGCACCATCAGTCGCTCGGTCAGGTCACCTGCCCAGCCGCCGACGCAGTCGAGCGCCGCCCAGGTGACCGGCAAGGACGCGTGCCGCACGTCATCGACATAGACGTGCCAGTCCTCGGACACGCTCTCGTCGGGTGTCCACGCGGCGGCGATCCGCACCGCCTCGTCCTGGTCGGCCACCCGGCCAGGGAAGATGCGCAGCCCGTCGCCGACGGCACGCCCGGTGCCGCACGCGAAGCAGGTCGGGAACGGGTGCGAGGACAACCCCGGGTACGACGCCATCGCGGCTCTCGCCTCGTCGGCCGGCACCGCCTCGACGTCACCCGGACCCTCGCCGTCGACGACCCGCGCGCGGGCCACGACCACATCGTCGTACGACGCCACCGCCTCGCCGTCCTCGTGCGTCACGGGCATCGGGGTGTCCAGGGGCGGTGGCCGCCGCAGGGACACCGAAATCGCGGGCCAAGGGTCCGTTCGATCCTCCAACGACTCGTGCCGTACGTGCGCGGCGAGCGCGCCGGCGGTCCAGCCGCCGTTGCCCGACGAGGCCGGGCCACGGAACCTGCTCGGCACGATCATCTGCTCGTCCACGTGCCTACGCTGGCACGACGAGTCGCCTCACGTCGAACCGCGTGCAGGCGGCGCCCCGGTCCCGGCGACCCGAGTCGTGGCGTCGCGGGCCTTCCGAAGCGCCAGCCCGAGGGCCGATGCGCAAGAATGGGCCGGTGAGCGACCTGATCGACACCACGGAGATGTACCTCCGGACCATCTACGAGCTGGTCGAGGAAGGCATCACGCCCTTGCGTGCCAGGATCGCCGAGCGTCTGCACCAGAGCGGTCCGACGGTCTCCCAGACCGTGGCCCGGATGGAGCGCGACAGCCTGCTCACCGTCGAGGGCGACCGCCACATCGAGCTCACCGACGAGGGCAAGCGGCTGGCGACGCGGGTGATGCGCAAGCACCGGCTGGCGGAGCGGCTGCTCATCGATGTGATCGGACTCGACTGGGAGCTCGTCCACGAGGAGGCGTGCCGCTGGGAGCACGTCATGTCGGAGACCGTGGAGCGTCGGCTCGTCGAGCTGCTTGACCACCCGACGGAGTCGCCGTACGGCAACCCGATCCCGGGCCTGCAGGAGCTGGGGGAGGTCGCGCTCGGCGAGGAGTTCATGACGGGCGTCGAGTCCCTGACCAATGCCTCCTCGGTCGCCGAGGGGCGGGTTTTGGTGCGGCGCATCTCGGAGGAGATGCAGAAGGACGAGGCGTTGATGAGCGCGCTGCGCCGGGTGGGCGCGCTGCCCGACAAGACGATCACGGTCATCACCACGGCCGACGGCGTCCTGGTCGGCACCGGTGGCGAGACCGCGGAGATCGCTCCCGAGGCGGCCGACCACATCTTCGTGCGCAAGCTGCCGAGAGGGCCGGCAGATTCACTGGTTAACCAGTGAATCTGTCACTTCGCATGGAGGATTCTCCGTGTCCAGTGCCGGTTTCACTGGTTAACCAGTGAAACTTCGGGGCGCCGCCACCAGCGCGGCCAGGAACTCGCTGCACCCCACCTCGAGCTTGTACGTCGCAAGGTCGTCGCCGCGGGTGGGACCCCGGTTGACGATCACCACGGGTGTGCCGGCCTTGGCCGCGCGCCGGGTGAAGCGGAAGCCGGACATCACGGTGAGGCTCGACCCGGCGACGAGCAGCACGCCACCGTTCGCGGCGAGCTCGTCGACAGCGGCGTAGCAGCGCTCGACCCGCGGAGCCGGGACGTTCTCGCCGAAGAACACCACATCCGGTTTCAGGATGCCCCCGCAGTCGGGACAGTCGGGCACCACGAAGGTGTCGGTCTCGTCGAGCTCGACGTCGCCATCGGGGCGCGCCTCCACGGCGGCGTGGGTCGCCGCGAACCCGGGGTTGGCGGACGTCATCCGCTCGTGCAACGCGGCCCGGCCCGAGGTCTCGCGGCAGTCCAGGCAGATGACGTCGGCGATCCGGCCGTGCAGTGCCACCAGGGCGCGTGAGCCGGCCCGCTCGTGCAGGCCGTCGACGTTCTGGGTGATCAGGAGCTCGGGGTCGAGCCGGGCCACCGCGAGGTGTCCGGGGTTCGGGTCCGCGCGCCGCATCCTGCCCCAGCCGAGGTGGCTGCGGGCCCAGTAGCGCTGCCGGGCCGCGGGTCCGGACACGAACTCCTGGTAGGTCATTGGCATCCGGCCGGGGGAGTTCGGTCCCCGATAGTCCGGGATGCCCGAGTCCGTGGACAGCCCCGCGCCGGTGAGCACCACGAGCCGCCGCCCGACGAGAAAGTCAACGACGTCGTCAACCAGCGGAGCGGTGTCGACGGGCGTGGTTGTCATCGGGCGTAGCGCACCGCGGCCCGGGCCCGGGCCTTCTCGGCCTCCACGTCGCGGTTCTTGGGCGGCGCCGTGGTGACGAGGTCGTCGAGGAGGTGCTCGGTGATGTGGGCGATCTCGCGGACGGCCCGGTTGAACGCGTCCTGGTTGGCGGCGGACGGCTTGGTCGTGCCACTGACCTTGCGGACGTACTGCAGCGCGGCCGCGCTGACCTCGTCGCGGCTGGCCGGTGGCTCGAAGTTGTTCAGCGGTCGGATGTTGCGGCACATGTGCCCAGATTACGTCCGGAGGTCGAAGAACGAAGCCCCGTCGCCGGTCAGCAGCACGACCCGGCCGTCGGGCTCGGGGACCAGGCGCACCTCGTCGATCTCGTCGCCGTACTCCGCACGGACCATCCGGTTGGTCATCGTGCCGTGGTGCAGGGAGAGCACCGACACCCAGCCCGTGCGGCCGCCGTACCCGCTCGAGATCACGGTCAGCACGGTTCGGCTCTGCGGCAGCCAGGTGAACTGCCGTGGGTCGGTCGCGGCCCGGGCGACCGTGCCCGGCCGATAACCGATGGCGTCGAGCCGGCGGGTGTGGGCGGGGTTGGCCACGTTGAAGAGGCCGGCCTGTGCGCCCCACGCACCCCGGGGTCCCGGCCCCTGGCCGATACCCACCAGGCGGAGGCTGCCGAGCGGGTGGAGGTACTCGGAGTAACCCGGGACCTCGAGCCTGCCGAGCAGCCTGGGCCTCGCCGGTCGGGTCAGGTCGACGGCGTAGAGCGGGTCGGTCTGACGGAAGGTCACCAGCACCGCCAGGCCGTCGAACCAGCGCATCGACCGGAGCTGCTCGTTCACCCCCAGCCGGTCGATCCGTCCCTTCTCGACCAGGTCGTTGCCGTCGCGCTCGAACGTGACGATCGAGTTGAAGTTGCCGGTGCGCTGGGTCGGCGCCACCGCGACCCGCAGCACCCCGGCGTACTCGTCCATCGCCCAGCGGTCGAGGATCTGTCCGTCCACGTCCCCGGCAGCCAGGAACGTCGCGGTGGTGCCCTCGAGCCCGAAGTCGTAGATGTGGCTGGTCCCGTCGTCACCGCTACCCGGTGTCGGTGTCGGGACGGGCGACACGAACCCGCCCGGCAGGCAGCAACCGGTGACCCACCCGGAGGAGTAGGCCGGGGTCGCGAGGTAGACGTGGTCCTGGGAGAAGTAGGCGAGGTCGCTGTCCACGGCCAGCCCGGTTGCGCTCCAGGTGCCGGGCGTGCCGGCGTCGAACCCGACCAGCGCGAGCGTGCCGAGTCCCGCGTCGTCGGTGGGCAGCGCCACGTCGTCGCAGCCCAGCAGCTGCTCGGTGGAGCCTCCGGTCGTGATGGTGGGCAGCCAGTTCTCGATCGTGGACTCGCGGACGACGCGGCGGTTGTGCTGCAGGGCAGACCGCTCGCCGCGATGACGAGCGGGCCTGACGAAGTCGAGGTCCGGCAGCCCTGCCGAGAGCAGGAGGCGGATCGTGTCGCCGTACTGCCGGGCGCTCACCAGGGTCGTGTCGTAGACGTTGCTGTCGGTGACCGCCGGGTCGGCCGGGTCGGAGACGTCAACGGTGAGCACCCGCGTGGTGGCCTCGTCGTCGGGCCCCGCGTTCGCGGTGTCGGTGCCGATCGCGACCACCGTGTCCCCGTCGAGCAGGATCTCAGCGTCGCCCAGGTCCGGCAGGTCGAGTGAGCCCAGCCGCCTGACCTCTGCGCCCGTCACGTCGTACGTCGTCAGCTCGCTGCCCTGCACCCGCACCAGGATCGATCCGTCCGTCTTGACCACGTCGGGCTCGTCGACCCCCGCCTCCTGGACGTTCGTGCCGGTGGCGCTGTTGGTCGAGCGGGTCGTCCGGGCCGCTGCGGGGGCACGCGCGCTCGTGGTTGTCGACGACTGCGCCCCGTGATCCGCGATGCCCCCGAGCTCGTTCACGGTGGGCGCGTCGTAGGAGTTGAACACGACCGGAGGTCCGCCCCAGCCGTAGGCGCTGACCCGGTCGACGCCGCGCTCGACGTACCAGGACAGCAGCTTGTCGCAGGACTGCGCGACCTCGATGGCGCCACCCGTGAACGACACGCGGACCGGTTGTGGCCCGCGGGTCGTCGCGGTGACGCGGGGCTGCGGGTCGGATGGGTCGCCAGCGACGGCGGCGCCGGCGATGAACGCCCCGCCCAGACCAGCGACCACGCCGAGCGTGACGAGTGCGCGAGCGGTGCGTCGGGACACGGGCATGCGGAATCCTCAGGGATGGGGGACGGTCCGGTGATCGGACGCTCCCCCTGTCGGTGCGGTTCCGGCAGTGCGAGAGTGGGCCGCATGGCTGGCTCACCCGACCGCGATCTCGATCTCGTGCTCTTCGGCGCCACCGGGTTCACCGGTGGCCTGACCGGGGAGTACCTCGCTCGCAACGCGCCGCCGGGCCTGCGCTGGGCCCTTGCGGGCCGCAGCCCCGAGAAGCTGGATGGCGTCCGCAACCGGCTCACGGCCATCAACCCGGCGCTGGGCGACCTCGAGCTGCTGCACGCCGACGTGGGCGACCCGGCCTCGCTCGCCGAGGTCGCCGGCCGGACCAAGGTCGTGATCACCACGGTCGGTCCCTACCTCAGCTACGGCGAGCCACTGGTGGCTGCGTGCGCCGATGCGGGCACCGACTACGTCGACCTCACCGGGGAGCCGGAGTTCGTCGACCGGATGTACGTCGCCCACAACGCGGCCGCCGAGCGCAGCGGCGCCCGCATCGTGCACGCGTGCGGCTTCGACTCGATCCCGCATGACCTCGGGGCGATGTTCACCGTCCGGCAGCTGAAGGCCTCCGGCCCGGTCAGCGTCAGGGGCGTGGTGCGCGCCAGCGCGATGTTCTCGGGCGGCACGTTCCACTCTGCCCTGACCCAGTTCTCCCGGGCGCGGCAGATGAAGGAAGCCTCGTCGGCACGGCGCGAGGCCGAGCCGAAGCCCGAGGGCCGCTCGTCGCGCGCGGTCGCCGGCAAACCGCACCGCGACAAGGGGCTCGGCCTCTGGCTGGTCCCGATGCCGACGATCGACCCGTTCGTCGTCGCGCGCAGTGGCGCGGCGCTCGCGTCGTACGGTCCGAAGTTCCGCTACTCGCACTACGCCGGCACCAAGACGGTGCGGTACGCCGCGGGCGGGGCCGCCGGGGTCGGCCTCATCGCGGTCGCCGCGCAGGTCAAGCCCGTGCGCAACCTGCTGCTGCGCCGGATCAAGCAGGGCGACGGTCCCGACGAGAGTCGGCGCGAGAAGTCGTGGTTCACCGTCGACTTCGTCGGCGAGGGCGACGGCCGCAGCGTCCACACCCGGGTGACCGGGGGTGACCCCGGCTACACCGAGACCGCCAAGATGCTCGCCGAGTCGGCACTGTGCCTGGCCTTCGACGACAACCCGAAGATCGCCGGCAACGTGACGACCGCCCAGGCGATGGGTGACAACCTGATGGCCCGCCTCCAGGCGGCCGGGATGCGGTTCGAGACGGTCGACGGGTGACCGACCCGCGCGAACTCGATGTCGTCCTCGTCGGCGGCACGGGGTTCACCGGAAGGCTCACCGCGACCTACCTCGCCCGGCGAGCTCCGGCAGGTCTGAAGTGGGCGCTGGCCGGCCGCACGCTGTCGAAGCTCGAGGCGCTCCGGGCCCGCCTCGCCGAGATTGAGCCCGCCCTGGCCGACCTCGAACTGATCCGGGTCGACGCCGACGACGCGACCGCGCTGGCCGCGCTGGCGGAGCGGACCAAGGTCGTCATCACGGCCGTGGGCCCGTACCTTGCACACGGCGGACCGCTGCTCGCGGCCTGCGCTGCGGCCGGCACGGACTACGTCGACCTGACCGGCGAACCGGAGTTCGTGGACCGGATGTACGTCACGCACCACAAGACCGCGGTGGCCTCGGGTGCCCGCATCGTGCACGCCTGCGGCTTCGACTCGGTGCCGCACGACCTCGGCGCCTACTTCGCGGTCCAGCAGCTGCCGGACGACCGGCCGATCACCTTGCGCGGGGTCGCCCGGGCCACCGGTGGGGTGTCGGGTGGCACGTTCCACTCGCTGCTGAACGCCGCCTCCCGCCTCGGTGAGATGCGGTCCGCCGTGCGGGCCCGCGCCGCCGTCGAAGCCGCACCCACTGGTCGCAGGTCGGTGGCCGTGACCGGCAAGCCGCACCACGACCCGGTCACCGGCTACTGGCTGCTGCCGGCACCGGCGATCGACCAGGCGATCGTGGGGCGCAGTGGCGCCGCCCTGGCGTCGTACGGCCCGGACTTTCGCTACTCCCACTACCTCGGCATGAAGCATCTGCCCGTTCTCGTCGGCGCCGGGTTCGGTGTCGGCGCGGTCCTCGCAGCCGCGCAGGTGCGGCCGGTGCGCAACCTGCTACTTTCCCGGGTGCCGCAGGGCTCCGGACCCTCCGACAAGACCCGTGCCGCGGCGACGTTCACGGTCGACTTCGTCGGGAACGCGGGTGGTCAGCAGGTGCACACGCGCGTCTCGGGCGTCGACCCGTACGACGTGTCCGGCGTCACCCTCGCCGAGTCGGCGCTCAGCCTCGCACTGGACGACAACCCGGAGTGCGCCGGCCAGGTGACCACCGCCCAGGCGATGGGCGACCACCTGATGGCCCGGCTCCAGGCCGCCGGGATGCGCTTCGAGGTAGTGGGGTCGTCCGCCTGAGGGGTGCCTTGGCGCAACCAGGGAGGCCTCGCCTCGGAGTTCGGCAAGCACCACACGCCAACGCGCTGCCATCCTGTTCCCATGACGAGGTGCCGGGGTCGGA
>JAOPXM010000213.1 GCA_025965125.1 Nocardioides sp.
GGACCTGGGCGTCTGGGACCCGTCCACGGCGACGTTCTCCGAGCGCCGCGCGAAGACGCCGACCGCGGCCCGGGCGACCGTTCGGACGCTGCAGTTCGGCACCCCGCGCCCCGGGTCGTGACCTAGCTGTAGTTCCCCGTGACGTTGTGAACGCGGTCAGGGCGTCTCGGTCCTCCGCGTGACCGTGGCGTGCTTGCGCCGCTCGGGGTCGTCGGGCGCGACGGCGTGCTCCAGGCCCCACGCGAGCAGGGTGTCGAGGACCGGCAGCAGGTCCCGACCGGCGTCGGTCAGGACGTACTCGAAGCGAGCTGGCGCGTCCTGGTACTGGCGCCGACCGATGACGCCGACCTCCTCGAGGGTCCTGAGCCGGGCTGCGATGCGGTCGCGGGGTGCTCCGGTGCCGCGCACGATGTCGGTGAACCGCGTGTTGCCGAAGGAGAGCTCGCGCACGACGAGCAGGGCCCATCGTTCGCCCACGACCTCGAGCGCGGCCGCGATCGGGCAGGGTCGACCGGGCAGCTCTGCCAGCGGGACGGGTGCGGTGATGGGGGACACGTGCGGTTCCTCTCGTTGCGCGGTGGTGCTAGCGTGACGCCCATGAGTTTGGAAGTCAAACCGACACTCCGGAGGACGAGCGAGCGGCCGCTGTTCCCGGTCGCCCTCGGCACCGCGCTGGTCCTCGTCACCTACGTGACCCCGATGGCGACGATCCCGCGCACCGCCGCAGACCTCGGCGCCGGCCCGGTCGGCCGGGCGTGGATCCTCAGCTCGATGAGCGTCGGCCTGGCCGCGGCCCTGCTCGCCTCGGGCGTTCTCGGGGACACGTTCGGCCGCCGGCGGGTGTACGCCGCGGGACTCTTCGCCATGGCGGCGGGGGCACTCGCCTGTGCGGTCGCGCAGGAGCCCGTGCTGTTCGTGGCCGCCCGCATCGTCGAGGGCGCCGGGGGTGCGGCGGTGCTTGCCTGCGGCCTGGCCGTGCTCGCCCACACCTACCCGCCCGGACCCGCACGGGTGCATGCCACGTCGGTGTGGGGCGCCAGCGTCGGCATCGGCATCGCCGCCGGGGCCGTCCTGGCCGCGACGCTCGACTTCGGCTCCGGCTGGCGCGAGACGTACGCCGCGACCGGCCTGCTGGGCCTGCTGCTGTTGCTGCCCACGCTGCGCAACCTCGGGGAGTCGGCGGCGGTCCGTCCGCGTCGGATCGACGTCCCGGGACTGAGCCTCCTGGTGCTCGCGATGACGCTGCTGGTGTCCGCGCTCACCCAGGGCCGCAACGGCGTCGACGCCTCCACCGTGACCCTCGGCGTGCTGGCTGTTGTCGCCTTCCTGGGCTTCGCGGCCGTGGAGAAGCGGGTCGACGAGCCGCTGCTGGACCCGGAGCTGCTGCGGCACCGACGATTCCGGGCGGCCTCCACCGGGTCGCTGGTGCTGGGCGCCGGGATGATCGGCATGGCGTCGTTCGTGCCGACCGTCGCGCAGCTCGGGCTGGGCGCGAACCTGTGGACCGCCAGCCTGCTGGTGCTGGCCTGGGCCGGAACCAGCTTCGTCACCTCGATGCTGTTGAGGTACCTCGCGCACCCGCTGGAGGGCCCGTTCCCGGTCGCGCTGCTGCTGGTCGTGGTCGCCCTCGGACAGGCGCTCGGCTACGGGCTGGACTCGTCCTCCACGCCGGCCCGGCTGGTGCTTCCGATGGTGGTGGCGGGCCTGGCAACGGGCGTGCTCAACGCGCTGCTGGGCCGGGAAGCGGTCGCCAGCGTGGCCCCGGACCGTGCGGCGATGGGGAGCGGCGCCAACAACACCGCCCGCTACCTCGGGGCCGCCTGCGGCATCACGTTGTTCGTGACCGTCGCCACCCATGCCGGGTCGGGGTCCGGTGTCCAGGCACTGCTCGACGGCTGGAACATCGCCGTGCTCGTCTCGACCGCGCTGACCCTCGCCGGAGCGGCCGCCATCGCCGCGGCGGGTCTGCGCGGCCGGGACACCTCCGACTAGAGGTCGGTCGTCCGACCGACGAGGTGGGGAGCGCCGCTCTTCGGGCTGCTCAGCGAGAACGCGTAGCCCTCGCCGCTGACCGGCCTCGACCCGAAGGCGACCGCGCCGGGCAGCAGGATCGGCTTCTTGAAAGCGACGTCGACGCGCACCGCGTCCGAAAGCCGGTTCTCGAGCGCCGCGACGCAACGCGCCTTGCTCCACATGCCGTGCGCGATCTGTCGCGGGAACCCGAATGCCTTGGCGGTCAGCGGGTAGAGGTGGATCGGGTTGTGGTCACCCGACACCGCGGCGTACTTGCGACCGAGGTCGCCGGGCAGCTGCCAGGTGATGGGCCCGGCCGGCGCCTCGACGTACGTCGTGTCGGAGGCAGCGGACCCGTCACCCTTGCCCCTGCGCAGGAACGTGGAAGTCTCCTCCCAGACCAGCTCGCCCTGCGAGTGGATGCTGGTGAGCATGTCGAAGATGCGGCCCTTGGCGTGCGGCCGAAGGTTCGTCGGGCGCGCGGTCACCTGAAGGGCCTCTGCTGCACTGATCGCGCGATGCTGGGTGATGGAGTTCTCGAGGTGCACGGTCCCGATCGCCGGGAAGGGGAACGAGCCGTCGGTCATGATCGCCATGTGCAACCCGAACGCGAGCAGGTGCGGGTAGGTCAGCGGGAGCGTGTCCTTGGTCGGGAAGCCGCAGACCTGCGAGTACGCCGCCACGTGGGCGGGGTCGATCGCCACGTCGTGGCGGGTGAGCACCAGGTCCGGCAGGTCCTTGCCGTGCTTGCGGATCCCGGGCAGGGCGTTGAGACCCGGCACCACGGGGAGCGCGGCCTTGAGCATCATCGGCAGTGCGTGGGGCGAGCCCTCCACGACGCGCGGGGTCGACTCGGTCATCTCAGGCACCCAGCATCATCTGACCACAGACCCGGACCACGTTGCCGTTGACCGCGGTGGAGCCGGGGTTGGCGTACCACGCGATGGTCTCGGCGACGTCGACCGGCAGCCCGCCCTGGGCCATCGCGTTGAGGCGCTGACCGACCTCTCGGGTGGCGAACGGAACGGCCGCTGTCATCGCGGTGATGATGAAGCCCGGCGCCACGGCGTTGACCGTGATGCCGTCCTTCAGCTCGTCGGCAAGCGAGTCGACGAAGCCGATGACCCCGGCCTTCGAGGCCGCGTAGTTGGTCTGCCCGACGTTGCCGGCGATGCCGGCGATCGACGCGACGCCCACGATCGAGCCGTTGTGGTTGATCACGCCCTGGTCCAGCAGCTCACGGGTGATCTTCTCGGGGGCGGTGAGATTGACCGCGATGACGGAGTCCCAGCCCTCCTCCTTCATGTTCGCGAGCTTCTTGTCCCGGGTGATGCCGGCGTTGTGCACGACGATGTCGACGCCCCCGTGCTTCTCCTGCAGGTGGTGGGCGATCCGCTGCGGGGCGTCCTTGGCGGTGATGTCGAGGGTCAACCAGTCGCCGTTGAGCTCCTTCATGAGCCTGACGAGACCATCGGCGGCCTGCGGGACGTCGACGCCGACGACGGTCGCGCCGTCGCGGTGCAGCACGCGCGCGACCTCTGCGCCGATGCCGCGGCTGGCGCCGGTCACCAGGGCGATCTTGCCGCCCAGCGGGCGCTGCCAGTCGTTCACCTCGGCGGCCTCCCTGGTGCCGTGGGCACCGACCCGGACGACCTGGCCGGATACGTAGGCGGACTTGGGAGAGAGCAGGAAGGCCAGGGTGCTGGTCACCGCGGCCTCGGCTCCGTCGGCGACGTGGACGAGCTGGACGGTGCCACCCCTGCCGATCTCCTTGCCCAGGCTGCGGGTGAAGCCCTCGAGCGCCCGCTGCGCCACCCGCTCGGCACCGGACACCTGCTCGGGCGGGGTGCCGATCACGACGACGCGCGGGCACGTGTCGAGGCTGCGCAGCAAGGGGGTGAAGAAGTCACGGAGCGCGTGCAGCTGGTCGCTGCTGGTGATCGCGGTGGCGTCGAAGACGAGGCCCTTGTACGTCGTGCCGTCGCCCGTGTCGGGCTGCGTGGTCGAGGCGATGCCCAGGAGGTCGAGCAGGCCCGGCAGCGACTCGGCGAGGCGGCCGCGACCGCCCACGGCGACGGTGCCGTCGACGAGCGGAGCGCCCTCGACGTACCTCTCGAGCTTCATCGGACTCGGCAGGCCGAGGTTCTTGACGAGAAGCTTGCCGATGGGGGAGGCAGTGAAACCCTGGTATCTGTCGCTCATGGTGATTATGTAACTCCTCGTGTAACTCTGAGTCCACATTTCGTGACGTGCCCCTCATGTCCTTCTCTGGAGGGCCCGACGGAGACAGGATATGAGCATGGAATCCAGCACCCGTCGCGTCGCCATCCTGGGCGGCAACCGCATCCCCTTCGCCCGGTCCAACACCGTCTACTCGGCGGCGTCGAACCAGGACATGCTGACCGCCGCCATCGACGGCCTGGTCACCCGGTTCGGGCTCGAGGGTGAGCGGCTCGGGGAGGTCGTCGCGGGAGCGGTGCTCAAGCACTCGCGCGACTTCAACCTGACCCGCGAGTCCGTGCTCGGCTCGAAGCTCTCGCCCGAGACGCCGGCCATCGACATCCAGCAGGCCTGCGGCACCGGCCTGCAGGCGGCGATCGAGGTCGGGAACAAGATCGCCCTCGGCCAGATCGACGCGGGCATCGCCGGCGGCACCGACACCACCTCGGACGCGCCGGTTGCGATCAGCGACAAGCTGCGCAAGAAGCTGATGAAGGTCAACGCCGCGCGTGACACCGGCTCGAAGCTCAAGGCGCTCGGCGCGATCCGCCCCGGCGACATCGGCCTCGAGATCCCGCAGAACGGCGAGCCGCGGACCCGCCTGTCGATGGGTGAGCACGCTGCACTGACCGCACTGGAGTGGCAGATCGGGCGCGAGGAGCAGGACGAGCTCGCCGCTGCGTCGCACCAGCACCTCGCCGCGGCGTACGAGCGCGGCTTCTTCGACGACCAGATCACGCCGTTCCGCGGAGTCGAGCGGGACAACAACCTGCGTGCGGACTCGTCGGTCGAGAAGCTCGCGAAGCTCAAGCCCGTGTTCGGCAAGGGCGAGGCCGCCACGATGACTGCCGGCAACTCGACCCCACTGACCGACGGGGCTGCGGTGGTGCTGCTCGGCTCCGACGACTGGGCGCAGGAGCACGGCCTCGAGCCGCTGGCCTACCTCGTCGACTCCGAAACCGCCGCCGTCGACTACGTGCACGGGGGCGAGGGCCTGCTGATGGCGCCGGCGTACGCCGTGCCACGGATGCTCGAGCGCAACGGCCTGACGCTGCAGGACTTCGACTTCTACGAGATCCACGAGG
>JAOPXM010000007.1 GCA_025965125.1 Nocardioides sp.
CCGTCTCCGTGTCGACCTCCATCGCGCACAGGTGGGTGCCGTGCGGGTAGTTGAAGTTCACCGGGTCGTAGGTCGCATCCGAGTCCAGCGACGCCTCCACGCCGTCGGGGAGGTTGTTCGCCGCGAACGTCGCGAGCGCGATCTCCGCCAACGCGAGTCCCTGGTCGGTCCCCTTCACCGAGAAGCGTCCGCCCGTGTACTCGATGTCGTCGATCGAGGCCTCGAGCAGGTGGGCCGCGATCGGCCGAGCCTTCTCGATGACCTTGTCGACGGCCTTGACGATCGCCTCGCCGCCGACGACCAGTGAGCGTGACCCGTAGGTGTCGAGGCCCTTGTGGCTGATCGCGGTGTCGCCGTGCAGCACCTCGACGTCCTCGTAGGCGACCCCGAGTCGGTCCGCCACGATCTGGCTGAAGGCGGTCTCGTGGCCCTGGCCGTGTGCTGAGGCACCGGTGAGCACCTCCACCTTGCCGGTCGGCAGCATCCGGACGCTGGCGTGCTCCCAGCCGCCCGCGCCGTAGTCGAGCGAGCCCAGCACCCGCGACGGCGCGAGACCGCACATCTCGGTGAATGTCGACACCCCGATGCCGAGCTGGACCGGGTCGCCGGAGTCCCGACGCCGCTTCTGCTCGGCGCGCAGGTCGTCGTAGCCGAACAGCTCCTTGGCCCGGGCCGTGGCGGCCTCGTAGTTCCCGGAGTCGTACTCGAGCCCGGCCACCGTGGTGAACGGGAACTGCTCGTGCTTGATCCAGTTCTTCTCCCGGATCACCAGCGGGTCGACACCCACCTCGGCGGCAAGCTCGTCCATGATGCGCTCGATCGCGTACGTCGCCTCGGGTCGCCCGGCGCCGCGGTAGGCATCGGTCCACGTCTTGTTGGTGAGCACGGTCTGGCAGTTGAACTGGTAGGCCGGGAACTTGTAGATCGCGTTGAACATGAACGCCCCGAGAACCGGGACGCCACCGCCGACGAGGGCGACGTAGGCACCGAGGTCGGCCAGCAGCTCGACCTTGAACCCGGTGACCGTGCCGTCCTTCTCGGCCGAGAGCGTCAGCTTCTGCCACTGGTCCCGGCCGTGGTGGGCCGACATCAGGGACTCGGACCGGGTCTCGGTGTACTTGACCGGCTTGCCCAGCCGACGCGCCAGCAGGAACGTGATGAACTCCTCCGGCGTCGTCTGCAGCTTGCCTCCGAACCCGCCGCCGACGTCGGGCGCGATCACCCGGATCTTGGCCTCCGAAACGCCGGTCACCGCAGCCAGCAGGAAGCGCAGGATGTGCGGGATCTGGGTGGCCGACCACATCGTGATCTGCTCGCCGGTCGGGTCGACGACCGTGGAGCGCGGCTCCATGAACGCCGGGATCAGGCGCTGCTGGCGGTACTCCCGCTCGATGACGATGCCGTCGCCGCGGGCCTTCTCGATTGCCTGGTCGACGTTGCCGCCGGTCCCGGCCTGCTCGGAGTCGAAGACCCAGAGCGCCGACTTGTTGGTGCCGAGGTCGGGATGGGCAAGGACCTTGTCCTCAGCGGCTTCCTTCAGGTCGAGCGCGGCCGGCAGCTCGTCGTAGTCGACGTCGACCAGCTCGGCGGCGTCGCGCGCCTCGGCCGCCGTACGCGCCACGACCACGGCGACGATCTCGCCGGCGAAGGCGACCCGGTCGACGGCGATCGGCGGGTGCGCGGGAGTCACCTGGTCGGGGGTGATCGGCCAGGCGTTGGGGAGCCCGCCCTGCTCCTCGGCGACGTCCTGGCCGGTGATGACGGAGACGACGTTGGTGGCCTGCTCCGCGGCCGACTTGTCGATGTTGGTGATCGTCGCGTGGGCGAAGGGGCTGCGGACCATCGCGACGTGCAGCATCCCCGGCAGGGTGATGTTGTCGGTCCAGCGGGTGCGCCCGGTGATCAGCCGCTGGTCCTCCTTGCGGCGGCGGTCCCGGCCGATCTCCTTGGCGGGGGCGTCCTGGACGGCGGTCATGACGCGCTCCCTGCGCCCGCAGCGTGCTGCACGGACTTCACGATGTTGTGGTACCCGGTGCACCGGCACAGGTTGCCCTCGAGGCCGAGCCGGATCTCCTCCTCGGAGGGATGTGGGTTCTCCTTGAGCAGGTCGACGCTCTGCATGATCATCCCCGGGGTGCAGAAGCCGCACTGGAGCCCGTGGCACTCGCGGAAGGCCGCCTGGACCGGGTGCAGCTCCCCGTTGACGGCGAGTCCCTCGATCGTGGTGACCTCGGCTCCGTCGGCCTGGACGGCCAGCACGTTGCACGACTTCACGCTGGTGCCGTCCAGGTGCACCGTGCAGGCACCGCAGTTGCTGGTGTCGCAGCCGATGACGGTGCCGGTCTTGCCGAGGCGCTCGCGGAGGTACTGCACCAGCAGCATCCGCGGTTCGACGTCGTCGGACACCTTGGCGCCGTCGACGGTGAGGTTGATCCGGGTCATGACTCTCCCTTGGGTGGCGACCTTGAGGCAACGCTGTGACACCAGTCACGCTAGGGAGGGCGGGTTGGGCAATGGTTGGGAGCCCTGCTGGTGGAGGAGGGTTGCGTGGCAACCGTCTCGAAACCGGGTGAGGAGTCAGCGCACCGCGACCGCAAGGCGGCCCTTGAGCAGGGGAACGACGGGGTGGGCCCGCCCGCCCAGCGAGGCGAGGCAGACCTCGATCACCTCGGCGTCGTACGGTGCGAGCTCGCTGTAGCGCACGACGGCGTCGGGCTCGGGGTTGGCGAGCAGCGC
This sequence comes from Nocardioides sp., assembly GCA_025965125.1. Classification (GTDB taxonomy): domain Bacteria; phylum Actinomycetota; class Actinomycetes; order Propionibacteriales; family Nocardioidaceae; genus Nocardioides. The sequence goes on from JAOPXM010000007.1 coordinate 2,737, forward strand.
CTCGCGAACGGCCACCGCGACGTACTCGGCCAGCTCGTTGAGGGCCGGCGAGTTGGTGCCGGGCAGGAGGTCGCCGCCGTACGCGTCGACGGCGGCGCCCACGTGGCCGCGACGCAGCAGCGCCAGCACGTGGTCGACGTCGGTCGCGACCGGCATCTGGAGCCGGTAGGGGCGCGAGGACAGCTGGCCGCCGAGGGCCTGCCGCAGGTGTGAGACCTCCGCCTTGAGGGTGGAGAACGTGACCGCCTGGTCGCCGTAGACCATCGCGTGGAGCTGCTCGAGAGACAACCCCTGCGGGTGCATCGCGAGCAGGGCGAGCACCTCGGTCTGGCGCCGGTTGAGCAGCAGCCGTTGCCCGTCGAGGCGGGTCTCGGCGGTCCCGAGGAGCGTCATCACCAGACCCGGGTCGCCGGTGTCGTCGGCGCCCTCTGCGGACGGGTGGTATCGAGAGGTCGGCATCGCGGTCTCGATGAGCCGCGCAAGCACGCGGGCCGTCGCGAGCCCGATCGGGTGGCTGCGGTCCCACGTGGTCGAGAGGTCGATCACGCCCAGCTTGACGCCGGTGGCGGGATCGAAGACCGGGGCCGCCCAACACACCCAGTTGTGCACGATCGAGGCGTAGTGCTCGGCGCTGAGGACCATCGACGGCGTCGCCAGCCGGTTGGCCATGTCCAGGGCGTTGGTGCCGACCGACTCGTCGTCCCAGCGGCCGCCGGGCACGAAGTTGACGGTCTCGGCCTTGCGCCGCATGACACGGCCGCCGTACGTCCACAGGATGCGGGTGTCCGCGTCGGTGACGGCCAGGACGAGGTCGCCGTCCTCGGCGGTACGCCGCAGCTCGGACTCGACCCGCTCGACGGCGGTCTGCAGGGGCGAGTCGCGCCACATCGCGGCGATCTCGGACTCATCGGCCAGGGGCGCCTGCGTGACGTCGGGCGAGATCGCTGCCTCGGAACGCGTCCAGCTGGTGAGGATCTCGGGGCGAACCAGCTGCTCGGCGGAGTCGCCGTGCTCGACGAACGAGGTCCATGCGCGCACCGCGTCGAATCTCAGGTCGTCCAGCTCACTGCGCGTCATCTGCACCCCCGGACTCGGTGCCTTCAAACCTAACACCGGGCGGGTGACGCCGGTCACACGCGTTCAGCGGTGGATCCGTCCCTCGGTGACGCCGAGCGGCTCGCCGCTGCCGCCCCAGCGTCCGGCGATGATCTCGGCGGCGATGCTGATCGCGGTCTCCTCCGGAGTGCGGGCTCCCAGGTCGAGGCCGATCGGGCTCGACAGCCGGGCGATCTCGGCGTCGCTCACCCCGGCCTCGCGCAGCCGGGCCAGTCGGTCCTCGTGGGTCCGACGCGAGCCCATGGCACCGACGTACGCCACCTCCGGCAGGCGCAGGGCCACCTCGAGGAGGGGTACGTCGAACTTGGGGTCGTGGGTCAGCACCGTGACGATGGTCCGAGCGTCGATGTTGCCGGCGTCCGCCTCGGCCGCCAGGTAGCGGTGTGGCCAGTCCACGACGACCTCGTCGGCCTCCGGGAAACGCGATGTGGTCGCGAAGACGGGCCGGGCGTCGCAGACGGTGACGTGGTAGCCCAGGAAGCTGCCCACCCGGGCCACCGCCGCCGCGAAGTCGATGGCACCGAAGACCAGGAGCCTCGGCTTCGGTGCGAACGCCCACACGAACACCCGCATCCCCTCGCCTCGCCGCTCCCCGTCGGGCCCGTAGCTCAACGTCGCGTTGTGGCCCGCCGCCAGCAGCCCGAGCGCGTCGTCGCGGACGGCGTCGTCGGCCCGGTCGGAGCCCAACGATCCGGATAGTCCGTGACGGAACTGCTGTGAATCCGGGGGATCGACGACAGTTCCGTCACGGACTATCTCGATCTCGTCCGGACGTACCACGAGGCGGCGGCCCAGCCAGGCGGGTTCGGGATGCTCGATGACGGTGGCAAGGGCGACGGGGCGGCCGGCCTCGATGTCGGCGGCGATGTCGGCGAGCTCGGGGAACGTCTCGCGGTTCACCTTCTCGACCCAGACGTCCAGGATCCCCCCGCAGGTCAGGCCGACCGCGAACGCGTCATCGTCGGAGACGCCGTAGCGCTCGAGCACGGGCTGACCGGACTCGACCACAGACTCGGCCAGCTCGTAGACCGCGCCTTCCACGCACCCCCCGGACACCGAGCCCACGGCGGTGCCGTCCGCACCGACCAGCATCGAGGCTCCGGGTGGGCGGGGCGCGGACTGGAACGTCGCCACGACGGTGCCGACGCCGATCGTCTCGCCGGCCTCCCACCACTTCATCAGCTCGGGCAGCACGTCACGCACGAGAGACCACCCCCACGAGCTCGGCGTACGTCGCCAGCGAATGGCCGGCTACGAAGTCGTCGACGTGCGGCAGGACCGCGAGGACACCCTGCTGGACCGGCTCGTAGCCCGCCTTGCCGCGGTGCGGATTGACCCACACCACCCGGTGGGCGATGCGGTGCAGCCGCTGCATCTGCTGGGCGAGCACCGTCGGGTCCCCGCGCTCCCAGCCGTCGCTGAAGATCACGACAACGGCCCCGCGGGCCATCCCGCGTTGACCCCACCGGTCGAGGAAGAACCGCAGCGTCTCGCCCAGACGGGTGCCGCCGGACCAGTCGGGCACGGTCTCGCCGGCCGCCACCAGCGCCCGCTCAGGATCGCGGATCCGCAGCGCCCGGGTCAGGTGGGTGAGCCGGGTGCCGACCGTGAACGTCTCGACCACTCCCCCGGATGCTCGGCCCGCCACCGTGAATCGGTGCGCGAGTCGCAGGAGTGCGTCGGCGTAGCCACTCATCGAGCCGGACACGTCGACGAGCAGCACCACCCGGCGCGGCTTCACACCGCGGCGCCGCCACTCGATGGCGGCCGGCTCCCCCATCCGGCGCAGGCTCGCTCGCAGGGTGCGGGACGCGTCGACCTGGCCGCGATGCCAGGGCTGGTGCCGGGCGGTACGACGCAGCGGCGGCCGCGGGTGCAGCGTCGCGAACATCGCCGAGAGCCGGTGCTTCTCCGCAGCCGACAGGGACGCCACATCGCGGTGCCGCAGGACCTCGGTCGCGCTGGCCATGGCCCGGACCAGCTCGTCGGCGTCCTCGGCCTCCTGCGAGCCGTCTGGGTCCGTCTCGGGGAAGTCCGAGAAGGCCGGCAACGACGGCTGCGCAGGGCGAGCACGTGGCAGCCCGTCCCGGGCGTTGAAGTAGGCCTCGAAGACCTGGTCGTAGCGCTCGAGGTCGTCGGGGCCGCCGCACAGGGTCGCGCGCCCGGCGCAGTACGTCGCGCGCTGGTCGTCGAGCCCGAGCATCGCGACCGCCGCGAGGAAGCCCTGGCTGCGGTCCGGGGTGACGCGCACCCCTGAGGCACGCAGGGCGCGGGTGAATCCGAGCAGGATCTCGTCGGGCTCGCTGAGCGTCACGCTGCTCATCTCGTCAGCATCCGATCGAGCGCCTGCCGGACGCGGTCCGCATCCTCGCGGTACTTCACCAGCGCACCCAGGGTTGCCGAGGCCGAGGCCAGGTCGAGCTCGGCAGTGCCGAGATGGTGCAGGGCCCGCGCCCAGTCGAGGGTCTCTGCCACACCCGGGGGCTTCTGCAGGTCGTCGCGCTCACGCAGCTGCTGCACGAGGGTCACCACCTGGCGACCGAGCGCCGCGGACACCTCGGGAGCGCGGGACCGCACGATCTCGACCTCGCGCTCGAGACCGGGATGGTCGATCCAGTGGTACAGGCAGCGCCGTTTGAGCGCGTCGTGCAGCTCGCGCGTGCGGTTGGACGTCAGCACGACGATCGGCGGGGTGGCCGCCCGGATGGTGCCGAGCTCGGGGATCGTCACCTGGTACGTCGACAGCACCTCGAGCAGGAACGCCTCGAACTCGTCGTCGGCCCGGTCCACCTCGTCGACGAGCAGCACGGCCGGGCTCTGCTGCAGCGCGGCCAGCACCGGACGGGCCAGCAGGAACCGCTCGTCGTACAGGCTCTTCTCGGCCTCCTCCGCGTCGGCGCCACCGGAGGCCTCGAGCGCGCGGAGGTGCAGGATCTGCCGCGGGAAGTCCCAGTCGTAGAGCGCCTGGGTGGCATCGATCCCCTCGTAGCACTGCAAGCGGACCAGCGGCAGCCCGAGGCTCTCCGCGATCGCCTCGGCCAACGCCGTCTTGCCCGTGCCGGGCTCGCCCTCGAGCAACAGCGGTCGCTGCATGCGCAGCGCCAGGAACGTCACGGTCGCGAGGGCGTCGTCACACAGGTAACCGGTCGCGGCCAGGCGGCGGACCACGTCGTGGGCGGACTCGGGCTCCATGTCCACGAGGCTAGCCGCGGGGGCGTTGGACGGAGGTTGGCGGCTCAGTCAGCCGTCGGACGGCTGTCCACGTCACGACCGGTGGCGAGGTCGCCGCACTCGACGAGCTCGACGTCACGGGCGGCCAGGTAGTCCCGGGCGCCCCGGTCGCCGGACGTCTCGGCCACGATGCCCGCCCACTGCGCGCGACCCAGGAGCACCGGATGGCCGGGGCGGCCGTCGTACGTCGCCCGGCGCAGCACGGCCGCGTCGGCTGCACCGGCGATGATCCGGGCGACGACCCGGCTGCTGACGTCCGGAAGGTCCACCAGGGTGACCAGCGCCGCGGTGGCGGAGCCGCCCAGCCCGGTCAGCCCGGCCCGCAGCGAGGCGGACATCCCTTCGGCCCAGTCGTCGGCCACGACCACCGAGACGTCAAGCTCGCCGACCAGCGCAGCGGCCTCGGCGGCCGACGCCCCGAGGACGACCGTGACCTCCTCGCAGCCGCCCTCGTGCAAGGCACGGACGCCCCGGACCAGCCAGGAACCGTGCTCGTCGTGCACGAGCGCCTTGGGCATCCCCATCCGGCTGCCCGCGCCGGCCGCCAGCAGCAGCCCGTGGATCGTCACGACCCCAGCATGGCTCAGCCGGGGAACGCCTTGGCATACATCGCCGTCAGCGCCGGCGTGACGGGGCCGCTGAGCCCACAGACCGACACGCGGCCCCCGGTCGCCGAGACGAGGTAGGTGCCACCCTGCTCGAACTCGACCGCGCCGATCAGTGCGGTCAGCTGCTCGGGCGGTGCCTTGACCGCCACGAGGTCGGTCGGGCTGCCGGCGTAGAACGTGCTGGCCTCCAGGGTGACCACGCTGTCGGCGATCGTCTGCACGGTGCCCTCGAAGGCGATCGACTGGTTGGCCAGCATCTCAGCGGTCGGGACCATGCACCTGGCGGCGGGGGCGCCGCCGGTGAGCTCGGTGACGGTTGGCTCGGTCGCGGCCGTCGGGCCCTGCGCGGAGGGGACCTTGTCGTCGTTCCCGGTGAGGCTCTCGAACCCGAAGAACCCGACCCCCGCGATGATGAGGACCGCGGCCGCGGCCACCAGCCAGGTGAGCGGGCTGCGGTCGTGGGTGCCGGTCTCACGGGACTCGGTCAGGTGGTCGGTGCTCATGGCGTCCTCCAGGAGTCTGGCCGCCCGGTCGGGATCGGCCGGTGGCAAGGAGGAAGCCGGGTCGGCGCCGCGCAGTCGTGCGCGGAGCTCGTCGTCCGAGTCGAACGCTTCGATGTCGGTCACGGCCTTCTCCCCTCTCTCGACTCCTCATGTCCGGACACCGGCCCCATCTTTCGCAGCTGGTCCTTGAGCTTCCCGCGGGCCCGGTGCAGCCGGATGCTCGCGGCGTTAGCCGTGATGTCCAGAACGGTCGCGATCTCGGCCGGGCTGAGCTGCTCCCAGGCCCACAGCCGCAGCAGCTCCGCGTCGTTTGGCCGCAGCGCCGAAAGCGCCTCTCCCACGGTGGTGTCAGGCGGCTCCGGGCCGTCCGTGGCGGCGGCGGGCGGGTCGACCGCGGAGATCTTCGCGGCGACACGCTGCTGGCGGCGCGCGCTGCGCTCCGCGTTCGCCAGGCAGTTCCGCGCGACGCCGTACGCCCACGGCAAAGGGTCCTCCGGTAGGTCCTCGAGACGCCGCCAGCAGACGAGCAGGGTGTCGGCGAGAGCATCCTCGGCCGTGGCCGGGTCGGTACGGCGGGCCAGGAACCGCCGGAGCGGCTCCAGCAGGCCGGGCACGAGATCCTCGAAACGGGCCCGGCGTTCCGCTGCCTCATCCTCGACCGACACGGCACTCACGCTGTCACATGTCCGGGAACAAGCCGATCCTTTCGCCGGAGGGCGGGCGGGGCTCGAGGCTCTTCGCGCGCACGTATCCGTTCAATTGCTGGGCGCGCACGTATCCGTTCAATTGCTGGGAAAGGGACCGTCCGCACCCGGATTCAGGTCCCGAACCCAGCAATTGAACGATTGCGTCCGCCAGCGCGCCCGGACAAGGCAGCAGGGCCCCCGCCGAAGCGGAGGCCCTGCTGGTGAATCGGTGGTGCCTGAAGCGGTGGAGCGGTGGCCTTCGAGGCACGCCAGACGGGCCTTGCGGCCCCTCAGGACATGGCTCAGAAGTCCATGCCGCCCATGCCGCCCGACGGGTCGCCCATCGGGGCGGCCTTCTCGGGCTTGTCGGCGACGACGACCTCGGTCGTGAGGAACAGCGCCGCGATCGAGGCCGCGTTCTGCAGGGCTGAGCGCGTCACCTTGGCCGGGTCGATGATGCCCTCGGCGATCATGTCGACGTACTCACCGGTTGCGGCGTTCAGGCCGTGACCGGGCGTCAGGTTGCGCACCTTCTCCGCGATGACGCCGCCCTCGAGGCCGGCGTTGATCGCGATCTGCTTGAGCGGAGCGTCGGTCGCGAAGCGCACGATGTTGGCACCCGTGGCCTCGTCACCCTCGAGCTCGAGCTTGGCGAACGCCGCGTCGGCTGCCTGCACCAGGGCCACGCCACCGCCGGCGACGATGCCCTCTTCGACGGCCGCCTTCGCGTTGCGAACGGCGTCCTCGATGCGGTGCTTGCGCTCCTTGAGCTCGACCTCGGTGGCCGCGCCGACCTTGATGACCGCAACACCGCCGGCCAGCTTGGCCAGACGCTCCTGCAGCTTCTCGCGGTCGTAGTCGGAGTCCGACTTCTCGATCTCGGCACGGATCTGGTTGACGCGACCCGCGATCTGGTCGGCGTCGCCGGCACCCTCGACGATGGTCGTCTCGTCCTTGGTGATGACGACCTTGCGGGCCTGGCCGAGCAGCTCGACGCCGGTCGACTCGAGCTTCAGGCCGACCTCCTCCGAGATGACCTGGCCGCCGGTCAGGATCGCGATGTCCTGCAGCATGGCCTTGCGGCGGTCACCGAAGCCCGGCGCCTTGACAGCGACGGACTTGAAGGTGCCACGGATCTTGTTGACGACGAGCGTGGAGAGGGCCTCGCCGTCGACGTCCTCGGCGAGGATCAGCAGCGGCTTGCCGGACTGCATGACCTTCTCGAGCAGCGGCAGCAGGTCCTTGACGCTGGAGATCTTCTGGTTGGCGATGAGGACGTACGCGTCCTCGAGCACCGTCTCCATGCGGTCCGGGTCGGTGACGAAGTAGGCCGAGATGTAGCCCTTGTCGAACCGCATGCCCTCGGTCAGCTCAAGGTCGAGACCGAACGTGTTCGACTCCTCGACGGTGATGACGCCTTCCTTGCCGACCTTGTCCATCGCCTCGGCGATGATCTCACCGACGGTGGTGTCAGCGGCCGAGATCGAGGCGGTAGCAGCGATCTGCTCCTTGGTCTCGATGTCGATGGCCATGTTGGACAGCTGCTCCGACACGGCGGCGACAGCGGCCTCGATGCCCCGCTTGAGGCCCATCGGGTTCGCACCCGCGGCCACGTTGCGCAGACCCTCGCGGACCATCGCCTGGGCGAGGACCGTTGCGGTGGTCGTACCGTCGCCGGCGACGTCGTCGGTCTTCTTGGCGACCTCCTTGACGAGCTCGGCACCGATCTTCTCGTAGGGGTCCTCGAGCTCGATCTCCTTGGCGATGGACACACCATCGTTGGTGATCGTGGGGGCGCCCCACTTCTTCTCGAGGACGACGTTGCGCCCCTTGGGACCGAGGGTGACCTTGACGGCGTCGGCGAGCGTGTTCATGCCACGCTCGAGACCGCGCCGGGCTTCCTCGTTGAAAGCAATAAGCTTCGCCATAACTCCTGCGATTCCTTCACGCTAGAGAGTTGGATCCGATTCGTTGCCCGCGACGGACGACCTGACCGTTCCGGCGGACCCTTCCCGCCGACGCTGCAGACCTCAACCAACCGGTCCGGATCTGGTGGCACTCTCGTGACGAGAGTGCCAGCATCATGTTTAGCACTCGACCCCTGAGAGTGCAAGAATTCGGGGCGCTCAGACGTACCCGGCGACCAGCTCGGCGAAGCGCCCCGCGTTCTCGGGGATGACGTCGAGATAGAGGCCGGGCTCGATGAGCTCGAGCTCGCTCACGGCGAGGCGGCCGTCGTACCGCATCATGTCGACGCGCGCGTACGCCGGGACGGAGCCGAATCGGTCCGCGACCGCCTCCACTGCCCGCTCGGCGAGCGCCGCGGACTCGTCACCGAGGACACCCGGCCGCGACCCCCCGCCGTACTGCTCGTGCACCCGGATCTCGTCGCCGACGGGCAGCTTGTCGACCTGGCACACGGCACGGCCGTCGAACGCGTACACGGAGCTCTCGCCCTCGGTGCGCACCGACTCGACCAGCGGCTGCACGATCCAGGGCGCCGTCGTCAGACCTTCCAGTCGATGGTCGCTGGTGCTCTGTGCCACCACCACGCCCACGCCGCCAGCCCCGGTGCGCGGCTTGATGACGACGGTCCCGAAGCGGTCCACCGCGGCCTGCAGCCCGGCGACCAGGTTGGCGTCATCGAGCAGAGCAGTGGGTACGACGGGCAGGTCGCCGAGGTCGGTCAGGTAGGCCTTGTCCCTGTTCCAGTCGAAGAGGTCGGCGCCGTTCAGGAGCCTGGTCTCCTGCTCGACGGCCCGGGCCCAGGCCAGGAACTCGGCGGCCCGGCGGTGGTAGTCCCAGGCGGACCGCACGGCCACCAGGTCGGCCGCGGCCCAGTCGACCGTCGGGTCGTCCCAGCTCACCCACCGCGACGAGATGCCCTTGTCTGCGAGGGCAGCCACCACCAGGCCGCCGCCGGGCTCGCCGCGGGGGAGCAGGGCAAACGTGACCAGCAGAACGGTCCTCACCCGAGGAGGCTATGCGCAACCAGCACCAGGACTGCGGGGACCGCCGCCACCGCGAACAGGACCGGCTGCTCTCCCCGGTGCCGCCACCCCACCCCGCCCGCAACCACGGCCACGATCAGGCCGCCGACCCACATCTGGCCCCCCACCGCATTGGTGCCCCAGGTGGCGCCGACCGCGACGGCGAGCACGTAGGCAACCGGCCATCCGGGCCGCGGACGGCCGCGCATGGTCGAGGCGAGCCCGACCGCCACGACCACCACACCGGCGTACCAGAGGTAGTGACCGACGTACTCGTCCCACAGGTGGGCGGTCTCGCCAGGCTCGGCGTTGCCGATCGAGTTGGCGGCGAGGTGGATGCCGTGTCCCGAGGCGTAGAGCCAGGACCCCACCGCGAAGAACGCGTACGCCGCCCGCTCGGCTCGGGCGGCCACGAGCGCCAGGAGCGCGGGCGACAGCACGAGGAACGGTGCCAGGAGGTCGACCCAGTCCGCGACCCTGGTGCCCGACCAGGCCGGCCCCAGCCCGTCCGGCAACGCGCCGACGTGATGGCACACGGCGTAGGCCAGAGCGGTCAGCGACAGCCAGGTGGCGTGGCTCCGGGTGTCGGGCACGGTCAGAGGTGTGTGCTGAGGGCGTCGGCCAGGGGCTCGGCGCCCTCGGGGGTGAGCGGCGTCGCGTGCTCGCTGCCGCCGTGCCGTGGGTGCACGCGGAGGTTGTCGTGGCCGGGTTCGCCCCCGGAACAGTCCCGCGTGGATGCCAGCGGGACCTGCGGATGGCTCACGAACGACGCAGGCGCTTGACCCGGGCCGGAAGCGCGACGACCGCGCGGCCTGCTTTCCAGGTGGCGCTGGACCTGATCGCCGCGAGCTCGGACTCGGCCTGCTCGGCGCGCGCGGTCGCTGTGCGCGCCCGGTCCTCTGCCTCGGCCACCTTCTTCTCGGCGCGCCCGGCGCGCTGCTCGGCCGCCTTCAGGTCGGCCACCACGGCCCGATGCATCTGCCGGGTCGCCTTGGCGCCCCAACGGCGCGCGACCCGGAGCTCACGCTCGAGGCGCTTCAGCCCCTGGTCGACGTCGCTCGACGGCGTGGAGGTCACGACTTCCTCCAGAAGACGCCCGCCCAGTCGATCTCCTCGATCGGATCGGTGATGCCGTGAGTGTCACGGAAGTCGTGGATCGCCTTCGCACACGCGGGCACGGCGCCGTAGTCGTCGACGATCACGTAGCCGCCGGGCGAGACCTTGTCGTAGAGCGCATCGAGCGCGTCCATGGTCGAGGAGTACATGTCGCCGTCGAGGCGCAGGATGGAGAGGCTCTCGATGGGTGCCGTCGGCAGCGTCTCGGAGAACCAACCGACGAGGAACTTCACCTGGTCGTCGAGCAGGTCATAGCGGCGGAAGTTGTCCTCCACGTCCTCGACCGAGATCGCCAGCTCGTCGCGGGTGTGGTGCTGGTCGCCGGCGTCCGCCTCGTACCGGCCGTCGAACGCCGGGAGCCCCTCGAAGGAGTCGGCCACCCAGACGGTGCGGGCGGTGTCGCCGTACGCCTTGAGGATCGCGCGCATGTAGATGGTGGCCCCACCGCGCCACGCGCCGGTCTCGATCAGGTCACCCGGGACGCCGTCGACGATCACGCTCTCGACGCAGGCACGGACATTCGCCATCCGCTTCATGCCGATCATGGTCTCGGCGTCGGCGGGCCAGTCCTTGCCGTCCTCGCGGCGGGCGGCGTCGAACTCGGCGGCCTCGACCATCCGGATGTCGCGGCCCTGCATCGCCCCACGGGTCAGGTCCCACAGGTAGGACTCGTAGGACCGGGGCGGCAGCTTGACGGTGACGTTGCGTCCCTCGAAGCCGTAGCGGGTCAGCATCTTGGCCATCACGTCGAGATAGAGGTCGACGGCGGGGCTGGCGGTCACACGGGCTCCTCGGTGCGGTGCTGTGCAGTACTTCTGGGCAGTACTCCTGGGGTCGCGCTGACCCTAACCGACCACGTCCGGCAAGGGCGCGGCCCCCGCGGTCGGGCCAGGCCCGATCAGAATCGTGGGAGGGCCTGTCGATTTCCCGGGTCCTCGCCCGTCATCTCGGTGACAGACTCACACCGACGAAGGGATCCACCATGACCGAGTACGTCATCCTCCTGCCCGGCAACGAGAGCACCTGGGAGAACGCGAGCGAGGAGCACCGGCAGGCGATGTACGCCAAGCACGCCGACTTCGCCAAGCTCCTCGAGGAGCGCGGCCACAAGATCAGCGGCGGCAACGAGCTGCAGAGCTCCAAGACTGCGAAGACCGTGCGCATGTCCGGCGACGCCGTGCAGATCACCGAGGGCCCGTACGCCGAGAGCGTCGAGCAGGTGACCGGCTACTACGTGGTCGACACCGACGACTTCGACGACCTGCTCCAGGTCTGCGGCGTGCTCGCCGGCGCCGAGGGCGCGGTCGAGGTACGCGGCACCGTCACCTACACCTGATGAAGTTCCTGGTCCTGATGGCCGAGGCGGAGCACTTCGCCCGCTGGGACGCAGCGACCGATGACGAGCGGCAGGCGGTCTTCGACTGCTTCCGCGCGTTCACCGAGGCCGTTCGCGAGCGCGGGTCGGTCCTCGGCGGTGAGGCCCTGGCCGCACCCACCGAGGCCCGGACCCTGCGTCCGGGTCCCGGTCGGGCCGTGACCGAGGGGCCGTACGCCGAGACGGTCGAGCAGACCGGCGGTTTCTACCTCGTCGAGCTTCCGGACCGCGATGCGGCCGTCGAGCTTGCCGAGCTGCTGCCGTCGGCGTACACCGTCGAGGTCCGCCCGGTCATCGACGTGTCCTTCGACTGACGAGGCTGACCCAGGGTTGAGTGAGCTCGAGTCGGTACTGCGCGAGGAGTGGGGCCGGTTGCTGGCCCTGCTCGTCGCGCAGTACCGGCGGCTCGACCTGGCCGAGGACGGCCTCGGCGACGCCTTCGAGTCGGCCTCCCGGACCTGGCCCGTCGACGGCGTACCCACCAACCCGCCGGCGTGGCTGCTCACGGCCGCGCGGCGCCGCATCGTCGACCGCCTGCGCGCCGAGGTCGTCGCCGTCCGCAAACTGCCACTGCTGGCCGTCGAGGCCGGCCTGACCGAGGAGGCGCAGCGCACCATGGCCGACGCGGGCGAACATGTCGCGGACGAGCGACTTCGGCTGGTGCTGCTGTGCGCCCACCCGTCGCTGGCTCCCGAGGCTGCCGCCGCACTGACGCTTCGAATGGTGCTCGGCGTGCCGACCGAGGACATCGCCCGACTGTTCCTGGTCAGCACCTCCACGATGGCCGCCCGGCTCACGCGGGCCCGCAAGCGGCTCGGCGGCGAACGGTTCGCGGTGCCGTCCGGGCCGGAGCTATCGGACCGCGTGGGCGTCGTCGGGGACGTGGCCTACCTGGCGTTCACCGCCGGGTACGCGCCGGGTTCGGGCGCCGACGTGCTGCGTGCCGACGTGGCGGCCGAGGCGATCCGGCTGGTGCGGGTGCTGCGCTCGCTGCTGGCGCCGGACTTCCCGGGACACTCCGAGCTCGACGCGCTGCTGGCGCTGATGCTCATCCAGCACTCCCGGCGGGACGCGCGGGTGCAGGACGGACGGCTCGTGCTGCTGCCCGACCAGGACCGCCGCCTGTGGCACCCCGACGAGGAGGCCGAGGCGCTCACCCTGTTGACACCGTTGGTGTCGGCGCCGCCGACGCCGTACCTGCTGCAGGCGCTGATCGCGTCCGAGCACGCGATCGCGCGGTCGGCCGGGGACACCGACTGGCCGCGGATCGCGGACCGCTACCGAGAGCTCGAGGAGCTGACCGGCTCACCCGTGGTCCGGCTGAACCGGGCCGTCGCGGTCGCCGAGGCCGACGGACCGCACGCAGGGCTACGGCTGCTCGCGGGGTTGTCGTTGCCCGGGCACCGGCTGCCGGCCGCCCGGGCCGAGCTGCTGGCGCGCGCCGGCGAGCCCGAGGCCGCGCGGGCGTCGTACGACGAGGCCATCGGGCTGTGCCTCAACGAGGCCGAGCGGGCGCACCTCGAGGGGCGTCGCGCCCGGTTGTGATCAGCCCCCGGCTACAGCCGGGATGACCGAGATCTGGGTGCCGTCGGGGGTGGGGGTGCCCAGGTTGTCGAGGAACCGCACGTCCTCGTTGCCGACGTACACGTTCACGAAACGCCGCAGCTGACCGTTGTCATCAAGGATCCGCGCCCGGATCCCGGCATAGCTGGTCTCGAGGTCGTCGAGCACGTCGGACAGTGTCGCCCCGGCAGCGCTGACCTCGGACTCACCGCCCGTGTAGGTGCGCAGGATGGTGGGGATCCGGACGGAAACGCTCATGCGGATGGAACTCCTCGTGGTGGGTCAGGCCAGGCCGGTGGCGGCGAAGGCGGCGTACGACGGATCGATGGTGGCCGCGGGACGGACGCGGTCCGAAACCGCGTCAAGGGTCTTGAGGCCGTGTCCGGTGTTGATGACGACGGTCTCGAGCGAGGTGTCGAGCTGACCGGTGTCGACGAGCTTCTTGAGCACGCCGACCGTGGTGCCACCGGCGGTCTCGGTGAAGATGCCCTCGGTGCGCGCCAGCAGGACGATGCCATCGCGGACCTCGTCGTCGGTGATGTCCTCGACGGCGCCGCCGGTCTCGCGGCAGATGTCGAGGACGTAGACGCCGTCCGCGGGGTTGCCGATGGCCAGGCTATTGGCGATGGTGTCCGGCTTCACCGGGCGGATCGCGTCGACGCCGGCCTTGTAGGCGACCGAGACGGGCGAGCAGCCGGTGGCCTGCGCGCCGTACACCTTGTAGGGCTTGTCCTCGACCAGGCCGAGCTTGATCAGCTCCTGGAATGCCTTGTGCACCTTGGTCAGCTGGGAGCCGGACGCGACCGGGATCACGATCTGGTCGGGCAGCCGCCAGCCGAGCTGCTCGGCGATCTCGTAGCCCAGGGTCTTGGAGCCCTCGGCGTAGTAGGGGCGGACGTTGACGTTCACGAACGCCCAGCCCTCCTCCTCGCCGGCGATCTCGGAGGCGAGCTTGTTGACGTCGTCGTAGTTGCCGTTCACGGCGACCAGCGAGTCGGTGTAGACCGCGGAGTTGACCTGCTTGGGCGTCTCGAGGTTGCTCGGGATGAACACAACCGTCTTGATGCCGGCCCGGGCGCCGGCGGCCGCGACCGCGTTGGCCAGGTTGCCGGTCGAGGGACAGGCGAAGACCTTCGAGTGGAACTCGGTGGCGGCGCTGAGCGCGCACGCGACGACCCGGTCCTTGAAGGAGTTGGTGGGATTGGTGCTGTCGTCCTTGACCCAGAGGTTGTCGATGCCGAGGGCCTTGCCGAGATTGTTGGCCTTGAGGAGTCGCGTGTAGCCGGGCTCCATGTTCGGGCTCTGCTCGATGTCGTCGGGCACCGGCAGCAACGCCTTGTAGCGCCAGATGTTCGGCGGGCCGGCCTCGATCTGCTCGCGGGTGATCTCGGGGAAGTCGTAGGCGATCTCCAGGGGACCGAAGCACTCCGGACAGGCGTAGTGCGGGCCGAGCTCGATCTCGTGGCCGCACTCGCGGCAGGCAAGGCCGGTGGCGTGCCCGAAGGCGCCCTCACGCAGGCCGGGGGTGGTGGTTGCCTTCTCGGCGACGACGGCGCTCATGCGGCCACACCCGCGGCGGTGGTGGCGGCGGTCGGGGCGGGCCCGGGCAAAGCGGAGCGAAGCGAGCATGTGTCTGGGGTGGTCATGAAATCCTCCTTCTCATCTTCCCCGGCGCGTACTTCGCGTCCGGGACGGAATTAGCACCGTTTCCGCGACTGCTTTCGCAGGGAGCACGCGGCGGTTGCCGGGACTTCACTGGGCCGTACCCTCAGTCCCTCTTGATGAGCAGGACCCACCCTAGGGCAGCCGTCTCAGCATGTGTACATCGAGTCCGCATGCTGGGCGTCCTAAATGACGGATAGTCCGTGACGGAACTGTCGTCCTCGGGCCCGAGAAACAGCAGTTCCGTCACGGACTATGCCGTCCGGGGGGCGATCAGGCCGCGGCCGTCACCGCGGCTTCCTCCTGGAGGGCACCCCGGACCACGTCGAGGACGTCGCCCACGAGGTGCACGGTGACCGTCTCGAGGACGTCGGCCGGCACGTCGTCCAGGTCTGCCTCGTTGCGTTGGGGCAGGAACACCTCGGTCAGGCCGGCTCGCTGGGCCGCGAGGAGCTTCTGCTTCACACCGCCGATGGGCAGCACCCGACCGTTGAGCGTGACCTCGCCGGTCATCCCGACCTCGGAGCGAACCGGCCGACCGGTGGCGAGCGAGGTCAGCGCGGTCACCATCGTGACTCCGGCCGAGGGTCCGTCCTTGGGTACGGCGCCCGCGGGCACGTGCACGTGGATGTCCCGGTCGAGCACCGTCGGGTCGACGCCCAGCGCCGCGGCGTGCGAGCGGACGAAGGACAGCGCGATCTGCGCGGACTCCTTCATCACGTCGCCGAGCTGCCCGGTCAGCGTCAGGCCGGGCTTGCCGTCGCTCGCCGAGGCCTCGATGAACAGGACGTCGCCACCCAGCCCGGTGACCGCAAGCCCCGTGGCCACACCCGGGACCGAGGTCCGCTCGTGCGCCTCCGGGGTGAACCGCGGACGCCCGATGAGGTCCTTGAGGTCCGGCTCGTCGACAACCAGCGACTCGACCTGTCCGGTCGCGATCCTCGTCGCAGCCTTGCGCAGCGCCTTGGCGATCAGCCGCTCCATCTGCCGCACGCCCGCCTCGCGGGTGTAGTCGGCCGCGAGCTCGCGCAGCGCCGCGTCGGTGACCGTGACCTCGTCCGGGGTGAGCGCGGCCCGCTCCAGCTGCCGGGGCAGCAGGAAGTCCCGGGCGATGGCGACCTTGTCGTCCTCGGTGTAGCCGTCGAGGGTGACCAGCTCCATCCGGTCCAGCAGCGCCGACGGGATCTGCTCGACGACGTTCGCGGTCGCGATGAACAGCACGTCGGACAGGTTCAGGTCGAGCTCCAGGTAGTGGTCGCGGAACGTGTGGTTCTGCGCGGGGTCGAGCACCTCGAGCAGGGCCGCCGCCGGGTCACCGCGGTAGTCGGCGCCGATCTTGTCGACCTCGTCCAGCAGGACGACCGGGTTCATCGACCCGGACTCCTTGATCGCGCGCACGATCCGGCCCGGCAGCGCACCGACGTACGTCCGGCGGTGTCCGCGGATCTCGGCCTCGTCGCGCACGCCACCCAGCGAGACCCGGACGAAGTTGCGGCCCAGCGCCCGCGCCACGCTCTCGCCGAGCGACGTCTTGCCGACACCGGGAGGACCGGCCAGCAGGATGACTGCGCCGGAGCCGCGACCGCCGATGACCTGGAGGCCACGCTCGGCACGCCGCGTCCGGACCGCGAGGTACTCCACGATCCGCTCCTTGACCTCGTCGAGACCGTGGTGGTCGGCGTCGAGGACCGCGCGTGCGGCCACGACGTCGGAGAGGTCCTCGGTGGTCACGTTCCACGGCAGCTCGAGCACGGTGTCGAGCCAGGTTCGGATCCAGGCCGTCTCCGGGCTCTGGTCGCTGGAGCGCTCGAGCTTGTCCACCTCGCGAAGCAGCGCCTCGCGCACAGCGTCCGGGACCTCGGCCGCCTCGACGCGGGTGCGGTAGTCGTCTGCGCCCTCCGGCTCGCCCTCGCCCAGCTCCTTGCGGATCGCGGCGAGCTGCTGGCGGAGAAGGAACTCGCGCTGGCTCTTCTCCATGCCCTCGCGAACGTCCTCACCGATCTTCTCGGCGACGTCGATCTCCGCCAGGTGCTCACGCGTCCAGGCGATGACGGTGTCGAGCCGCTTCTCGACGTCCGGGGTCTCGAGCAGCTCACGCTTGCGGTCGTTGGAGAGGTACGGCGCGTAGCCGGCCGCGTCCGCGATGATGCTGGGGTCGGTCAACGTGTGGACCGAGTCGATGATCTGCCAGGCCTCACGGCGCTGGAGGACCGCGACCATGAGGAGCTTGTACTCCTCGGCGAGCTCGCGGGCGCGGTCGCTGACGACATCGTCGACGGGCTCGACCTCGACCCAGAGCGCGGCTCCGGGTCCGGTGACGCCGCTGCCGATCCTGGCCCGCTGCCCGGCCTTGAGAACGGCCGCGGCCGCCCCGCCGCTGAACCGGCCGACGCGCTCGATGGTCGCGACCACGCCGTACGACGCGTAGCGGTCCTCGAGTCGGGGGGCGACGAGCAGCTTGCCGTCGCTGCTGCTACGGGCCGCGTCGATCGCGGCCTGGGATGACTCGTCGAGCTCGAGGGGGACAACCATCCCCGGCAGCACTACGAGATCGGAGACGAAGAGAACAGGGAGACGCGTGACGGACATTTTTGGCCCAACTTTCCGAAGACCTGAGTGTTCTCGACTCAACTCTTGCGGGGGCCGGGCTGTTCCGTCGTACGGCCGTGTTCGTCATGGGCGAACACGAGGAAGCTCGATAGTCCGTGACGGAACTGTCGTCGATGGGCGCGTCGGACGACAGTTCCGTCACGGACTATCGCAAAAAACGGGACTTCAGGCTCGGAGCTCCCGGGCATCGGCGGTGAGCTGACGGAGCAGGTCGAGGACGCCCTCGGGGCCTTTCACGACCACGTCGGAGAGGTCGATGAGGGCGCTCTCCTCGGTGGAGGCCGAGCAGACGAGCAGCGTGGGCATCCCGGCCCGGTCGAGGGCCCGGACCGCCTCGAACGCCTCGAGGTCACCCAGGTCGTCGCCGGCGAACATGAACGCGCCCGCCTGCAGCTCGGCCACGATGGTCTCGACGGCCAGGCCCTTGTGCATGCCCGCCGAGCGGATCTCGATCACGTTGCGACCCGGCTCCACGATCAGGCCGTGCTGCTTCGCCAGCTCGCGGACCGCCGGCAGCAAACGCTCGAAAGCGGACTCGCGGTCGGCGAGCCGGCGAGTGTGCACCGCGACCGCCAGCCCCTTGTCCTCGACGAACGCGTCCGCCGCGTCCGCGAGCCTCAGGGTGCGGGGCAGATCCCGCTCGAAGGCCGCGAGCCCGGGCGGGGGACGCGGGGAGATCACCCGCCGGTTGGTCGAGCTCCAGCGCTCGTTGCCGTACTGGCCGAAGAGGTAGAGCTCCTTGCCCGCGTCACCGATCGCGCGGCCGACGTCCTCCAGGCCACCCAGGTCGAGCGCCTGTCGAGCGGGGCGCCCGGTGACCACGGCGATCGCGTTGACCTGTTCGGCCAGGTCGACCAGGACGTCACTCGCGTCGGGGTGGATGCGGGCCTCATCGGGATCGTCCACGATGGGCGACAGGGTCCCGTCGAAGTCCAGCCCGACCACGGCCTCCGCCGCGGCGCGCACCAGCGCGGCGTACTTGCGCTCGCCCTCGCCAGAGGTGAACTCCATGCCACAACCCAACCACGGCTGGGATCTCTGGTGTGCAGCACGTCAAAACGCGCAGGAGCGAACCGTCAGGAAAGCGCGCCGGTGAGGATGACCGTCAGCCGGTCCAGGCGCATCGGGTCGACCGCGGGAGCGACCCGGTGGATACCGAGGTCGAGCGCCAGCATCTTGCCCGCGGCCTTGAGCCGCTTCGGGTAGTAGACCGTGTTGGCTGGGAGGTTGCCGCCGTACCAGTTGTCGGTGCCGACGACCTGCCAACCGATCCCGGTGGCGGTGGTAGCCACCCGACCGGCAAGGCCGGTGATCCCGGAGTTGTTGTAGACCTCGACGTAGACCTTGCCACGCCGCACCGCCGGCTTCTCGGGCTTCGGGTCGGGCTTCGGCGTCGGCTTGGTGGTGGCCGTGGGGCTCGGCTCATTGCGGGAGACCGAGGTGATCTCGCGCTCGGTCGGAGGGCTGCTACGAGTGGCGACGTACGCGACGCCGGCCATGGCCACGGCCACGATGCTGAGCATCACCACCGGGGAGGGGGCCACGACCCCGCGCTGGTTGCGTCGCCGGTCGAGTTGAGCCATCGCTCAGACCTCGAAGCCGAGCCGGCGGGCAGAGCGCTGCCGCTGCCGTTCGGCACGGAGCCGGCGCAGGCGACGGACCAGCAGCGGGTCGGCCTCGAGGGCGTCCGGCCGGTCGATGAGGGCATTGAGGACCTGGTAGTAGCGGGTCGACGACATGTCGAACTTGTCGCGGACCGCGGACTCCTTGGCGCCGGCGTACTTCCACCACTGGCGCTCGAACTCGAGGATCTCGCGGTCGCGGTCGCTCAGGCTCGGCGTGTCCGCGGCGCCATCTTCCTGGTGGCCGTGGAGGGCGTTCGCGGCGTCCATGCGCATGTCTCCCGCTGTGTTCGAGGTGGGTCCGGAAGCCACTGTAGGCGACGAACCACAACGATGTCATTCGCCTCGCGGAAGGGTTTCGAGACGGTTGCTGCGCAACCTCCTCAACCAGCCTGGCGCCTAGGCTCGGACCATGACCGACACCATCCGTTGGGGGATCCTTGCGACCGGCAAGATCGCGCACACCTTCGCCCGGGACCTGGCGCTCACCCCCGGCGCCGAGCTGATGGCGGTGGGGTCCCGACGGCCGGAAGCGGCCCAGGCGTTCGCCGAGCAGTACGGCGCAGGGTCGGCGCACGGGTCCTACGAGGCGCTGGTCGCCGACCCGGACGTCGACGTCATCTACGTCGCGACCCCCCACGCGTTTCACCTCGACAACGCCCGCCTCGCCTTCGAGGCCGGCAAGCACGTGCTCTGCGAGAAGCCGCTGACGCTGAACCTCGCCGAGGCCGAGGAGATGGTCCGTCGCGCGGGTGAGCACGACCGGTTCCTGATGGAGGCGATGTGGACGGCCTGCCACCCGGTGGTTCGCGCGCTCGCCGCCGGACTCCGGTCGGGGCGCTTCGGAGCTCCGCGGCACCTGCATGCGGAGCTCGGCTTCCGCGTCGACGCACCCCCCAGCGACCGGATGCTCAACCCCGATCTCGGGGCGGGGGCGCTGCTGGACATGGGGATCTACCCGCTGACGTTCGCGCACCTGATGCTGGGCCCGGCCGAAGAGCTGCACGGGAAGGCCACGCTGTCCCCGGACGGGATCGACCTCGATGTCGCGTTCACGGGCAGGTACGCCGGTGGTGCACTGGCCACGATGTCGGCGTCCATGACGTCATGGTCCTCACGCGCGGCCGCCGTGGCCACCGACCTCGGCCGGCTCGACGTGCCCGACCAGTTCCACCACCCGCCGTACGCCGTGTTCACGCCGGCGGACGGGAGCGCCAGCGTGCGGATCGGCGGCGACGAGCCGGTGATCGGGCAGGGCTACGGCAACGAGATCGCCGAGGTGGGGCGCTGCCTGACGGCCGGGCTCCGCGAGAGCCCGATGGTGCCGCACGCGCAGACGCTCACGCTGATGCGCAACATGGACGACCTGCGCCGGCAGATCGGCGTCCGGTACGCCGCCGACGGTTGACTCAGCCGCGGGAGGTGAGGAGCATCCGGGCCAGCCCGGCATGCAGCGCGGCGACGAGCCGGGTGGCCAGCGGGATCGTGATCAGCGCGAACGTCCCGATCGCCAAGTTCAGCCAGATCTCGGGCGTGCGGCCCTCCCCCAGGCCGGTCAGCTCGGCCAGCGTGGTGTTGTTCGGACCGAAGTCGATGAACCGCTCCCAGTACCAGTAGCTCAGCCCTCCCGCGGCCGCCGCCCACCAGGCCAGCGTCACCGCGAACGCGAACGTGGCCGTCACCCAGCCGACCAGCGCCCAGACCACGTCCAGCCACGACTGCGGGTCGCGCAGTGCGGTGAGCGCCCGACGCAGCGGCCCGGCACCGGCCTGCGACACGGCGTACGTCGGCGTCGGGTCGTCGACACCCTTCATCGAGCGCAACCGGGCCCGCTCGGCGTACGCGAAACCCCGAGCGACGTACGTCGTCACCACCAGCACGAAGAAGCCGGCGATCAGGATCAGGAGACCCGCCCCGAGCGCCAGCCCGACGGTGACGAGAACCAGCGCCGGGATTGCCAGGAAGAACGCCGAGATGCTGTAGCCACTGTCGAGCAGCACGCGGCGTACGCCAGCGGGCCGTTCCACGACGGTGGGCCGGGCGGTGGTGCGAGGGAGCTGCAAGGTCTCGTCCATACCAGGAACGCTAGTCAGCGCGAGGACTGCGGACGATGGCCCAGACACCCGGGTCGATGGTGGTGCCAGCACCACCGACACCGGCCGATGTCGCCGGTCCGCGGCGGTGACTAGGGTTGGGGTGTGTCCTCCACCGGGTCCTCCGACCTCGTCATCGTCGCCAACCGGCTGCCGGTCGACCGGGTGGAGCTCAACGACGGGACGCCGGGCTGGCGTCGCTCCCCCGGTGGGTTGGTGACGGCGATCGAGCCGGTGATGCGTGCCAACGAAGGCACCTGGATCGGCTGGCCTGGTGGGACCGAGCAGGACCTCAAGCCGTTCGAGGACGACGGCATGGACCTCGTGCCGATGACGATGACCGACCGCGAGATCGAGAACCACTACGAGGGGTTCTCGAACGGCACTCTGTGGCCGCTCTACCACGACCTGGTCGCCAAGCCGGAGTTCCACCGCGAGTGGTGGGACGCCTACGTCGCCGTCAACCGGCGGTTCGCCGAGAAGGCGGCCGAGCACGCCTCCGAGGACGCGACGGTCTGGGTCCACGACTACCAGATGCAGCTGGTGCCGCAGATGCTGCGGGAGCTGCGGCCCGATCTCCGCATCGGGTTCTACCTGCACATCCCGTTCCCGCCCGCCGAGCTGTTCCAGCAGCTGCCGTGGCGCCGGCAGATCCTCGAGGGCCTGCTCGGCGCGGACCTGGTGGGATTCCAGCTGCCTGGGGCCGCCGCGAACTTCGTGCGCCTGGTGCGCCAGCGAGTCGGGCACAAGACGCATCGCGACCTCATCTACCTGCCCGACGGGCGCACCGTCCGGGCCGGCGCGTTCCCGATCTCGATCGACGCCGCCGGCTTCGAGGAGCTGTCGCGCTCGGAGCCCGTGGGCAAGCGCGCGGCCGAGATCCGCGAGGCCCTGGGCAGCCCGCGCAAGGTGTTCCTCGGGATCGACCGGCTCGACTACACCAAGGGCATCTACGCCCGCTTGCGCGCGTTCAGCGAGCTGATCGCCGATGGGCACTTCGACGTCGAGGACGCCGTGTTCGTCCAGGTCGCGGTGCCGTCGCGTGAGCAGGTCGAGCAGTACCGCATCCTCCGCGACGAGATCGACCGTCTGGTCGGTCGCATCAACGGGGACCTCGGCCGGATCGGGCGTCCCGCGATCAGCTACCTGCACTCGTCGTACCCCCGCGAGGAGATGGCCGCGCTGTACCGCATGGCCGACATCATGGTGGTGACCCCGTACCGCGACGGCATGAACCTGGTCGCGAAGGAGTACGTCGCCTGCCGGTTCGAGGACGACGGAGCACTGGTGCTGTCCGAGTTCGCCGGTGCGGCCGACGAGCTGCGCCAGGCCTGGCTGATCAACCCCTACGACATCAACGGCATGAAGGCCGCGCTCCTCGAGGCCTACCAGGCCGACGACCGCGAGCTCGGCCGGCGGATGCGGGCGATGCGCAAGACGATCAGCCAGCACGACGTGGCGGCCTGGGCGGACAGCTTCATGGCGGAGCTCGCCGCCGTGCGCCCGACGCACGGCAAGGCCGTGCGCCCGGCTCGTCGTTCCTGATCAGGCCCGGGTGCCGGTCGAACCCTGACCCTCAGGTCGCTGCTGGGCCATGATCTCCTCCACCGTCGCCAACAGCGCCGGGCCCGGGCGACCCCACGTGGCGTCGTACTCGTAGAGGTCGCGCAGCGACACCTTGGACCGGACGCCATCCAGGATGTCGACGTCGTCCGGAGTCAGCAGGGCCGGGTGGGCGACGCCCACGGCTTCCGAGACCTTGAGCAGGTCGCGGCGCAGGGAGACCACGTAGTTGCCGGCCCGCACCGACTTCAGGGCCGGATCGAGGCCGCGGACCAGCCAGGGGTTCTGGGTCGCGACGCCGGTGGGGCAGGCATCCGTGTGGCACCTCTGGGCCTGGATGCAGCCGATCGCGAGCATCGCTTCGCGGCCGACGCTGATCATGTCGGCGCCGAGCGCGAACGCGACCACCGCGTTCTCCGGGAGGCCGAGCTTGCCGGCGCCGACGAAGGTGAGGTCGTCGGTGAGGCCCGCGGTCGCGAACCGCCGGTAGACCTCGGTGAACCCCAGCCGGAACGGGTAGGCCACCGAGTCCGCGAAGACCATCGGGGCGGCACCGGTGCCGCCCTCGCCCCCGTCGACGTTGACGAAGTCCACGCCACGTTGCCGGTCGGCCATCTGCTCGACGAGCGCGTCCCAGAACTCCAGGTTGCCCACCGCGGACTTGATGCCGACCGGGAGCCCAGTCTCCGTGGCGACGAGCTCGACGAAGTCGAGCATCGAGTCGACGTTGCCGAACGCCTCATGCCGGCTGGGCGACGCGCAGTCGACGCCTGGTGTGATGCCGCGGATCTCCGCGATCTCCTCGGTGACCTTCGCGCCCGGGAGCATGCCACCCAGTCCCGGCTTCGCACCCTGCGACAGCTTGATCTCGATCGCCCGGACCGGTGCCGAGCCGACCAGGTCCTTGAGCCGGGCCAGGTCGAAGCGCCCGCGCTCGTCGCGGCAGCCGAAGTACGCAGTGCCGATCTGGAAGATGAGGTCGCCACCGTTGCGGTGGTACGGCGAGAGCGCGCCCTCGCCGGTGTTCTGCAGGCACCCGGCCAGCGCCGCACCCCTGTTCAGCGCCTCGACGGCGTTGCGCGAGAGCGCCCCGAAGCTCATGCCGGAGATGTTGACGACCGAAGCGGGCCGAAACGCCTGGGCGCGACCGCGGGGACCACCGAGGATCTTGGCGGAGGGCAGGGAGACGTCCTCCTGGGCGTGGCGGGCGGTGGCTGCGCCGGTCCCCGCGAACGTGCGGTGCTTGATGATCGGGTAGCCGCTCAGGTTCTCCACGTCGTTGTCGGTGCCGAAGCCGAAGTAGGCGTTCTCGAGCTTCGCGGAGGCGTAGACCCAGCGGCGCTGGTCGCGGCTGAACGGGCGCTCCTCGTCGTTGGACGTCACGATGTACTGGCGGAGCTCGGGCCCGAACCGCTCCAGCTGGAAGCGCAGGTGGCCCACCACCGGGAAGTTCCGGATGATCGCGTGCTTGCGTTGCGTGACGTCGCGCGCTGCGACCGCGCCGAGCACTGCGGCGCCGACAGCGGCCACCCGGGTCCACTTCATGTCCCGTGTCTACCCGAGCCGGGGTCCCCTCAGCCAGTGACCATGCGGGGGGCGGCGGCCTCAAAAGGAGTACCTTGCGCGCGTGGACATGATCCCGAAGCCCGATCAGGTCGCCGCGGCCGCGAGCAACGTCGCGCACAAGGTGCTGTACGGGGGCCTGGCCGATCTGCGCCCGATGCCCCGCACCCTGATCGACGAAGGGACGCTGCGCGAGGTCTACCACTACCGGCCCCAGGCGACGGTGCAGGAGCACGGCGACCCCGTGCTGCTCGTCACCCCGTTGGCGGCGCCCGCCATCTGCTACGACCTGCGTCGCGGCTGCTCCCTCGTCGAACACTTCGTCAGCGGCGGACGACCGACGTACCTGCTGGAGTACGGCGAGGTGTCCTTCAAGGACCGGGCCCTCGGGATGGAGCACTGGATCGAGGAGGTCCTGCCGCTCTCGATCCGCGAGGTGTCGGCCCACGCGGGTGGTCGTCCGGTGCACGTGATCGGCTGGAGCCTCGGTGGGATCTTCGCCCTGCTGGCCGCTGCCGACAGTCCTGACCTCCCGATCGCCTCCATCACCGTGGTCGGCTCGCCGATAGATGTCAGCCTGGTGCCGCTGGTGGCGCCGCTGAGACCGTTGCTCAACTTCGCGGCCGGTCGCGGCCCGATCACCCGCGGCTACCAGGCAATGGGTGGTGCCCCGAAGCCGTTGGTGAAGTGGGCCTTCCAGCTCTCGTCCTTCCAGAAGCTCGTGACGAAGCCGCTCGCGGTGGCGACGCACCTCGACGACGCCGACTTCCTCGCCCAGCTCGAGGCGGTCGACCGGTTCACCGCGAACATGATCGCCTACCCCGGGCGCACGTTCGGGCAGCTCTATCACCGGTTCGTGAAGGGCAACGCGCTCGTCACCGGGAGCATCTCCTTCGGCGACCGCATCATCTCGATCGCGGACATCAAGGCGCCGGTGCTGGTGTTCGCCGGGGCGAACGACGGCATCGCGCCGATGCCGGCCGTCCGCGCGGTCGTGCCGCTCCTGACCGGCGCCGCCGAGGTGCGCTTCGAGATCGTGCCGGGCGGACACCTGGGGATGCTGACGGGCCGGGCGGCGCGCGGATCGACCTGGCGGGTGATGGACGAGTGGATCTCGCAGTGGTCCTCCCAGGTGCCCGCCGCCAGGTCGGCGAAGAAGGCTGCAGCCGCGAAGAAGAAGACACCGGCACGGAAGAAGCCAGTGGCGAAGAAGGCCGCGAAAGAGGCTGCGAAGAAGGCCGCGAAGCCGACCGCCGACTCGATCGGCGTCAACCCGGAGCGCCGGTACGGCTCGGCCAGCTCGCGCTCGCTGACCCGCGACTGAGCACGCCCATCCGGACACGGCGCCATGGTCCGGAAGGACCAGAAGGTTCACCCGAAGGTCAGTCCGGAACGGCCATAGGCTCAGGGCGTCGCCGGAGGGGCGGTGCCGGGTCCGGTTCCGGCCGGGGGAGGAACTCGATGACATCCGCGCTCACTCGCCTGCGCACCCTGCGCGAGCTCGACACGGATGTCCGAGGTGGCCGCAGCCTCGCCCACGTCTTCGACTCCGGGCTTCTCGAGGTCCACCGGATCGCCGCGGAGGCCGTCGCCATGTACGCCGACACCAACGGGCTGGACCCGGCCGCGTTCCCGAGCCTGCTGACCATGGAGAACGAGCTGGTCGGCTTCGGTTGCGACCTCGTCGACGCACCCGCGACCGCCGTCGGGACGGTCACCTCCGGCGGGACCGAGTCGATCATGCTGGCGGTCCAGGGCGCCCGCGACTCCCGCCCCGAGGTGGCGCACCCGAACCTGGTCCTGCCCGAGACCGCGCACCCGTCGTTCCTGAGGGCCGCGCACTACTTTGGGGTCACGCCGATCGTCACCCGGGTCGACGGGCACTACCGCGCGCAGGTCGGCGCGATGGCCGAGGCGATGGACCGCAGCACCGTCCTCGCGGTGGCCTCGGCCCCGTCGTACGCCCACGGGGTCGTCGACCCGATCGCCTGGATCGCGGCGGCAGCGGCCGCCAACCGGATCCCTCTTCACGTCGACGCGTGCATCGGCGGCTGGATCCTCGCGTACGCCGACCGGGTCGGCAGGATGAAGCCGGCGTGGACATTTGCGGTGCCGGGCGTCTCCTCGATCTCCATCGACCTGCACAAGTACGCCTATGCACCCAAGGGCGCCTCACTCCTGCTGCACCGCGCTGCGGCCGACCGGCGCCCGACGTACTTCACACTGGGTGAGTGGCCCGGCAACCCGATGGTCAGCACCACGATGCAGTCCACCAAGTCCGGCGGTCCGCTGGCGGGCGCGTGGGCCACCGTCCAGACGATCGGCGAGGACGGCTACCTCGGGCTCGCTCGCGACTGTTTCGAGGCGGTCGACCGGCTGGTGGCCGGCATCAAGGAAGTGCCTGGTCTGGAGCTGGTGGTGCACCCGGACTCGACGCTGGTCGTGGTGCGCACCGACGGCAGCTGCGACGTCTTCACGGTGGCCGACGAGATGCTCGAGCGCGGCTGGCACCTGCAGCCGCAGCTGTCGTGGCACGGCGAGCCACCCACCCTCCACCTGACCGTGAGCGCGGCCACGTTGGCGCTCGTCGAGGAGTGCCTGGCTGCGCTGCGCGACTCCGTGGCGGCCGCGCGGGCCGCGGGGCCGACACGCGTCGAACGCACGATCCTCAACCGGTTGAACCTGCTGCGCCCAGGCGACCTGACCGACGAGGTGTTCGACGACCTGATGGCCGCGGCCGGGCTCGCGGGGCAGGACGGTGGCGTGTCGGTGCCCGGGCGAACGGCACGGTTCAACGTGCTCGTGAACGCCGCCCCGGTAGCGGTGCGCGAGGACCTGATGGCGACGCACGTCGACCGGCTGTTCCGCCCGGTCCGCGCCTGAGGCCGGGTCAGCGGGTGGGGGTGGCGGCGGCGAACTCGTCGATGGACTCCAGCGAGTAGGAGCCATGGTCGGTGCCCAGACCCTGGGCGACCTGGGCGGCCGCGGCGCAGCCGAGCTCGGCGGCACCGCGGAGGTCACGGCCCAGGGACAGCCCACGCAGGAAGCCGGCCGAGAACGCGTCGCCGCAACCGGTGGTGTCGACGACCTCGATGTCGTACGCCGGCACCTCGATGATCTCGTCCGCGGTCACCACCAGGGCGCCCTGGGCACCCTGGGTGACCGCCACGCAGCCGACGCCGGCGAGGACGAGGGCCTTGGCGCCCTCGACGAGGGAGGCTGCGCCGGTGAAGCCCAGCACCTGCTCGTCGTTGGGCAGCAGGTAGTCGGTGTGCGGCAGCGCGTCGGCGATCCAGGCCAGCATGTCCGGGTCGCCCGGTGCCAGCACGTCGACCGACGTGAACGCGCCGATATCGCGTGCGTGGGCGAGCAGCTGGCCGGCCGCCTCACCGCCCAGGAACTCCGGGCCGCCGAGGTGCAGGTGGGTGATCCCGTCCAGCTTCGACCGGTCGAGGTCGTCGAGGACGAAAGCGCCATTGGCGCCGATGCAGTGCCAGGCAGGCCGGTCGCCGTTCGGACGGACCGGGATCACGGATGCGGAGGTCTGCTGGCCGGGCTTGGGCACCAGCCCGGTGACGTCGACGCCCTCGCGCTCCAGCATCGCCAGCAGGCTGTTCGCGATGGGGTCCTCGCCGACCGCACCGAAGCTCAGCACCTCGGCGCCGAGGCGGCTGAGGATGACCGCGGTGCCGCCAGCCGTGCCCGCCGGTGAGAACCGGATCGTCTCCACCAGCTGGCCGTCGGACCCCGCCGGGATCGACTCGATCCCGATCACGTGGGTGTCGAGCACGTGCACGCCGACGGTGGCGATCTTCATGGGTTCTCCTGGGTGGATCCGTAGTTGCGCTGCAGGGCCGCGAGGACGACGGCCTCCTGCTCGGCCGGGGTGAGGACGTGTGGAGTGCCGAGCGCGCTGGCCCGGTGGTGTAACGTGGCGAGCCACTCGAGCAGCAGCGCGTTCTCGACCGCCTTGTCGATCGATGCCCCGATCGCGACCGACCCGTGGTTGGCCATCAACGCGGCCTGCCGGTCGACGAGCGCGTCGCGGACGGCCGCCGCGAGCTCGGGCGTGCCGAACGTGGCGTACGGCGCCACCCGGATCGTGCCGCCGAGCAGCAGCTGCTGGTAGTGGATGACGGGCAGCTCGTCGAGGACGCAGGCCACCGCGGTGGAGTACGGCGCGTGCGTGTGGACGACCGCCGCGGCAGTCGTCATCGCGTAGACCCCGAGGTGCAGGTCGAGCTCAGAGGTCGCCACGAGGTCGCCCTCGAGCGCCCGGCCGTCGGCGTCCACGACGGTCACCTCGTCGGCCGTGCAGCCCGCGAGCACCACGCCCGTGGCGGTCACCGCGATCCGGTCACCGTCTCGAGCCGACACGTTGCCCGCCGTACCGACGAGCAGGCCCTCGGTCGCGAGGCGGCGGGCGGCTGCTGCCACGACCTGGCGGAGCTCGTCACTCATCGCTTCGTCCGCAGTCCTGCGGGAGTCGCGTACCGCTCGAGGTAGGCCGTCACCATCGCGATCCCCTCCTCGATCAGCACCGGGTCACCGTCCGCGTCGTGCTCGAACGCCAGCTGGAAGACGCGGTCGCCGACCTCGACGGCGAGCAGCGCCATCGGCGCCGTGAGCTCGGCGCTGGCCAGTCCCGCTTCGCGCGCGTAGTCGAACAGCGTCTGCGCGATGCGGGCGTTGTGGTCGCGCCCGAACTCGTGGACCGCGGCGTTGGTCCGCCCACGCAGGTAGATCTCGACGAATGCGCGGCGCCGGTGGTAGACCGCGACGAAGGCGCGCATCGTGGTGCCGACAAGCTCGGCGACCGTGGGCTCCTCGAGCCCGGCGAGGTCCTCGATCACCTGGGCGTCCATCTCGGCCATGTCGCGCTGGGCGAGCGCGAGCAGCACGTCCTCCTTGTCGGAGAAGTACTGGTACAGCGAGGCGACCGGTACGTCGGCGGCCAGTGCGATGCCGCGGGTCGTCAACGCGTCGACGCCCTGCGAGACCACCAGGCGGGCGGCCGCGTCCAGGATGTGCTCGACCTTGCGACGGCTGCGCGCCTGCGCGGGAACCCGACGCCCGGAGGTGGTCTCGTGCGACCGTTCCGCTGACATGCGACGGAGTGTAGAGTACGAAACCGAAACATGACACATGTTCATCTTTTGCCCTCAGGAGCCGCCATGACCTCGCCCCTGCTCTCCCGCCGCACGCTCCTCGGGGGCGCCTCACTCGGCGGCCTCGCGATCGGCACCGGCGCCCTCTCCGGCCTGACAGACGCAACCGGCGCGACCCCCGGGCTGCGAGGCGGGCTGCCCCGCAACGTCGACGTGGTCGTCGTCGGCGCCGGCATCTCCGGACTGGTCGCGGCCCGCAAGGTGGCCCGGGCCGGCAAGTCGGTCCTGCTGGTCGAGGCGCGAGACCGAGTCGGCGGCCGCGTGCTCAACCACCACCTGACGGGCCCGGCCGAGCACGGCGCCACGATCGAGTCCGGCGGCGCGTTCATCGGGCCCACCCAGGACCACATCGCTGAGCTGGCCCGGGAGCTCAAGGTCCCGACGTTCAAGGAGTACAACACCGGCAAGAGCGTCTACATCTCGTCGCTCACGGGCCGGATGGAGTACTCCGGGACGGTTCCGCCCGACCCCACGATCCTGGTGGACGCCGCGCTGCTGCTCCAGACCATCGACGGGTACGCCGCCGAGATCAACGTCGATGCACCCTGGGCCCACCCGAAGGCCGCGCAGTGGGACGCCATGTCGCTTGGCGACTACATCCGGGCGAACACGATCAACGCCCACGGGATCGGCAACCTGATCAAGTCGTGGACCCAGCCCGGGTTCGGCGCCGACCCCGACGAGCTGTCGTTCCTCTTCACCGTCTGGTACGTCGCGTGCTCGGGCAACGAGCGCCACGTCGGCACGTTCTCCCGCAACTCCGACACCGCAAACGGCGCCCAGGAGAGTCGCTTCGTCGGCGGCTCCCAGCTGGTCCCGCTGCGGCTTGCCGACCAGCTGGGCGACATCGTCGCGCTGGCCGCTCCGGTGCACCGGATCGAGCAGAAGGACCACCACGCCGTCGTCCACACCGGGCGCGGCAACGTGACGGCCAAGCGGGTGATCGTCGCCGCGCCACCGCCGCTGGTGCTGGACATCGACTGGTTCCCCCAGCTGCCGCACCGGCGGTTGCAGCTGCTGCAGCACCTGGACATGGGCAAGCTCATGAAGTGCGACGCGGTCTACAAGAAACCGTTCTGGCGCGAGGACGGGCTCAACGGGTTCGGCATCAACGACTCCGGGGCCGCCCGCGCGGTCTTCGACAACTCACCCAAGCCCGGCGAGCCCGGCGTACTCCTCGCGTTCGTGGGCGGCGCGACGTGGCGCCGTTACGGCGTGATGACGAAGGCTAGGCGGCGCAAGCACGTGCTCGACGGGTTCGCCGCGATGTTCGGCAACGAGGCGCTGCACCCGATCGACTACGTCGAGCACGACTGGACCCGGGAGAAGTGGACGCGGGGCGGCCCGACCGCCATCCACGCACCCGGCTCCCTGGTGCGGTTCGGACCGGCGATCCGTCAGCCGTTCGGCCGGGTGCACTGGGCCGGCACCGAGACCTCGACATACTGGTCCGGCTACATGGACGGGGCGGTGCGCGCCGGCAAGCGGGCCGCGATCGAGGTTCTGGAACAGCTGTGAGGCGGATCCTGGGACGCTGCGTGGTCCTGCTGGTCGCTCTGCTGCTGGCGTCCCCGCCGGCACCGGTCGCCGCGGTGGCCCCCCACAAGTGGGAGACGCACGTCTTTGCGCGCGTGCCCGCACCGGGTTTCCCGGCGTACGTCTTCGTGCATCGCAACGGCCGGGTGTACGCCGGCACGTACATCAACCCGCAGGCTGCCGGAGTGCCCTCGCGGGTCTTCGAATGGTCCTCGGCGGGGCAGCTGCTGCGGTCCTGGGCGGTGCCGAACCAGGTGCTCTCGGGGGACCACGGGGTCCAGGTCGCGAACCAGACCCGCGACGGCAAGCTGGTGCTGCTGGAGACGTCCACCTCCTCGGTACTGACCCTCGACGTCAAGACCGGTCGATTCCACCGGGTGGCACACCTGCCCGGGGCGGTGCCCAACTACGCCACCTGGGGCCCGGCCGGCGCACTCTTCGTCACCGACTACGGGAACGGCGTGATCTGGAAGATCCCGTCCGGCGGCACCCCGCGGAAGTGGTTCGCGTCGAATGCGCTCGACGGGATCGAGTTCGGCACCACCGGCATCGTCTTCAGACCCGGTCGTCGCGACCTGCTGATCACCCAGCAGACCTCGATCAGCGGGGAGTCGCTGCCGACCAACGGCCACCTGTACCGGCTGCCGATCCGCGCCAACGGGCGGCCCGGAAAGCTGTCGACCCTGTGGACGTCCCAGCCGACAGAGCTCCCCGACGGCTTCGGGATCGGCCGTTCCGGCCACATCTACATCGCGATGGCCGGCCTGACCGCCCAGCTCGTCGAGCTCTCGGGCTCGGGCAAGGAGCTCGACCGCTTCCCCGACACTCCCTTCACCGGGGACAACGGGTCACCGATCCCGTTCGACACCCCGTGCAGCGCAACCTTCCTCGGCACCCGCGTCCTCGTCGCGAACCAGTCCGCGATCCTCGGCGACGCCACGCACCAGGCGATCCTGGCCGTCCAGGTCGGCGAGCGTGGCCGGGCGCCGTACCTGCCCACAGGTGCGTACTTCGGGTGAGGGCCAGTTTCACTGGTTAACCAGTGAAACCGGCACTGAGCCCGGGGTATTCGCCACGCCAAGAGCGCAAAACCCTCGCCCAGTTCCGTCGGATAGCGTCACCGCCATGAGCGCACTGGCCGGCCTGGTCGACCGGGGACTGATGGCGCCGGACTGGGCCGACGCGCTCCAGCCCGTCGACGAGCGGATCACCCGCATGGGTCGGTTCCTGCGCGCGGAGCTGGCGGCCGGGCGCGCCTATCTTCCCCACGGCGACAACATCTTCCGCGCGTTCCGCAAGCCGCTGGCCGACGTACGCGTCCTCGTCGTCGGCCAGGACCCCTACCCGACGCCGGGCCATCCGATCGGGCTCAGCTTCGCGGTGGAGGCGCACGTCCGGCCCGTGCCGCGCAGCCTGGCGAACATCTACCAGGAGCTGCGCACCGACGTCGGCGTGGAGCCGCCCGCCCATGGGGACCTGACGGCTTGGTCGGATCGCGGGGTGATGCTGCTCAACCGGGTGCTGACCGTGCGTCCGGGCGAGTCCGCCAGCCATCGTGGCCGCGGCTGGGAGGAGATCACCGAGTGCGCGATCCAGGCGCTCGCGCGACGCGGCGGACCACTCGCTGCCATCCTCTGGGGGCGCGACGCCCAGGGGCTCAAGGCGATGCTCGGCCCGATCCCGTGGGTCGAGTCGGTGCATCCGTCCCCGCTGTCGGCCAGCCGCGGTTTCTTCGGGTCGCGCCCCTTCAGCCGGGTCAACGGGCTGCTCGAACAGCAGGGCGGCGAAAGCGTGGACTGGTCACTTCCGATGGAATAAAGTTGAATATGAAACCATTGAGGTGACCATGAACGACCGCATGCCCGCCCTGTACATCGGCCACGGAGCGCCGCCGCTGCTCGACGACCCGATCTGGTCCGCCCAGCTGGCCGACTGGGCCCAGCACCTGCCGCGGCCCAAGGCAATCCTGATCGTCAGCGCCCACTGGGAGTCCGCGCCGGTCAGCCTCACCGCCAGCGGAGCGCCGCTGGTCTACGACTTCGGCGGCTTCGCCCCGAAGTACTACGAGATGACCTACGAGACCCCGGATTCCACGGCCCTGGCGCAGCGCATCGCCGCGATGATGCCCGCCAACGAGCCGGTCCACCAGCACGCCAGCCGCGGTCTCGACCACGGCGCCTGGGTGCCGCTGAGGCTGATGTACCCCGAGGCCGACATCCCGGTCCTGCAGATGTCGCTGCCGACCCACGACCCGATCCGACTGCTTGCGCTCGGCGAACGACTGCGGCCGCTGCGTGACGAAGGCGTGCTGATCATCGGCTCCGGCTTCCTGACCCACGGCCTGCCGTTCCTCAAGGAGTTCCGCATCGACGCCGACGCACCCGGCTGGTCCGTGGACTTCGATGCCTGGGCTGGCGAGGCGATGGCCCGCGGTGACGTCGACGAGCTCGCGAACTACCGATCGAAGGCGCCCGGGATGCCCTATGCCCACCCGACCGTCGAGCACTACACGCCGCTGTTCGTGACTCTCGGTGCGGCGACGGCGCCCGATCAGCCCGGCCTCCAGGTCATCGACGGGTTCTGGATGGGCCTGTCGAAACGCAGCCTCCAGGTCGCCTGACCCCCGGTCAACCCGCGATCTCGTCCAGCTCCACGAGATCGGCCTCACCCGGCTGCCACCGCAACGCCGCGGCGTTCGCGCGTACCTGGTCGGCCGAGGTCGCCCCCGAGATAACCGACGAGACCCCGGGTTGCGCCGCGAGCCCGGCGATCGCGACGTCCAGAACGCCGAGGTCCCGCGCGGCGGCGTACGCCTCGAGCGCCTCGATCCGGTCCCAGTCGGCCTCCTCCAGCCACTGGGCACGCGCCGGGTCCTGGTCGGCGCGCGACCCAGCCGGCGCCGTCTCGCCGCGCCGGTACTTGCCGGTGAGCAGGCCGTACTCCAGTGGAAAGAACGGCAGCAGGCCGAGCCCGAACGTCTCGCAGGCGGGCACTACCTCGTCCTCGACTGTGCGGTCGAGCAGCGAGTAGCGGTTCTGCACGGACACGAACCGCTCCAGGCCGACCGAGCGGGCGGTCCAGTCCGCGTCGGCGACCTGCCACGCGGCGAAGTTGGAGCAGCCGAGGTAGCGGACCTTGCCCTCCCGGACCAGGTCGGTGAGCACCGACAGGGTTTCCTCGATCGGGGTCACCCCGTCGGGGATGTGCAACTGGTAGAGGTCGATGTGGTCAGTCTGCAGCCGCCGCAGGCTGCCCTCGACGGCCCGACGGACATAGGCTCGCGAGGCGCGTACGCCGTGGTCCTGGCCGTATTCGCCGCCCATGCTCGCGCCGAACTTGGTGGCCAGCACGAACTCGTCGCGCTGGCCCTTGAGCGCCTCGCCCATCAGGGACTCGGCACCGCCGGGCGGGTCGCCGTAGGTGTCCGCCGTGTCGAGCAGGGTGACCCCGGTGTCGCGCGCCGCACTCAGGATGTCGGTCACCCCGTCTAGGTCCACCCTGCGGGTGAACGCGTTGCAGCCGATCCCCACGACGCTCACCATCAGGCCCGAGTCCCCCAGGGGGCGGTACGTCATCTCGCTCATGACCCAAACCCTATGGGCAGGCTGGCAGGGGGAGGTTTCACTGGTTAACCAGTGAAACCCTCGCTGGACATGGGAAATACTCCATGTGAAGTGACAGATTCACTGGTTAACCAGTGAATCCGGCGGTGCACGACTGCGGTCAGCGCAGCCCGGTCTTCCGCATCATCTTCAGGCCGGACAGCATGCTCTTGACGTACTTGTCGTAGTCCTGGCCGGGGCGGGCGCCCATGACCTGCTTCTTGAGGACCGCGAGGTTCTGGACGTCGGTGTACTTGGTCAGGCCCTGGTCGCCGTGCCGGGCGCCGACGCCCGACTGCTTCACGCCGCCGGACGGGGTGCCCTTGGAGGCGAACGCCGTGGCGAGGATGTCGTTGATGTTGACGTTCCCGGACTCGATGCGCTGCCCCACCTCGGACGCCGCCTTGAGGTCGCCGCCCCAGACGGACGCATTGAGGCCGTAGTCGGTGTCGTTGGCAAGCGCCACCGCCTCGTCCACCGTGTGGTACTTGTGCAGCGCCACGACCGGCCCGAACGTCTCCATCGTGCCGGTGAGCATGTCCTTGGTGACCCCCTCGAGGATGGTCGGCTCGAAGAACGCGGGTCCGAGGTCGGGACGCGCCTTGCCACCGGTCAGGACGGTCGCACCCTTGGCCACCGCGTCCTCGACGTGCGACTGCACGCGGTCCTTGTGGTCCGGGGAGACCAGGGAGCCCATCTCGGGCTCGAAGTCGTACGACGCCCCGACACGCAGGCTCTCGGCGGCCGCGACGAACTTCGTCTTGAACTCGTCGTAGCGCGACTCCGGGAGGTAGATCCGTTCGATGTGCATGCAGATCTGACCCGTGTTGCCGAACACCCCGAACACGGCACCCTGCACGGTGTCCTCCATGTCGGCGTCCTCGAGGACGATCATCGGGTTCTTGCCCCCGAGCTCGAGGCAGCAGCCGATCAGGTTGCGACCGGCGCGCTCGCCGATGACCCGACCGGTGTTGGTGGAGCCGGTGAACATGACGTAGTTGGAGTTGTCGATGAGCGTCGGCCCGACGTCGGGCCCCTCGCCACAGACCACCTGGAACAGACCCTTCGGCAGGCCGGCCTCCTCGAGCATCGAGATGCCGTAGAGCGGCGACAGCGCTGTCTTGTTGTCGGGCTTGAGCACGACGCCGTTGCCCGCGATCAGGGCTGTTACGGCGTCCGACAGGCCCGTGGCGAACGGGAAGTTCCACGGCGCGATCACGCCGACGACGCCCTTGGGCTGACGGATCTCTGTCGAGGACGACAGGAACGGGACCGGGCCACCGCGCTTCGTCGAGGCAAGCAGCTTCGGGGCCCGCTTGATGTAGTGGCTCATCACCATCGGCGGGTCGCAGCTCTCCTCGATGGCCATCCGCCGGTTCTTGCCGCTCTCGACCTGGATCAGGTCGGTCGTGGTCGTGGCGTTCTCGATGAAGAGGGCGTGGGCGCGCTTGAAGACGTCGAGCCGCTTGCGCAGCGGCCAGGCCGCCCATTCCTGCTGGACCTTGCGTGAGGTTGCGAACGCCTGCTCGATGTCGGCCGGGGTCGACTGCGGGAGCTCGACGAGCACCTCGCCGGTGTAGACCTCGGTGAGCTTCCACGTGCCGCCGCTGGTGGACGGGACGCGCGAGACGAGAGCCTGGAGGAACGCGTCGGTGACGGAGGCCGGTCGCTGGAGGGTCATGCCGTTGCCTTCCCGAGCACGAAGTCCGCGCCCCGATCGCCGATCATGATCGCCGGCGCGTTGGTGTTGCCGCCGGTGATGGACGGCATGATCGAGGCGTCGCAGACGCGGAGCCCCTCGATGCCGCGAACCTTGAGATCGGGTCCCACGACCGCGAGCTCGTCGACGCCCATCCGGCAGGTGCCGACGCCGTGGTAGACGGACGTGGCGCGGTTGAGGATCGCATCGCGCAGGTCCTGGCCCTTGAGGTTGGCCCCCGGGTGGAGCTCCTCCTTGACCGAACCGCCGAACGCCGCGCCGGCCATGATCTCGCGGACCATCTCCGAGCCCTCGGCGAGCACCTCGAGGTCGGCCGGGTCGGCGAGGTACTGGAAGTCGATCAACGGCGCCGCCGTCGGGTCGGCCGAAGCCAGGCGCAGGGTGCCTCGGCTGCGCGGGTAGATCAGGGTCGACATGACCGTGATCGACGTACGCGGGTCGACCTTGTGCTGGATCGGCTCGTCCTGGTTGGGCGAGACGTAGGACCACGGCAGCACGTGCAGCTGCAGGTCGGGTACGTCGGTCGCCTGCGACGTCCGCATGAACGCGACCGCCTCGAAGACGGTGTTGGCCAGGAACGACTTGCCGGGACGCATGATCTCCTTGGCGACGCCGCGGCCGAAGAAGAACGCGTTGCCACGCATCTTCGACGAGGTCGCGTGGAACGTCAGCGCATGGAACATGTGGTCGTGCAGGTTGTCACCGACGGGGAGGTCGGCGATGACCGCGATCCCCTGGTCCGTGAGGTGCTGGGCGGGACCGATGCCGGAGAGCATCAGGATCTGGGCCGAGCCGACGAAGCCGGCCGAGAGGATGACCTCCTTGCCGGCCCGGACGGTGCGCCTGCTGCCGTCCTTGTCGGTGACCTCGACGCCGGTGGCGCGGCCGTTCTCGATGAGGACCTTGGTGACCAGCACCTCGGCCTGCAGCTGGAGCGTGGGCACGTCGAGGTTGTGGATGTAGCCGCGCGACGCGCTGTAGCGAAGGCCCTTGGCAGCGTTCTGCTGCATCCGGCTGACGCCCTCCTGCGACTCAGCGTTGTAGTCGTCGAGGATCTTGACGCCCAGCGTGTCGGAGGCCGCCTGGATGAACTGGAGCGAGGCTTCCTGTGGAGTCTTGTTGCGAGTCACCTTGATCGGACCGCCGGCGCCGCGGTAGTCGTTGGGGCCGTCCTCGAAGTCCTCCATGCGTTGGTACGCCGCGTTCACCTCGTCCGCCGACCAGCCGGCGTTGCCCTCGGCCGCCCAGGAGTCGTAGTTGGCGCGGTTGCCGCGCACGTACACCATGCCGTTGATCGAGCTCGAGCCGCCGACGACCTTGCCCCGCGGGACCGGCATCTTGCGGTCGAGGATGTGCTTCTGCGGGGTGGAGTAGTAGCCCCAGTCGACCTTCTGCTTGATCGACGGCACGGAGTGCATCGGGCCGATCATGCCGGGCTTCTTGACGAGGAACTGCTCGTCGCTCTTGCCGGCCTCGAGCACGATCACGCTCGCGCCGGACTGCGCCAGCCGGCCCGCCATGGCGGCTCCGGAGCTGCCGGAGCCGACCACCACGTAGTCGGCCTCGTTCTGGTAGGGCGCGGTCTTGGCCATTCGCAAACCTCGTTCAATCGTGCGGTGGGCGGCTGGGCAGACCGCCGGAATGTGTTCCCTCCCACAGGCGGCACAACTGTAACTCGTTCTAGTTTCGGCGTACAGGAATCCCAGACCCCCACAATGACGGCGTGCAGATTCTGTCCATCCAGTCCTCGGTCGCCTACGGCCATGTCGGCAACTCGGCAGCGGTCTTCCCGCTGCAGCGGTTGGGGCACGAGGTGTGGCCGGTGCTCACCGTGCACTTCTCCAACCACACGGGGTACGGCGCGTGGCGCGGGCCCCTGCTGGCGCCCGACGACGTGCGCGAGGTGATCGCCGGCATCGCCGACCGGGGTGTCCTGGGGCAGGCCGACGCCGTGCTGTCGGGCTACCAGGGCGACCCGGCGATGGGCGCGGTGATCCTCGACGCCGTGCGCCAGGTGAAGGCGCTGAACCCGGACGCGGTCTACTGCTGCGACCCCGTCATGGGTGACGTGGGTCGCGGGATGTTCGTGCGCCCCGGGATCCCGGAGTTCATGCGCGACACCGTCGTCCCCCAGGCCGACATCGTCACGCCCAACCACTTCGAGCTCGACTTCCTGGCCGGCACCACCACGACGACCCTCGCCGAGCTGCTGGCGGCGGTGGACGTGGTCCGCGACCGTGGGCCACGCGACGTACTGGTCACCAGTGTCCAATGTGCCGAGACCGGCAGCGACCAGCTCGAGGTGGTAGCGGTGTCCGACCTGGGTGCCTGGGCCGTCACCACCCCGCTCCTGCCGATCGCACCCAACGGGTGCGGAGACGTCACGGCGGCGCTCTACCTGGCCCACCTGCACTCGACGGGCTCGCCGGCCACCGCCCTTGAACGGACCACGTCCTCGGTGTTCGCCGTGCTCGAGGCGACCCTGGCCGCAGGCACCCGGGAGATCCAGCTGGTCGCGGCGCAGGACTCGATTGCCCACCCGCCCGCCACGTTCGAGGCGCGGCGTCTTCGCTGACCGGGTCGCTACATCGCCATCTCGGTCACATCGCGCCACAGGCCGGAGTCGGCATGTCGGTCGATGAACGCAGCGTCCTCGACCGGCAGCGGCCTGGCCTTGCCGGCGATCGAGCTCACGTACCCCGCATGGGCGGCGTCGAAAGCGTGCGCGATCTCGGGGGTGGGATCCAGGTCGAGCCAGTCGAGGACGCGCAGCAGGCTCTTGCCCTCGGGATCGCCGAAGAACCGGGAGTGCTCGACCACGGCGACCAGGTCGGGGCGCTGCCGGCGGGCGCGACGGATCCGGCCGAGCCCGGTGTTCTGCCGCTCGACGGCCAGCCGGGCGTTGTAGGAGTCGGGCCAGGTGAGGTCATCCACGTTGCTGGCGCGCTCGTGCCACGAGTGAGCGACCTGCTCGATGTCGCGAACGATGCAGACGAAACGGGCCTCGGGGTGGCGACGCCAGATCTTCTGGATGCGGATCGTGGTCATCTTGTCGCCGACGTAGCGAGCCGACTCCCACTTGTCGGCCATCCGGGCGTAGTGGTCACGCCAGCGCCGGGCGTCCTGCGGCCGGAGGTTCGTCAGCCCGTCCTCGAAGTCGAAGAAGCGCTCGCGGACGAAGAGCTCCGGGCCCATCTGGTCGAGGTCTCCCCAGAGCCCCTTGAACCGCTCGACGCCGAGCACGATCTCGGGGTGGGCGGCGAAGACGTCCAGGATCGCGGTGGTGCCGGAGCGCCCGAGGCCCACGACGAAGAGCGGACGCGGGGTGGGCACACCCACCACGTTAAGCGATGCCGGCGCGTCAGGCGCGACGATGGCGATGGTGAGCACCGGGTCGGCTCACTCGTCGCGGATCGGTCGCCGGATCGAGCCGTTGACAGGAGTCGAACCCGCGACATCGTCTTTACAA
>JAOPXM010000035.1 GCA_025965125.1 Nocardioides sp.
CAAAAAATGAATCGCAGCGGCATTAAACGCGGATTGGCCATTTCGGCCGTATCCGGGCTCGCGCTGGCTGGTCTGGCCACAGCGCCAGCCCAAGCGCTAACCATCGGTGGGGGCGGCGAAACTGCCCTCGACCTGTATTCCTTCCAGCACGTGGTCTCGTACTCCACCGCCAACGACGGCAGCGCGGACAGCCAGAACACTGTCACGCTCCTCGCGGGCTTCCCGAACGCCCTTGCGGGCGGCCCGGTGAACACGGTGAAGTTCTCCTACACCAATGGCACTGGGTCCCACGACATCGCCACTGTGGTGCCGGTGGACGGCCTCGCCACGACCGAGTGGGTTCCCCCGACCGGCGTTGACGGTGACACCGTCAGCCAGGTCCGGGCGGACGCGCTGGATGCCTCCAACGTCAGCATCGCCAACTCCACCGAGGCGATGAACGGCGACCCGAACCCGAACGCCAACCCGGCGATCTCGCTCGACGGCGCGCTTCGTTCCGACCTCGGCTTGAACCCGGACGGCGAGGTCGTGCTCCGCGGACTCACCGCTGTGGCTCCGCCGGCGAACGTGCTCGACGCCTACCCCAACGTGAGCGGCTGGATCGTCGGGCCGCGCACCCAGAGCGCCGCCGCAGCGGTCCGCTCCGGCAACACCCTGGGCTCAGGACTGACGCCTTGGGCGGCTCAAGTCCTCGTTGACCCGACGAACCTCACCGCCGACCCGGTGGACGAGGTCGTGGGCGAGGGCATCAACAGTGTGGCCGGCGTTGACGACGTCAACGCCTACTCGGTCTACGACGCGGTCATCAACGCGATCACCAAGCCGACCACTGCCGGTCACGGACCCAACCTCGCCGGCAACGCCGATGGTGTGGGCAGCAACACCGACGACTGGACGCTGTACAACCTCACGGTGACCGACCAGAAGAACCAGCCGCTCTCGGGTGTCAACGTCTACGAGTCCGACGAGTCCGGTGTCGACCTGGCTGGCTTCAACGGCATGGGCCGTACGCCCACCGACAGCGGGACCTTCGACACCGACGAGACCAACGTCAACGGCCAGCTCCCGATCCGTCTGAACGAGTCGGGTGTCTACGGCATCGACGGCATCTTCGACCAGGACGCGACCGCTGGGGTTGGCGCGACGTACGTCGTCGTCGACTGGAACCAGAACGGCAGCTTCCAGGGCGGCATCGACACGATCGTGAAGCTGACGGCGAGCACGCTGCCGCAGGCTCCTGCCACGGTGACCATCACGTCCTCCAGGGGTGTCGCGATGGACGACGACGAGAACACCGACCTGACGATCACGGTCAAGGACTCGAACGGCGACCCGGTCCCGAACTTCGCGGTTTCGGCGACCAACACCCGCGACGTTGCGGACAACTCGCCGGCTGACTCCACCACGCCCATCGTTCTGAGCGGTGGCGGGATCACGGACGCCAACGGCCAGGTCAAGGCGCTGGGATACACCCCGGGCGTCGACAACAACGAGGTTGCCGCGAC
Source organism: Nocardioides sp. (assembly GCA_025965125.1). Lineage (GTDB taxonomy): Bacteria > Actinomycetota > Actinomycetes > Propionibacteriales > Nocardioidaceae > Nocardioides. Next base: position 1,506 of record JAOPXM010000035.1, read on the forward strand.
CATCAAGGCCACCGCTGGCGCGATCACCGGCACCCTGGCGATCGAGACTGACGAGGCCGAGATCGTCTTCGACGAGGGCAACGTCGACCAGGCACTGAACGGCACCTCGGTCACCGAGACCGGCACGGTCCAGCTGCCTTCGGGCACTGTGCTTCCGGGTCGTAGCGTGTCGCTGGTCTACGGGCCGAACGGCAACTCGTCGTTCGCTCCGCAGGCCGAGCAGCCCGCCGGCACGATCTCGGGCACGCCCACCACGGCGAACGCCACGACGGGTGCCGACGGCAAGTTTGCTGTCAAGGTGACCGACCCGGCCCTGCCCAACGGTCAGGAGCTCGGCAGCACCATCACAGCCGACCTTCCCGGCCTCAACCTCGGAGGCGGCGAGTCCGATCTTCCGGAGGTTCTGACGCTCGACTTCCTGCGGTCGCTCACTGCGACCTCCGTCGTCATCTACAACGACGACAACGGGGCGACCAGCACCGTCGACGGTCTGGACGGGGACTTCGAGAACCAGCAGTCCAACGGCGGTCTGCTGCCCGACTCGATGGCTGAGGGTGGAATCACGGCCTTCAACGCGGACGGCGTTACTCTCACCGACCTGGACGTGACCGTGACGATCGACCAGGGTCACTTCTCGAAGCGCGACGACCCGTTCAAGGCCACTCCGGCCCCGGGTGCGATCTTCGAGATGAACGACATCGGCAAGACCATCACCATCAACACCACTGATGATGGGATCGGCGAGTTCTACGCCAACATCGAGCGCAACACAGGCTTCGATGACGACGGCATCGTCGAGGACCAGCTGCACGCCTCGGTTGGTTCGGTCTCTGACGACCACGACTTCACGTGGACCACCGTCGGCACGCCGATCACTCAGCGTCAGACAGACGGTCTGGTCGTGTCGTTGTCCGGGGACCAGCAGTCGAGCATCCTGCCCCAGGCTCGCGCCGGCACGGGTAACTCCGCGCAGGCCGTGTTCTACGACGTGAAGACCTACGACCACTACGACAACCCCACGTCGCAGGAGGTCAGTGTCACCGACAACACCCCCGTCGGTGAGATTGCCGACCCGGACGGGCTTGGTCCGTTCGAGTCTGAGCTCGCACTCGGCCAGCCGGCCATCGTGGCGACGTCCCCGTCGACCGCCAACCAGGCGATCGACGTGGAGATCAACAACTCGCAGAAGCGGGTCTACAAGGACAACGTCAACGACTCGTCCTTCGACCCGGCCAACCCGAACGACCAGGTGGAGGTCCTCTTCACCGACGTTCAGCGCACCACGGACCCGATCAACTGGTACACCGTGAACCTGAATGACCCGTCTCTCTACACCCTCACCCAAGAGGGTTCGGAGAACGTCCCGGTCGGTTCCACCGTCAGCTACACGCTGACGGCCATCGACCCCGAGGGTCAGCCGATCAACGGTTCTGGCGTGGGCTTCCTCCGCGTCGGTCCTGGCGACCAGGGTCAGGACGACGACGGTCAGGCCGGCGATGTCACCAACGCGGACGGCGAGGCGTTCTACGACTTCGCCGGCTCCGTCCCCGGAACGGCGAGTGTCTCTGCGGTCGTCTACGACGACGAGGGCATCATCGGGCTGGGCGGCTTCCACCGCCTGTTCGTGGTCGGTCCCGACACGGTCACCTTCGGTGGCACGGTCGTGGCCATCCACCCGAGGCTGACCGGTGAGAACTCCGGAGGCAAGGATGTCCTCACGATCAACTCCAGGAAGGCTGCCGGTGCGTCGGTGAAGCTCTTCAAGAAGACCGGCCACGGCCGGGTCCTCCTGAAGGTCGGCCAGCTGAACGTCAACGGGATCAAGTCCTTCAAGGTGACCGACAAGAACGGCAACCAGGTCACGAAGTACTTCGCGATCGTGTCGAACACCCCGCGCACCCAGCGCGGAGTCACCAACACGGTGAACCTGAGGTAGTAGCACGGCACTCAGCTTCGGCTGATTGACCCTGGGAGGGGGGCGATCCGGCACCCGCCGGATCGCCCCGCTTCCTCCGCCAGGGTCGCAGGGACGATTGATTATCCAGGCGTCCTGGTGCCACGGTTTGCGGTCCGGGCCATTCTTTGACGCCGCTGCCAGAGAAAGGTCCGGACCGCTCCAACCGCAATTCGGTTGGATATACCGTCTTCAATTCATAAAGCAGTGGCAAATAGCTCCGACGATGACCCGCCTCGGCGGGTTATCCGTCATTTCCGGGTGCAGTGTCACTCCGCCAAGTAGCGGTAGCGGTGGTGCTCGGTGAAACCGAGCCCTTCGTAGAGAGCGATGGCCGGCGTGTTGTCGCCGAGGACCTGGAGGTACGCCGTGGTGGCGCCACGCTCGGCGCCCCAGTCCAGCAGGGCTCCCATGATCGCGAGCCCCAGGCCCTGACGGCGCTGGTCGGGGGACACCTCGATGCTGCGGAACCCGACCCAGCCGCGGTCGTAGGCGGCCACCCCCGACGCGACGTCGCCGATGCGGGCCGTCACGTGCTGCGGCGTCGCCTCGACGAGCTCGACCGGCGTGGGAGACGCAGCCAGGGAGCGCAGGGCCCGGGCCACGCCCGCGAGCTGGAAGATCGTGTCGGCGTCATGGCTCTCCAGCACCCAGCCGTGGGAGCGGAACAGCTCGTCCTCGGCCGAGTCGGGGAGCACGGCGGCGATGGGACGTTGTGCGGGCGAGCTGCCGTAGAACTCGACCACCCGTTCGTAGTCGTCGGCCACGCCCGACGGCCCCATCGCCAGCACCGAGTTGGCGCGGCGAGCCTGCGACGTGGGCGACCGGCGCAGCGTCCAGTCGCCGAGCGGCTGGATCTCGAGGCCCGGCCACAGCGCCAACGCCCGGAGCTGGGCCTCGCGCGAGGACACCCGGTGCCGGAGGGATGGCCGCGGCGGCACGGGCTTGCCGGAGACGATGTCGGCCAGTGCGATCGTGACCGCCGGGCCGCTGTCCGGCTGCACCACGCAGACGTCCGCACCCCACGCCGTACAGATCCCCAGCAGGTCGGTCATGGCCGGACCGCCGCTGGGGCCGACCTCGCCGTGGAGCACCCGGCGTACGACGATCCGCTGCCCCACGACGTGCGGACCAAGCACTTGCTTGCCCACATGGTGGGGTTCCTGCTCAGGGGCCACGAGGGGGATACTAAGGTTTGATCATTCGCTGCATCCGATGCGCTCCAGGAGGAACCAGGTGACCTACGTCATCGCCCAGCCGTGTGTCGACCTGAAGGACCGTGCCTGCGTCGACGAGTGCCCGGTCGACTGCATCTACGAAGGCAAGCGGATGCTCTACATCCACCCCGACGAATGCGTCGACTGCGGTGCCTGCGAGCCGGTCTGCCCGGTCGAGGCGATCTTCTACGAGGACGACACCCCGGAGCAGTGGAAGGAGTACTACACCGCCAATGTGGGCTTCTTCGAGGACCTCGGCTCGCCCGGTGGCGCCGCCAAGATGGGTGAGATCGACAAGGACCACCCGATCGTCGCGGCGCTCCCGCCGCAGGAGCACGACGAGTAGCGGTGGTTGAGGAGGCGCGTCAGCGCCGCCGCGAAACCGTCTCCAGCCGGCTCCCGGACTTCCCCTGGGACCACCTGACCTCGTACGCCGAGCGCGCGCGAGCACACGCGGACGGCATCGTCGACCTCTCGGTCGGGACCCCCGTGGACCCGACGCCCGAGGTCGTCCAGGCCGCCCTGCGGGGCGCCGCGGACTCACCCGGCTACCCGCTCACCATCGGCCGGGTCGAGACGCGACAGGCCTGCCTGGACTGGCTTTCGCGTCGTCACGGGGTGACCGGGCTTGGCCTCGACCAGGTGCTCCCGGTGATCGGCTCCAAGGAGCTGATCGCCTCGATGGCGGTGCACCTGGGCATCGGCGCCGGTGACCTGGTCGTGCACCCCGAGCTCGCCTACCCGACGTACGAGGTGGGCACCGTCCTGGCCGGTGCCCGGGCGGTTGCGACCGACTCGCTGACCTCGCTCGGACCGGAGACCCCGGCCCTGCTGTGGTTGAACTCCCCGTCCAACCCGACCGGTCGCGTGCTGCCGCCCGAGCACCTGAAGAAGGTGGTGGACTGGTGCCGCGAACGCGGCACCATCCTGGTCTCGGACGAGTGCTACCTCGAGTGCGCGTGGGACGCGGAGCCCGTCTCGGTGCTGCACCCCGACGTCTGCGGTGGCTCGGCCGACGGGATCCTCGCGGTGCATTCGCTCTCGAAGCGGTCCAACCTGGCCGGCTACCGCTGCGCGTTCGTCGCGGGCGACGCGGCCCTGGTGGGTGAGCTGCTCGCCGTACGCAAGAACCTCGGGCTCCAGATGCCCGGGCCCCAGCAGGTCGCGATGGTCGCGGCGCTCGACGACGACGCCCACGTGGTCGAGCAGCACGCACGCTACGCAGCGCGCCGGGCCAAGCTCCGAGAGGTGCTGCAGACCGCGGGATTCCGCGTCGACCACTCCGAGGCGTCGCTCTACCTCTGGGCCACCCGCGACGAGGACTGCTGGGCGACCGTCTCGTGGCTGGCCGATCGCGGCATCCTGGTCGCGCCGGGCTCGTTCTACGGGTCGGCAGGCGTCCGGCACGTCCGGGTGGCGTTCACCGCCACCGACGAGCGGGTCGACGCCGCGGTGGCGCGCCTTGCCCCTTAGCGAGCGGGCCGCGCAGGCCCTGGCTCGGGTGCGCGGCCGCTCGATCTGGTGGTTCGTGGCGCTGGCGGTGCTGCTGGCGCTGCTCCCGGTCTCCACCCCTGTCCTGATCGGCGTCTACGCCCTCATGGCCGTGGCGTTCTGGATCCCGCTGCTGCGCAACGCCGGCCGCGCCTTCCGCCGCGGCTACCGCGACGACCGGGATGACCGGGACTGAGGCTCAGGCGGACGCCATCACGGTGACCATGTGGTCCATGACGGCCGCGTGTGCGTACTGGGGGCTGAACAGGATCAGCTCGGCATCGCGCTCCACTCGCACGCTGTGGCCGGCCGGCCAGTGGAAGACGTCGCCGGTGGTGCAGTGGTCGGTCTTGCCGTCGGTGTAGGTCACCACGACGTCGCCGTCGACCACGAAGCCCCAGTGCACGGACTGGCAGGCGTCGTCCTGGAGACCCTTGAGCAGGGGGGCGATGTCGGTGCCGGTGGCCAGCGAGAAGTACTCGGCGGCGAGTGGGCCGGACGCGGCCGTGCCGAAGTCCGGCAGGTGGCGGACGACGGCTCCGGGGATGTCGAGCCGGATCGGGATGTCTTCCTTGGGCAGGCGCATGATGTCGGTCCTTTCGAGTGGATGGTGGGACACCCGGAAGGCGTGACAATCGATGTCACAATGCCACAATGTCCGGTCTCGACCAGGCGCGTGCAGCGCTCGAGCGTGGTGACTGGCAGCGCGCCCTCGACCTGGCGGCGCCGGACGTCGGGGACTCGGCGGTGGCTCTCGAGGTCCGGGCCCAGGCGGCGTACGGCGTGGGCGACCGCGAGGGCGCCGTGGGCGCCTGGGAAGACCTCTACGCGTTCCAGCTCGCAGTGGGTGACCCGGTCGAGGCGGCGCGCGCAGCAGCGATGGTCGCGCTCCTCTTCCTGATCGACACCGGCCTGATGGCGCCGGTCCGGGGGTGGCTGCGCAGGGCCGAGCGCCTGGTCGAGGGACGCGACGACGTCCCGGTGCTCGCGGTCGTCGCCATGGTGCGCACCTACGAGCGGTTCATGTGCGGCGATCCGGGAGCGGCTCGCGAGCAGTCCGCTGTCGCCATCGAGCTCGGGGAACGCTTGGGCGTCCGGGCCGCGGTCGTCATCGGGCGGACCGCCGCAGCCAGGCTGCGCATCGCGGACGGAGCGGTCGAGGAGGGGCTGGGCCTGCTCGACGAGGTCGCGGCCGAGCTGATGACCGGTGACATCGATCCCCTCACGACCGGGATGATGTACTGCGAGATCATCTGTGCCGCCCAGGGTCTCGCGCACCTCGACCGCGCCCGGGAGTGGACCGAGGTCATGGAGCGCTGGCGCCACGGGGCTGCGATCGGCGGCATCAACGGCCGCTGCCGCGTCCATCGCGCCGAGCTCCTCAAGATCTCCGGCCCCTGCGACCGGGCCGAGGAGGAGGCCCTCGGGGCCTGCGCCGAGCTCCGCCCGTGGCTGCGTCGTGAGTTCGGTTGGCCGCTCGTCGAGCTCGGCAACATCCGGCTCCGCCGGGGCGACCTGCTGGGGGCCGAGGAAGCGTTCATCGGCGCCCACGAGCATGCCTGGTCACCGCAACCGGGACTCGCGCTCCTGCGACTGGCCCAGGGCCACCAGACGACCGCAGCCGCGATGATCGCGGACGCGATCCAGCACCCCCTCGACATGCCCTCGAAGGAGCGGCCGCCCTTCGGAGACCTGCGCCTCGCGCCACTCCTGGACGCCCAGGCCGAGATCGCGGCGGCCGCAGGTGACGTCGAGACCACGCGTACGGCGGCGGAGGCGCTGGAGCGGATCGCCGCCAAGTACGCCACCCCGTCGCTGGTCGCCGGCGCGGCCCTGGCACGGGGGAGGTGGGCGCTGCTCGACGGAGACGCTCCCGAGGCGATCCGGTCCTGCGGGACCGCCGCCGCGACCTGGACCGATCTCGGCGCGCCGTACGAGACGGCGGCGGCGCGGATCGTGCTGGGCGAGGCGCATCGAGTCGCGGGCAACCCGGGACAGGCCCGCATGGAATGGACCGCCGCCCGGTCCGCATTCAAGGCGTTCGGCGCCGTGTCCCGCACGGATGAGGTCGACCGCCTGCTCGACGACAGGTTGCGCCCGGCGCCCTCCGGGGACCGGGCGGAGGCGGTGACCGCGACGTTCCGGCGCGAGGGCGAAAGCCGAGCGGTCGGCTTCCGCGGACTCGAGCAACGGGTGCCGGACCTCAAGGGCTTCCGATACCTCGACCGCCTGCTGGCCGACCCCGGACGCGAGTTCCACGTGCTCGACCTCGTGGCCGTCGACCTGGGGTCCCTCCCGAGCCGGGCGCGAGCCGGACGCGACCTGGGCCAGGTGACCGATGGCCCCGATGCGGCCCTGCCGGTCATCGACGAGCAGGCGCGGGCGGCGTACCGCCGCCGGCTGGCGGACGTCGACGAGGACATCGAGGAGGCGAGCCGGATGAACGACCTGGGCCGACTCGCGCTTGCCGAGCGGGACCGCGACTACCTGATGGCGGAGCTGGGCCACGCCGTCGGGCTCTCGGGTCGCCTGCGCACCGTCGGCGGCACGGCCGAACGCGCCCGCACCAGCGTGACCAGGTCGCTGCGCTACGCGCTGTCCAGGTTGGCCGAACAGCACGCCGACCTCGGCGCGCACCTGGACCGCGCGGTTCGAACCGGCATGTACTGCAGCTACCAGCCCGACCCCATCGCCCCGGTCCGCTGGGAGCTGAGCGGCCGCTGAGGGCCGCTGCGCGTCAGGCCGAGAGCAGCTGGATGGCCGCGCCGCGGCCTTCAGGCGTCAGGTAGTGGCCGTCGTCGAACAGGATGACGCCGTTGCACAGCCGGCACCATCCCTGGTCACTGCGGTCGGCGACCATGTGGGCGCTGCAGCAGTTGTTCGCGTCGGTCTCCGGACAGGCCGGTGAATGACTACACGTCATTGTGTGTCCCCTCCCCAGGGCTCGAGATGTTCGATCGTTCCAATGAGACGTCAAAAAGTGTAGGTCTGCAGCACAATTGCGCAGATGTCTGGAGGGAATTGCTCCGCGACCAGGACGAATTCAGGCGTACACGTCCACGTGCACGTGGTCACGGTGCTCGAGGATCGCCCGGTTGCCTGGCGCGTCCGGCGGGTTGTAGTTCTGCCAGCCGTCCGTCGACCCGGACTTCCAGATCCGGTCGTCGAAGATCACGGTCTGGATCGAGAGTCGCTCGGCCTCGGCCACCAGGTAGTGGGCGATGGCCCAGCCCCGGATCTTGTTCGCCGCGCTGATCGGGCGGACGAAGATGTCGATGGCACGACCTTCGTAGTGCGCCGACCCCGCCATGTGGCCCGTCGTGACGCCCCCGGGGGCGAAGCCGCCCAGCGACAGCTCGCCGAACACCGCCTGCGCGTCTCGGCGTACGACGTCGGCGCGATGGGTCAGCCCGACCGAGTTCAGCTTGGCGCCGGTCGCCTTGACGTTGCCGTCGAGCTGGCAGCTGAACGCGTGGGGTGAGTTGCCGGTCAACGCCGACGCAAGCACCCGGGCGTCCGCCTCATGTGCGGCGTACGCCTCGGGGAAGCCAGACCGCTGGACCTCCTGGGCCGCCTCCGTGACCGCCATCGACTCGTAGCCGTTGATCTTCGCGAGCGCGTCGTAGAACGCGTTGGTCGCGTAGTAGGGGTCGAGAATCTGGGCGCGGGTGCCCCAGCCCTGCGAAGGGCGCTGCTGGAAGAGCCCCAGCGAGTCGCGGTCGCCGTTCTCGAGGTTGTAGAGCTTCGACTCCTGGAACGCCGCCGCCAGGGCGATGGTTGCGGCCCGGGCCGGCATCCCGCGCTGCACGGAGATGGCCGAGATCAGCCCGGCGTTCTCGGCCTGCTCGACGGTGAGGGTGACCGTGCGCCCGTTCACGCTCGCCGTGCACTCCTCGCCGCCGGCGAACAACGTCGCGGAGCCGCTCAGCAGCCGGTACCCGACCACCGCGGCCGTCACCACGACGGTGAGGGCCACGAGCGCGGCCACCAGCTTCCTCATCGAGTCATCACGGGCTCAAGTGTGGGGAACGAGTGGTTGCGACTCAGTTGGCGTGCAGCGCGGCGTTGAGCTCGACGCCGTCGCTCTGCCACGGCACGGCCTCGATGGTGCCGCTGACCGAGTTGCGTCGGAACAGCACGTGGCTTGCGCCCGAGAGCTCCAGCGCCTTGACGACCTTGGGCTTGCCGTCCATGTCGGTCATGGTGACCTTGGTGCCCGCCGTGACGTAGCAGCCGGCCTCGACCACGCAGTCGTTGCCGAGCGAGATCCCGAGCCCGGCGTTGGCGCCGATCAGGCAGCGCTCCCCGATCGAGATCACCTGCTTGCCGCCACCGGAGAGGGTGCCCATGATCGACGCGCCACCCCCGACGTCGGAGCCCTCGCCCACGACCACGCCCGCCGAGATCCGCCCCTCGACCATGGACGCGCCCAGCGTGCCGGCGTTGTAGTTCACGAAGCCCTCGTGCATCACGGTGGTGCCCTCGGCCAGGTGGGCGCCGAGACGCACCCGGTCGGCGTCGGCGATCCGGACGCCCGTCGGCAGCACGTAGTCGACCAGCCGCGGGAACTTGTCCACTCCGAAGACGGTGACGTGCCGACCACCGGCGCGGAGCCGGGCGCGAGTGGCCTCGAAGCCGTCGACGGCGCACGGCCCGGCCGAGGTCCACACGACGTTGCTCAGCAGCCCGAAAATGCCGTCCAGGTTGATGGAGTGGGGTACGACGAGCCGCGTCGACAGCAGGTGCAGTCGGAGCCAGACGTCCTCGGTGCCGGCCGGGGCCGCCTGCAGGTCCGCGATCTCCACGAGGCGGACCTCGCGGGTCACCCCGCGCTCGTCGTCCTTGCCCTCGAGCGCCGTGAGGTCCTCGGGCGCGGACGTGTCCGCGGGCCGCTCGCCCAGGGCGGGGGACGGGAACCAGACGTCGAGGACGGTGCCGTCGGCGGTGGTCGTGGCCAGGCCGTGGCCCCATGCGTTCGTCACCCGATCACCCTAGGGCGCGGGCGACCGTGGTCACTGTCCGGTCCGGCCGTCGATGCACTCGCGGAGCAGGTCGGCGTGGCCGGCGTGCCGGGCGTACTCCTCGATCACGTGCACCAGCACGTCGCGCACGCTCACCGTGCCGTCGTCGCCGACCGGGACCTCGCGACCGAGGTCGGTCTCGTCCAACGCATCGAACCACGCCTCGGCGGCCGCGATCTCCGCCTTCCACGTCCGGAGCGCGTCCTCGACGACTTCGGGCTCACCGACGGCGCCGTTGAAGTCCCAGTCGTTGTCGTCCTCTCGCTTGTAGAGACGGGGCGGGTCGGTCCGGCCCTGCAACACTCGCTGGAACCAGTGGTTCTCCACCTGGGCCAGGTGCCGGACCAGCCCGAGCAAGCTCATCGTGCTCGGTGGGACCGAGCGGCGCGCCAGCTGTTCGGCGTCGAGCCCCTGGCACTTCAGCTCGAGGGTGATCCGGTAGTTGGCGAGGTACTCCCTCAGCGTGGCCTTCTCCCCGATGGGATTGCCATAGGTCCGGGGGTCCAGCGCGGGGTCGATCCACATGTCGCTCACGCCGCCATCGTTCATGTTGGTGCGCGCCGCGACAACCGGTTACCGCTCACGGCGGGGCGCGCCGTACCATCTGCTGCACAGGCGTTCGAGCCGTCATCAGCGGTGAGCCTCCGGAAGAACAGGACCTCGGTCCCCACTAGACCCGGACGGGTAGGCCCGTCACAGCCTTGAACGAGCGGTCGTCTCCGTGCTCCAGGGAGTCGGCAAGCGAGGTGGTACCGCGGCAGCCCAGAGAACCGGGTCAGTCGTCCTCGTGGCAGCAGCCCGAGCCGGACGACGTACCGCAGGAGAGCCCCATGACCTATCCGAAGGTCTCCACCGCCACCGACGGCGTCGTTTCGTCGAGCCCGAAGTTCCCCGAGATCGAGGAGCGGGTGCTGGCGTTCTGGAAGGACGACGACACGTTCCAGGCCAGCATCGACCAGCGCGAGGCCGGAGAGAACGGTGCGAACGAGTTCGTCTTCTACGACGGCCCGCCGTTCGCCAACGGGTTGCCGCACTACGGCCACCTGCTCACCGGCTACGTCAAGGACCTGATCCCGCGCTACCAGACGATGCGTGGTCGGCGCGTGGAGCGGCGGTTCGGCTGGGACACCCACGGCCTGCCCGCCGAGCTCGAGGCGATGCGCCAGCTCGGCATCAAGACCACCGACGAGATCGTCGAGATGGGCATCGAGAAGTTCAACCAGGCCTGCCGCGAGTCCGTCATGAAGTACACCGGCGACTGGCGCGAGTACGTCACCCGCCAGGCGCGCTGGGTCGACTTCGACAACGACTACCGCACCATGAACCCCGACTACATGGAGTCGGTGATCTGGGCGTTCCAGCAGCTCTACGAGAAGGGCCTGGTCTACGAGGGCTTCCGGGTCCTGCCCTACTGCTGGAACGACGAGACCCCGCTGTCCAACCACGAGCTGCGGATGGACGACGACGTCTACCAGATGCGCCAGGACCCCGCGGTCACCGTGGGTCTCCGCCTGGACGGCACCGACTCCTTGGGTGGCGCGCTGGCTCTGGTCTGGACGACGACCCCGTGGACCCTGCCGTCGAACCTGGCCATCATGGTCGGCTCCGACATCGACTACGTCGTCATCGAGTCGACCTTTCCGCACGAGCAGGGCACGGGCCGGACCGAGCGCTACGTCATCGCCGAGGCCCGGGTGCCGGCGTTTGCGAAGGAGCTGGCGCCCGCGGGCGGCGAACCCGTCGTGGTCGAGCGGCTCAAGGGCGCCGACCTGCTCGGCCGCACGTACACGCCCCCGTTCTCCTACTACCTGGGCCACGAGAACGCCTTCCGCGTGGTCGAGGCCGACTTCGTCACCACCACGGACGGCACCGGGCTGGTGCACAGTGCGGGTGCCTTCGGTGAGGACGACAAGGTCATCACCGACCGCGAGCACATCGAGCCGGTGATGCCGGTCGGCAAGGACGGCCGCTTCACCCACCCCGTCGACGAGTACGCCGGCATGCTGGTCTTCGACGCCAACCTGCACATCATCGACCACCTCAAGGCCGCCACCAAGAGCGAAGGGGAGAGCGGCGCGGTGACCCCCGGCACGGTCCTGCTGCGCCGCGAGACCTACAACCACAGCTATCCCCACTGCTGGCGCTGCCGCGAACCCCTGATCTACAAGGGCGTCTCGTCGTGGTTCGTCGAGGTCACCGCGGTCAAGAAGCGGATGCTGGAGCTCAACGAGGACATCCGATGGGTGCCCGAGCACATCAAGGACGGCGCCTTCGGCAAGTGGTTGGAGAACGCCCGGGACTGGTCGATCACCCGCAACCGCTTCTGGGGCTCGCCGGTCCCGGTCTGGAAGAGCGACGACCCGGCGTACCCCCGCATCGACGTCTACGGGTCCTTCGAGCAGATGGAGCGCGACTTCGGCAGGGTGCCTTCCCGGGAGGGCGAGCCCGACCTGCACCGGCCGTACGTCGACGACCTGGTGCGTCCGAACCCCGACGACCCGACCGGCAAGTCCATGATGCGGCGGGTGCCCGACGTCCTCGACGTGTGGTTCGACAGCGGTTCGATGAGCTTCGCGCAGGTGCACTACCCGTTCGAGAACCAGGACTGGTTCCAGGGTGTCGAGTCTGCCGACGGCGTCCGCAGCGGCGGACACTTCCCGGGCGACTTCATCGTCGAGTACATCGGCCAGACCCGCGGCTGGTTCTACACGCTGCACATCCTGGCGACCGCGATCTTCGACCGACCGGCGTTCGAGACCTGCCTGAGCCACGGCATCGTGCTCGGCTCCGACGGCAACAAGATGTCGAAGTCGCTGCGGAACTACCCGGACGTCCGCGAGGTGTTCGACCGCGACGGCGCCGACGCGATGCGCTGGTTCCTGATGTCGTCGCCGATCCTGCGTGGCGGCAACCTGGTCGTCACCGAGCAGGGGATCCGCGACTCGGTGCGCCAGGTGATGATCCCGCTCTGGAACAGCTGGTACTTCTTCCAGCTCTACGCCAACGCCGCGTCGTACGACGCCCAGTGGTCGGCGGCGTCGAGCGACCCGCTGGACAGGTATCTGCTGGCCAAGTGCCGGCAGTACGTCGGGGCGATGACCGACCAGCTCGACAACTACGAGGTCGCCAACGCGTGCGACTCGACGCGGTCGTTCCTCGACGTGCTCACGAACTGGTACATCCGGCGCTCCCGCGAGCGGTTCTGGGGCGACAACGCCGACGCCTTCAACACCCTCTACACCGTGCTCGAAGTGGTGTGCCGGGTGACGGCGCCACTGATGCCGCTGACCACCGAGGAGGTCTGGCGCGGGCTGACCGGTGAGCGGTCCGTGCACCTCACCGACTGGCCGCTGGTCGACGACCTGCCGGCCGACGATGAGTTGGTGGCCGCCATGGACCTGGTCCGCGACGTCTGCTCGGCCACGTCCGCGCTGCGCAAGGCCGCCAACCTGCGCAACCGGCTGCCGCTGTCGACACTGACCGTGGTGGTGCCGGAGGTGACTGCACTCGAGGGCTTCGAGGGCATCGTTGCCGACGAGGTGAACGTGAAGGACGTGCGACTGCTCGATGCCGGACACCCTGACGCGGCGGCGTACGGCATCTCCCAGAGGCTGACCGTCAATGCCCGGGCGGCCGGACCGCGGCTCGGCAAGGACGTGCAGACCGCGATCAAGGGCTCGAAGTCGGGCGACTGGTCGGTGGCCGAGGACGGCACCGTGACGTCGGGTGGGCTGGCTCTCCAGGAGGGCGAGTTCACCCTCGAGACCGTGGCGGGCTCGGCCGACGACGACTCGGTGACCGCGATGCTGCCCCGCGGCGGCTTCGTCGTACTCGACACCGCGGTGACGCCGGACCTCGCTGCGGAGGGCCTGGCCCGCGACCTGGTCCGGGCCGTCCAGCAGGCTCGTCGCGACGCCGGGCTCGACGTCTCCGACCGGATCTTGCTGACCATCGGTGGTTCCTCGGCGGTCCAGGAGGCCGCCCGCACCCACGAGGCCCTCATCGCCGGCGAGACCCTCGCAACGTCATACGAAGTGAGGGCCCTGAGCCCCGAAACGGATGACGTCCCGTCAGTGTCAGCGGTGTCGGCGACGGTCGGCGACGGCGAGACCGCGACGATCTCGGTGGCGAAGGCCTAACGCCGACCCGTCAGAAATGGCCCCCAGGAGCCCGCCGACCTGTCACTTATGGCCCTGGAATGGGGCCAAAAGTGACGGGTCGGCGCTGCGTTCAGGGC
>JAOPXM010000045.1 GCA_025965125.1 Nocardioides sp.
CGTTGCCGCCGGCCGTGTCCGCGGCCTTCTGGCGCGCGCTCATCAGCGGGTCGTCGGGCCGTGGGACCGGGATCCGGTCGATCAGCACGAGCTGGCAGGTGTCGCCCGGGACGTCGAGTCCCTGCCAGAGGCTGAGGGTGCCGAACAGGCAGGTGTGCGGGTCGTCGACGAACTGCTTGGCGAGCTCGGGCAGCTGCGCCTCGCCCTGAGCCAAGGTCGTCAGGTGCGGGAGTCGCTCGCGGACCACCTCTGCCGCGGCCTCGGCCGCCCGGCGGCTCGAGAAGAGCCCCAGCGCGCGACCGTCGGCCGCGTCGACCAGCTCGACGATCTCGTCCAGCTGGGCGGAGCCCAGGCCGTCGCGACCAGGAGGCGGCAGGTGCCGGGCGACGTACAAGATGGCCTGCTGTCCGTAGTCGAACGGCGAGCCCACATCGAGCCCACGCCACGGCAGCACCTCGTGGCTGCGCGGCAGACGGTCGCCGGTCACCCGCTCGGACGGCTTGAGGCCCACGCTGGTGGCGACGGCTGAGAAGTCGCCGCCGAGCATCAGGGTGGCACTGGTGAAGATCACGGTCTTGTCGCTGAGCAGCTTCTCGCGCATCGGCTCCCACACCTGCAGCGGCGCGACGCAGAGCCGAGGCGGCATCCGGTCGCCCCCCTCGGAGAGCCAGAGCACGTCGGACTCGCTGGCCGCGGCCATGCGTTCGGCGGTCACGAAGACCTCCTGCACCGAACCCTTCGCCTGGGTGCGGCCGGCGTCACCTTCGGCCTCGGCGTCGGCCTTGGGGTAGGCCGACAGGCAGGCCCGGGCGGCGTCGCGGACCAGCACCAGGGCATCGGCCAGCTCGTCCGGCACCCGGTCGAAGCGGCCGGGCGAGGCCTGGGTGATGGCGGACCGCAGCGCCTCGCCGGCGTCGGAGAGGTCGTCGGCCTGCTCGCCCTCGACGTAGCGCTGCGACCGCCGGGCCGCCCGGTCGACGTCGGCGGCGAACAGCTCGTCGGTCGCGGCCTGGGTGACCCGCGAGGTCAGCTCGTGGGCCTCGTCGATGACCACGACGTCGTAGTCGGGGATCATCGGCACCCCCTCGATCGCGTCGATCGCGAGCAGCGAGTGGTTGGTGATGATCAGCTGGGACCGGTGCGCCTGCTCGCGGGCCAGCTCGGCAAAGCACTCCTTGCCGAACGGGCACCTGGCCGCGCCCAGGCAGTCACGGTGACTGACGCTGACCTGGCGCCACTCCTTGTCGGTGTGCCGAGGAGCCCGGTCGCGCTCACCGCTGCCATGCTCCTTGGCCTCCTGCTCGGCCCACTCACGCAGCTCGAGGATCTTCTTGCCCATCGATCCCTCGGGCATCTGCACGAGCGCGCCCTGGTCGTCGGGCACGCCCTCGCGGATGCGGTGCAGGCAGGCGTAGTTGGAGCGACCCTTGAGCACGGCGTACGACGTGTCGACGCCCTCGTCCTTGATCGCCTCGACGAGCCGCGGGATGTCACGCTCGACCAGCTGGTGCTGCAGGGCCAACGTCGCCGTCGCGACCACCACCCGCTTGTCGTGGACCAGGCTGGGCACCAGGTAGGCCAGCGACTTGCCGGTGCCGGTGCCGGCCTGGACGAGCAGGTGCTCGCCGCTCTCCATCGACGTCGCCACGGCCTGGGCCATCTCGATCTGGCCACCGCGTTCCTCGCCGCCGAGCGCGTTGACCGCCACCGCGAGCAGGTCCGTGACGGCGCTCGGCGGGGCGGCAGTCTCGGACACCCGAGAACCCTAACCGTGGGTGGGGACAGGGTTGGCGACCGAGGTCACCGCTCACCTGACCGGGAAGTGTGGACGCCAGTCGTCGCTGGGTCGTGCCGGAGCGCCGGGTAGGCGGCGATCGCGGACCAGTCGCCAGATGCGGGACACGGTGCGCTCCGGCTCGCGGTAGATCCCCCGGCTGGTCACGACCAGGATCCGCCACTGGTCGTCGTCAATCGCCTCCCGTCGCTCGAGGTCGGCCTCCCAGCTCTCCTCGCGCTCGATGTGCTGGCGCCCGTCGTACTCCACGGCGACCCGGATCCGAGGCCAGCTCAGGTCGTAGCGACGGATCGGCTCACCCTGGTCATCGCGGATCGACGGGTTCACTTCTGGCTCAGGAAGGCCGGCCAGCACGATGAGCAGCCGGAGCCGGGTTTCCATCGGGGAGTCGACGCGTTCTCGCACGTACGCCGCGGCTCGCCGTGCCGCCCCTGCACCACGCTGACTGCTGCCCCCGCAGTAGGTCACGAGCTCCGCCGGCGTCACCCAACCGCGACGGACCAGGAAGTCGCCGACCACCACCAGGTCGACGAGGGTCAGCATGGTCGCGAGCTCGACGAACATCTGGGCGGGGGCCGAGACCCGAACGCCATCGACAACCCTGACGACGGGCGCCGGGTGCACGTGCGGCACGATCCCGGACGGCCGACGTCGCTGTCCCCTCGAGGCAACGGTGATGTGTTCGTCCGGGATCGCGGGCACCGGCACGCCGTACACCCGCGCCGCGGAGACGTGACTGGCGATCGCGCCGGGCCCGAAGAACGCCAGCGCCGCGCGGGCCCGGAGAGCGGGATCGATGCGTGCTCCCACGTCGACGTACACGCCTCGAAACAGGCGGATGAACCGTGCCGGCTCGGCGGACGGGTCGAAGCCGGCCGCCAACGCGGCGGCACGGGTGAAGGGGGTCCGGGTGTCGAGGGTGCGCCGCTCGTCGGTGGTCATGAGCGGAGCATTCCCTCGGGGAGGTCGTCCGGACGGTTGTCCACAGGGCAGCTTCGGCGCGTTCCAGGTTGCGTGCCCAGTGCGTGGTTGTAGCGCCTGTTGGCGTCGTTTCGAGCCCGACATCCACGCACTGGGCACGTTGTCGGGACGGCTTCGCTGGCACCAGCCTAGGCTCCTGCCATGGGTGTCCAAGACGTACAAAGGCCGGACGGCCGGGTCCTCGAGGTGCTCACCGGAGGCGACCCGGACGGGTTCCCGTGGCTGTTCCACTCGGGGTCGCCGTCGGCGGCGGTGGCCTACGCCCCGATCGACGACGCGGCACGTGGGCTCGGGCTGCGGATGGTGACCTACTCACGTCCCGGGTACGGCGGGTCGACGCCGCGCCGGGCCGAGCAAGGCCCACCGCGGATGGCCGACGACGTCGCGGACTCGGTCGCGATCCTCGACCACCTGGGCATCGACGAGTTCGTGACGCTCGGCTGGTCGGGAGGCGGACCGCGTGCCCTGGCCTGTGGCGCGCTGCTGCCCGAGCGCTGCCGGGCCGTCGCGACGCTGGCCGGCGTCGGCCCACACGACGGCGAGGGGCTGGACTGGTTCGCGGGGATGGCCCCGGAGAACGTCGCGGAGTACGCCGCGGCGGAGGCGGGCGCCGATGCCTACGAGGCGCTGCTCGTCGAGGCGTTCCTCCCGATCCTGCAGGCCTCCCCCGACGACCTGGCCGCGGCGATGGGCGAGCTGCTGACCCCCGTGGACGCCGCTGCGCTGAGTCCCGGCGTCGCCAAGTACCTGGCCGACTCGTTCCAGCGCGCCGGCGCACAGGGCGTGGTCGGCGTCCGCGACGACGGGCTCGCGGCGGTCGCCCCGTGGGGCTTCGAGCTGGCCTCGATCCGGGTGCCTGTTGCGGTGTGGCAGGGCCGCCAGGACGCGATGGTGCCGTTCGCGCACGGGGAGTG
>JAOPXM010000072.1 GCA_025965125.1 Nocardioides sp.
ACGTACTCCTGGCCGGAGAGCCGCATGATCTCGTACATGATCTCGTCGGTGATCGAACGCAGGATGTAGCGGTCGTTCTCCAGGCCCTCGTACCGCTCGAAGTCCAGCGGCTTGCCGAACCGCACCACGGGCCGGGTGATCGAGCCGAACTTCTTGCCCGGCGGGGCCACGACGTCGGTCCCGATCACCGCGCACGGGATCACCGGTACGCCGGTCTCGAGCGCCAGCCGGGCAACCCCGGTCTTGCCGCGGTAGAGGCGCCCGTCGTGGGAGCGGGTGCCCTCGGGGTAGATGCCGAACAGGTCACCCTGCTCGAGGATCCGCTTGGCGGCGGAGAGCGCGCCCTCGGCGGCAGAGGCGCCGGAGCGGTCGATCGGGACCTGGCCGGAGCCGGTGAAGAACTGCTTCTGGAACCAGCCCTTGATGCCGGGGGTGTTGAAGTACTCGGCCTTCGCCACGAATGTGACCCGGCGCGCAAGCGTGAGCGGCATGAACAGCCAGTCGGCGTACGACAGGTGGTTGCTGGCCAGGATCGCGGGACCGTCGTCGGGGACGTTCTCTGCTCCCTCGACCTGCGGACGGAACACGACCCGGAGCACCGGACCGAGGGCGATCCACTTCAGGAACCAGTAGAACACCGCAACACCCTTTCCCACGTCGAGCGAACCACAGCCTCACCACAGCCGACGCGGGCGACTCTAGTCCCTCGCGCGGCACTTCCCCGCACGTCTCGCAAGAGCCCTTCGCGCGCCAGCCCGTGGGGCAGAATCGCCGCCATGACGATCCAGGCCTCGGCCACTCCCCTCTCCATCCCGGCGCGGCCCGAGCTCACCGGCGGTCGCAAGATCGGCGTCCTGCTCAGCCACGGCTTCACCGGCTCCCCCGCGTCGATGACACCCTGGGGCGAGCACCTCGGAGAGCTGGGGTACGCCGTCGAGGTGCCCCGGCTGCCGGGGCACGGCACGACGTGGCAGGAGATGAACACCACCACGTGGGCCGACTGGTACGGCGAGGTGGCGGGCTCCTTCGACCGGCTCTCCCGCACCCACGACGCCGTGGTGGTCGGAGGGTTGTCGATGGGCGGTGCGTTGGTGCTGCGGCTGGCGGCCGACCAGCCGGAACGGGTCTCCGGGGTCATCGTGGTGAACCCGGCTCTGGCCACCAAGCGCTTCGACGTGAAGCTGCTGCCCCTCCTCAAGCACCTGGTGCCGTCGATGCCCGGGATCATCAACGACATCAAGAAGCCTGGGATGGACGAGCACGGCTACACACGAACGCCGCTCAAGGCCGCGCACTCGATGATGCAGGCCTGGCCGCCGCTGGTCACCGACCTGGGGAAGGTCACCTCTCCGTTGCTCTACTTCCGGTCCACGGTCGACAAGGTCGTCGACGGGCTCTCCCAGCCGCTGATCATCGACAGGGTCTCGTCGACCGACGTGACCGAGGTCCGTCTCGAGGACAGCTACCACGTGGCCACGATCGACAACGACGCCCCGAAGATCTTCGAGCAGTCGGCCGCGTTCGTCGCACGGGTCGCCGGGACTCCCGCCTGACCGGCTTGGCGCGGGTGCCCCAGCACGGCCTACGCTCGACGTGTGCAGCCGGACAACGAGGACGAGGCCTGGCGCTCGATCGTCGAGAACTACGGCGACCGCGCTGACCTCGACCCCGGCGGCCCCGCCCGCCAGCTGCCGCGACCAGCGCCGGACGACGACCTGGACGACTTCCTCCACGACCCGGTGCCCGACCCGGCCTCGTGGCAGGAGGAGCGTTTCGTCCCACCACCGCCACCGCCGCTTCCGAAGGTGCCGAGGGACCGACTGGTCGCCTGGTGCGGCGTGTTCGGCTCACCGCTGATCCTGCTGTTCTGCCTCATCCTGAAGGTCCAGCTCCCCACCCTGGTCGGCTATGTGCTGATCGCGGGCTTTGTCGGCGGTTTCATCTACCTCGTCGCGCAGATGCCCCGCGGGCCCCGAGATCCCTTCGACGACGGCGCGCGCCTCTGAGGCGCCGGGTCGGCGATCGCCCCGGCCCTTGGCTAGGGTGCGAGGCGTGAGCGTCAGCGAGACCGTCGAGGTCACCGGACACCTGATCGACAGCGGCATCCTGAGCCGCATCCTCGACGACATCCGGGAGTACGAAGGTGACTACGTCATCGACCGGTTCGACGTCGGGCACGACGCCGCGGACACCTCCCGGGCGACGATCACGGTCTCTGCCGACGACGACCCGGCGCTGCAACGTCTGCTGATGCGACTTCAGACCCGTGGTGTCAACCAGGTGGACCCAGGTGAGGCGATGCTCGCCCTGGCCGACATGGACGGGGTGTTCCCGGACGGGTTCTACTCCACGACCAACCTGGAGACCAAGGTCCGCATCGGCTCCACCTGGATCGATGTCGGCAACCCGGAGATGGACTGCGGACTGGTCGTCGAGTACTCCGGGTCCGGCGAGGTCGTGCGGGTGATGACGCTGCCGATGTCGGACGTCCGCATCGGCATGCACGTGGTCTGCGGCGCTTCCGGCGTCCGGGTCAAGAGCCCGGTCCTCGAGAAGGCTCCGGGGTCCTTCGGGTTCATGGAGTCCGAGGTGTCCTCGGAGAAGCCCCAGGGCGTTCTGGTCCGCTCGGTGGCGGACGGCATGCGCGAGGCCAAGGCCGCGGGCAAGAAGGTGCTGTGGGTCGGCGGCCCCGGCGTCGTGCACACCGGAGCGGCGCCCGCCATGGTGGCCATGGTGGACGCAGGCTTCGTCGATGTCCTGTTCGCCGGCAACGCGCTCGCGACCCACGACATCGAGTCCGCGCTCTACGGCACCTCACTCGGCGTGGACCTGGCCCTGGGCCGCGGTGTCGAGCACGGTCACGAGCACCACATCCGGGCGCTGAACACGATCCGGAAGGTGGGGTCCATCGCCGCGGCCGTCGAGCAGGGTGTGCTCACCGGCGGGATCATGCACGCGATGGTCACCCACGAGAAGGCGTTCGTGCTCGTCGGCTCGGTCCGCGACGACGGTCCGCTGCCGGACGTCTACACCGACGTCATCGAGGGCCAGCGCGCGATGCGCGCGCAGCTCCAGGACGTGGGCTACTGCCTGATGGTCGCGACCATGCTCCACTCGGTGGCGACCGGCAACATCCTGCCCGCGTCGATCCCGCTGGTCTGCGTGGACATCAACCCCGCCACGGTGACCAAGCTCGCCGACCGGGGCTCGTCGCACGCGCGCGGCATCGTGACCGACGTCGGCCTGTTCCTCGAGCAGCTGGCCGGCGAGCTGGTGCCGGACTACCGCCGGGCCTGACTCCGGACCAGCTCGGCCGCACCCACGACGCCGGCGGCCGGCCCGAACGCGGCCCGCACCACCTCGGGGATCTCCCGGTACCCCGTGCCCACCAGGGACCTCGTCAACGCCGTACGCGCGGGCTCCAGCAGGCGGTCGCCCGCGGCCGAGACCCCGCCTCCGACGACGATGAGCTCCGGGTCGAACGCGGCGACCAGGTTGGCCAGGCCCACACCCAGCCAGTCGCCCACCGAGGCGAAGGCCTGACGAGCCACGAGGTCGCCGTCCTCGGCCGCCTCCGTCACCATCGGGCCGGTCAGCTGGCTCGGGTTGCCGTCGCAGAGCTCCTCGAGCACGGTCGGGTCCTGCCCGATCCGGGCCCGGGCGAAGCGCACCAAGGCGTTTCCGCTGGAGTACTGCTCCCAGCAACCCCGGCCGCCGCACTCGCACGGCTGGCCGTCGGGCACGACCTTCATGTGGCCGAACTCGCCCGCCATGCCATGGGTGCCGCGATGGACGACACGATCGATGACGAGGGCACCGCCGATGCCGGTGCCCATCGTGACCATCAGGATGTTGCGCGCGACGCGGGCGGCCCCGTGGTGGCACTCGGCCACGGCGGCGCAGTTGGCGTCGTTGTCGAGGGCGACGAGTGTGCCCCAGCGAGCAGCGAGTCGCCCCCGGACGTCCTCGCCGCGCCAGGGCAGGTGCGGGGCGAAGGCCACGCGCTCACCCGCTGCGTCGACGAAGCCGGCGGCCGCGAGCCCGACCCCGTCGATCGTGCGACCGTCCGCAACCTCGAGAACGGCTTCGGTCAGGGCCGTCTCGACCAGCGCGGCGTCGACGCGCCGGCCCGGGGTCGAGCGCCGGGCGGTCCGTCTGACGACGCCCGCCTCACTCACCTCGGCGGCCAGCACCTTGGTGCCCCCGACGTCGACCCCGATATAGAGACCCATCGCCATCGGCTAGCGGCGAGACAGGTCGGCCGCGCCGATGAGCCCGGCCCGGTTGCCCAGGCGGGCGCGCCGGATCTCGAGCATCGGTCGGTGTCCGCGCCCGGTGAGCTGCGCCGCGAAGGCGGCCCTGATCGGCGAGAGCAGCAGCTCGCCGGCCTCGCTGACCCCACCGCCGATGACGACGACGGCCGGGTCGAGCACGGCCGTCAGGGACGCGATGCCCTCCCCGAGCCACTTGCCCAGGGCGGCAAGCTGTTCGATCGCGAACGGGTCACCTGCTCGGGCCGCCTCCGTGATCAGCGGGCCGGTGATCTTCTCGGGGT
>JAOPXM010000179.1 GCA_025965125.1 Nocardioides sp.
TGGCCCACGGCGGCTTGCCGGCCGACGACGGGGCCTCCCGCAGGTCCCTCGGGGTGGCGATCGAGGCGTAGGCCACCTCGGTCGAGCCGTAGATGTTGTAGAGGTTGTCCCCGAAGTGATCCATCCAGTCGACCGCGAGGTCACCCGGGAGGGCCGAGCCCGAGGCCGCCACGACCTTCACGCTGGCGAGGTCGTAGGACGCCAGGGTCTCCTCCGGCAGCGCCATGATCCGCTGGAGCATCACCGGGATGACCACGAGCGAGTCGCACTTCTCCTCGTCGGTCACCTTCAGGCACTGCTCGGGGTCGAACTTGCGACGCAGCACGACGGTGGAGCCCAGCAGCATCGACAGCGCGAGGTGGGCGAACCCCCAGGTGTGGAAGAGCGGAGCGGCGATGTGTGTCTTCCAGCCGTGGCGCAACGGCATTCGGGACAGCAGGGCCACCGCCGCCTCGACGCCGGCCTCGTTGCGGGGGGCGCCCTTGGGTGCGCCGGTCGTCCCGGAGGTCAGGATGATGATGCGACCGTGCCGCTCCGGGGGCTTCACGTCCGCATCGTTCTCCGAGGAGATCAGGTGCTCGAGCGTGTGTCGCTCACCGAGGTCCGAGCTGTCGGTCCAGGCCACGACCCGGATGCCCTCGTCGGCCTTGTCGAGGAGCTGGGTGAACTCTTCGTCGTGGACGACGACGGTCGGCTTCTCCCGCTGGAGCACGTCGACCAGTTGCGGCCCCGCGAACGCGGTGTTCAGGTAGAGAACGTCCGCGCCCAGCTTGGCGACCGCGATGCTCGCATCGACGAAGCCGCGGTGGTTGCGGCACATCAGGGCGACGCCGTCGCCCTCCTTGACACCGAGGCCGGCCAGCGCCCGGGCCAGGGCGTTGGAACGGCGGTGCATCTCCCCGAACGTGAGCGAGCCCAGCTCGTCGATCAGTCCGACCTGGTTCGGCGCCCGCACGGCCAGCGAGGCGAATCCACCGGCGGGGCCGGTGCCCCAGTCCTTGAGGGTCTTGGCCAGGCCGGCGAGCACCTTGGGCGAGTAGGGACGCACGATTCCGGCCTGGGTGAGCACCTTGAGGCTGGTGCCGGCAGCCGAGGCGCGGCCGAGAAGCTTCTGGAGCAATGGTTTCGCCTTGGGTCGGTTACGCAGGAGTCTTCGGTGCGACCAGGCGGGTGGCCGCCCAGTCCTTGCTGACCGCCGCCGTCGTCGTCTGGGACAGCCCGGCGATCGGTGCGGCCTCGGCGATGTCGGAGGGATCGACGGAGTTGGGTCGCCCGACCTTCGGGGTCAGCAACCAGATGACGCCGCCACCGACCAGGTCGGTGAGCGAGTCGACCAGACCGTCGACGAGGTCGCCGTCCTCCTGGCGCCACCAGAGCAGCACCGCGTCCACCACGTTGCCGTGGTCGCCGTCCACCATGTCCGCGTCGATGGCGTCCTCGATGGCTACGCGCAGGTCGTCGTCTGCGTCGCTGTCCCATCCGAGCTCTTGGATGACCATGCCCGACCGGAATCCCAGTCGTTCGGCTGGTCCCGTCGTGGGTCCTGACTGGGTGGACCCGCCACCCGCGGTCGAGCTCACTGAGTCCTCCAGTCACGTACGCCGGCCCGTGGTCCGGACCGGTCAAGGTGGGGAGTAGTCCAGCGGAGTTGAGGCAGAGGCGCAACCCGTGTCCAGCACACGTCGGCGCGGATGCTTGACCGACGGCGGCCAGATACCTAGATTGTCTAGGTATGGCCAGCAACCAGCTCAGCGGCAGTCTCGACCTGCTCCTCCTGTCCGTCCTCGAGCGTGGTGAGGCTCATGGCTACGCCGTGATCGCTCGGTTGCGAGACGTCTCCGGCGACGCGTTCGACCTTCCTGAGGGCACGGTCTATCCGGCCCTGCACCGTCTCGAGGCCGACGGGTTGTTGATGAGCCGCTGGGACAGCAGCACGGGTCGGCGACGCCGGGCCTACTCGATCACGGATTCAGGACTGGCCGCCCTGGGCGAGAAACGCCGTGAGTGGAAGGCGTTCAGCCAGGGCGTGCAGGCAGTGCTGGGCAGCCTGTCTCGCCCCGGCCGCCCTGCGCAGGCCGCGCTGTGAGCGCCGAGGAGCCCATCGAGGCCTATCTCGACGAGCTGTTCCGGTCCATGACCGGCCAGGCTGGTGACGTTCGTCGTTCCCTGGCCGAGGTCGAGGAGCACCTGCGCGACTCGGCCGCTGCGCACGAGGGGCAGGGGCGCACCCGCCTCGAGGCCGAGCGCGCCGCCATCGCCGACTTCGGTGCTGCGGCGACGATCTCGCGCGGCTTCGAGCAGGGATCCTGGCGGGACCTGCTCAGACCGGTCACCCTGTTCGCCGCCGTCGGTCTGCTGGCGATCGGGCTCAGCGGGGTCCTGGCCGAGGTGATGGGCCACGTGTGGAGTGCCGGTTTCGTTGCGGGCGACCTGCCGGGCACGACGTACACCCCGCAGCGCTGCGCCTACTTCCAGGAGTACTTCCCCGCCCGTGACTGCCTGAGCTCCGCGGCGCAGCACCACTGGGGCGAGGTCGTGGAGTACCGCGTCGCGGCCGGCTTGCTCGGCCTGGTCCTCCTCGTGGTGTGGCGGCGGCTTCCCCGCCGCCGGCCGCTTCCGCGCGGGGTGTTCGCCACCACCGGGGTCGGAGTCTTCGGAGCGGCCACGCTCGCGCTGGCCGTCGAGACCGTCAACGCGTCGGCACTGGGGTGGTCCGGAGCCGGTCAGTGGCTGAGCGCGGCCGTCGTCGCCGGGGCCGTGACCGCGGCCTGCGCGCTCCGGATGGCCCGCGAACTTCGCCTGGACCACGCCTGGACCCGGCACCCCGCGAGACCTACCGCCGAGTAAATTTCCTCGCGCTCGCCTGCGTGCAACGATGAGTGGGTGACCGAAGAAACATCCCCCGCTTCCGGCGCGCGCGCTGGCACGGTCCACTCGGTGATCCACGAGGGACTGCCCACTCAGCTGCCCGACATCGACCCCGACGAGACCAACGACTGGATCGACTCGTTCGACTCCCTCGTTGACGAACGCGGCCGCGAACGCGCCCGCTACGTCATGCTCCGGCTCCTCGAACGCGCCCGCGAGATGAACGTCGGCGTGCCCGCTCTGCGGAGCACCGACTACATCAACACGATCCCGCCCGAGCGCGAGCCGTGGTTCCCCGGCGACGAGGAGGCCGAGCGCCGCATCCGCGCGTTCATCCGCTGGAACGCCGCGGTCATGGTCTCCAGCGCCAACCGCAAGGGCCTGGAGGTCGGCGGCCACATCGCGACGTACCAGTCCTCCGCGAGCCTGTACGAAGTCGGCTTCAACCACTTCTTCCAGGGCAAGGACGCCCCTGGCGGCGGCGACCAGATCTACATCCAGGGCCACGGCTCCCCCGGCGTCTACGCCCGCGCGTTCCTCGAGGGCCGGCTCACCGAGCAGCAGCTCTACCGCTTCCGCCAGGAGGTGCAGCACGGCCCGCACGCCGGCCTGCCGTCGTACCCGCACCCCCGGCTGATGCCGGAGTTCTGGGAGTTCCCGACGGTGTCGATGGGGCTCACGGGCATCAACTCGATCTACCAGGCGCGGTTCAACCGCTACCTGCAGAACCGCGGCATCAAGGACACCAGCCAGCAGCACGTCTGGGCGTTCCTCGGCGACGGCGAGATGGCCGAGCCGGAGTCGCTCGGGGCGATCGGCGTTGCCGCCCGCGAGGAGCTCGACAACCTCACCTGGGTCATCAACTGCAACCTCCAGCAGCTCGACGGGCCCGTGCGCGGCAACGGCAAGATCATCCAGGAGCTGGAGTCGACCTTCCGGGGTGCCGGCTGGAACGTCATCAAGGTCGTGTGGGGCCGCGAGTGGGACCCGCTGCTCGCGCGTGACGTCGACGGCGTGCTGGTCAACCGGATGAACAACACCCCGGACGGACAGTTCCAGACGTACTCGACCGAGGACGGCGCCTACGTCCGCGACCACTTCTTCGGGGTTGACCCGCGGCTGCGCGCGATGGTCGAGCACATGAGCGACCAGCAGATCGTCAAGCTGCCGCGCGGCGGCCACGACTACCGCAAGGTTTACGCCGCGTTCGACGCCGCCACCAAGCACGTCGGCCAGCCGACCGTGATCCTCGCGAAGACCATCAAGGGCTGGACGATCGACGCACTGGAGGGCAAGAACGCCACCCACCAGATGAAGAAGCTGACCCCGGCCGACCTCAAGAAGTTCCGGGACCGCCTCTACCTGCCGATCTCCGACCGCGACCTCGACAGGTCCTACGAGGAGACCGGTTCCGCGCCGTTCTTCCACCCGGGAGCCGATGCGCCCGAGATCCAGTACATGATGGAGCGCCGGCAGGCACTGGGCGGCTCGGTGCCGAAGCGGGTGCTCCGGGCCAAGCAGCTGACGCTGCCCGGCAACGAGATGTACGCCGAGCTGAAGCAGGGCTCGGAGAAGCACGCGATCGCAACCACGATGGCGGTCGTCCGGCTCCTCAAGGACTGGATGAAGGACCCCGAGATCGGCAAGCGGATCGTGCCGATCGCGCCCGACGAGTACCGCACGTTCGGCATGGACTCGATGTTCCCGAGCGCGAAGGTCTACAACCCGGCCGGCCAGACCTATGAAGCCGTGGACCGCAAGCTGCGGCGGGCCTACAAGGAGTCGAAGCAGGGCCAGATGCTGCACGAGGGCATCTCCGAGGCCGGCGCGATGGCCTCCGCGACGGCCGCGGGATCGGCGTACTCCACGCACGGCGAGCAGATGATCCCGTTCTACATCTTCTACTCGATGTTCGGCTTCCAGCGCACCGGCGACTCGATCTGGGCGATGGCCGACCAGCTCGCCCGCGGGTTCCTGATCGGCGCCACCGCCGGCCGCACCACGCTCACCGGAGAGGGCCTGCAGCACGCGGACGGCCACTCGCCGTTGCTGGCCGCGACCAATCCTGCGGTCGTGCACTACGACCCGGCGTTCGCCTACGAGGTCAGCCACATCATGCAGTCCGGCCTCGAGCGGATGTACGGCGAGAACTCCGAGGACGTCATCTTCTACCTGACCGTCTACAACGAGCCCGTCGCCCAACCCGCGGAGCCCGCGGACGTCGACGCCGAGGGGATTCTCAAGGGGATCCACCGGGTCTCGGTCTCCCAGGGCGAGGGGCCGCGCGTGCAGCTGCTCGCGTCGGGCGTGGGCTTTCCCTGGGTCAAGGAGGCGCAGCGCCTGCTCGCCGACGACTGGGGCGTCCAGGCGGACACGTGGTCGGTCACGTCGTGGAACGAGCTGGCCAGGGACGCGGTCTCGGCCGAGCAGTGGAACCTCGTGCACCCCGGCGAGACCCCGCGCTCGCCGTACGTCCACGACAAGCTGTCCGGTGCGCAGGGTCCGATCGTCGCGGTCTCGGACTACATGCGGGCGGTGCCTCTCCAGATCGCGCGCTGGGTGCCCGGCGACTACCGGGTGCTCGGAGCCGACGGGTTCGGCTTCGCCGACACGCGGCCCGCCGCCCGCCGCTTCTTCCAGATCGACGCGCAGTCGGTGGTCGTCCAGGCTCTCCAGGCCCTGGCCGACGCCGGCGAGATCGGCCGCGACAAGGTCGAGAAGGCCTTCGCGGAGTACCGCATCGACGACCCGACCGCCGTCGCCGGGGTCAAGCAGGAGGGCGGCGACGCCTGATCGACCTGTCAGGAATGGCCCAAGAAACAGGCCTGACCTGTCACTTTTGGCCCCTGCACTGGGGCCAAAAGTGACAGGTCAACGCACTTTCAGGGGCCAAAAGGGACAGGTCGGCGATCAGGCAGTGGAGATGTCGGACACCGAGGCGATCGGGCGCGGGGCGCCCTGACCGTTGCGCAGCAGGGCCCGGAAGCGGGCCCGGCTGTACGACGCCGGCTGCGTCGAGCGAATGAACTCGTGCACGATCTTGGCGAACCGCTGCGGGTGGTCCTTGTGGGGGAAGTGGCCGGCGTTCGGGATCACCTCGACGCGCGCCTTCGGTGCCATGGCGGCCGCGTTGTTGGCGTGCCGGACGGGAATGACCATGTCGTCGCGGCCCCAGACCACCGCCATCGGCATCTCCTCGGTGAGGTAGGCCCGGTCGGCCATCGTGACGATCTGGCCGCGCCAGTCGACGACGGCCTTGACGACGTGGCGGATCGCCGCACGGGCGTAGGGGTCCTTGAAGGAGTCGTAGATCTCGGCCACCTCGTCGAGGTCGCGGGTGGCCTTCCAGGGCGTCCTGGACAGAGCCCTCATCCCTGCCATCCCGGCATGCCGGACACCGGGCAGGGTCAGCAGGCCCATCACCTGGTGGAACCCGGGCGTGGTGACGGCCCGGATCGCCGCACTGACGTCGGGGCCGAGCCCTCCCGAGGAGACCAGCATCATCCGCTCGGTCCGCTCCGGGAACTGGTAGGCGAACTGCATCGCCACGCCCCCACCGAAGCTGTGTCCGATCACGGTGACCTTGTCGACCCCGAGCACGGTGAGCAGGTCACGCATGCCGTTGGCGTAGCCGCCGACGCTGTAGTCGGCGCGAGGCTTGGACGACAGGCCGTGACCGAGCAGGTCCGGAGCGATCACGGTGTAGCGACGCGCCAGGGTGTCGATGATCGGCTCCCACGTCGTGTGGTCGCAACCGAGTCCGTGGAGCAGGAGCACGGCAGGGCCCTGGCCCACCTTCACGAACGCACGGCGGTGGCCGTGGATCGTGAGGAACTGGACCTCGTGGGGCATTTCGGACACCGAGCCTCCTGAATTGGGGTGCGTTCAAGGATTCAATCAGATGCCCCCGGGGTTGGGGAGGGCCATTCGGGCGATTGTGGTGTCAAAACCCCTTATTTCATTGGCTTTTGTGTCGCTCGGGCGGTTCGCATCATCCTTTTGGCTCAGATGTGGTGACCACGCTCACGCGCACCCTCTCGCCACGGTCTAGCCTCGATCCGTGCCACGCCGCGCCCCCGCGACCTCCCGGACCCGCACCGCAGACGCTCTCATGAGGTCCACGGGCGCGCTGAGCACCGCCGCCATGGCCCGCATGGAGACCGACATGCCCTGGTTCCGCGAGCTCAGCGCGCAGGACCGTTCCTGGGTGGGGGTCATTGTCCAGGCGGGTGTGCGCAGCTTCGTCGACTGGTACCGCGACGAGGGCCCGGCCCCCGACCGTGTCGGTAGGGAGCTGGCCGCCTCCGTGTTCGGTGCCGCGCCCCGAGCGCTGGCCGGCGTCATCACGCTGCAGCAGACCGTCGACCTGGTGCGACTGTCGATCGAGGTCGTGGAGAGCAACGTGGACACCCTCCTGGACCCGGCCGACGCGCCCGCAGTGCATGCAGCGGTGCTCCGCTACGCCCGCGAGGTGGCGTTCGCGACCGCAGAGGTCTACGCCCGTGCCGCCGAGCTCCGCGGCGCCTGGGACGCCCGGCTCGAGGCCCTGGTCGTCGACTCCGTGCTGCGCTCCGAGACCGACGAAGCGGTGCTCTCCCGGGCCAGTGCACTGGGGTGGGCGGCGCGCGGTGAGGTGGTGGTCGTGCTGGGTGACGTCCCGGCCCAGCGCACGGAGACCGACCTCTTCGACGCCGTACGCCGGGTGGCGAGGGCCGCGGGCATGGACGCGCTGTGCGCGGTCCAGGGTGACCGGCTGGTGGTGCTGCTCGGTGGAGTGACCGACGCGCGGGAGGCAGCCGGCGTGGTGGTCGACCTCTTCGGGGAGGGTCCGGTCATCGTCGGACCGGTGGCCGAGGACCTCAGCCAGGCCCATGTCTCGGCCCGGGCGGCGGTCTCGGCACATCGATCGGCGAGCGGCTGGCCCGAGGCTCCCAGGCCGGTGTCCAGCAGCGATCTCCTGCCGGAGCGGGCGCTTGCCGGCGACGGCCACGCCCGCAGGCACCTCATCGAGGAGGTGTATCTCCCGCTGCTGCAGGCCCGCGGCACCCTGATCGAGACGTTGGCGGCGTACTTCCAGACCAGCGGGTCCATCGAGGGCACCGCGCGGGCCCTGTTCGTGCACCCCAACACCGTGCGGTACCGCCTTCGCCAGGCGGCCGATCTCACCGGTTTCACGCCGTCGGTGGCGCGGGACCGGCTCACGCTCGAGATCGCGCTCGTGCTGGGCCGCCAGTCGGGTCGGGAATTGTAGGGTTCCTACAAAGAATCGCCGCGCACTTTCGTCAGCGTCGCACGCGAGCGGGTTGGTAGGACGCGGCACAGTGGAGAACGTGCTCGTCATCGTCGCTCCCGGCCAAGGGGCCCAGACTCCCGGATTCCTCAAGCCCTGGCTCGAGGATCCGACCTTCGCGTCGCGCTTTCAGTGGCTCTCCACGGTCGCAGACCTGGACCTGGCGCACTACGGCACCGAGGCGGACGCCGAGACCATCCGCGACACCCGGATCGCCCAGCCATTGTTGGTCGCCACCGGCCTGATCGCGGCTCTCGAGCTCTTCCCGCACCCGACGGACGCGTTCGGCAAGGTCGGCGCGGTCGCGGGCCACAGTGTCGGCGAGCTGACCGCTGCGGCGGGCGCGCGAGTCATCACCGCCGAGCAGGCGATGGTGCTGGTCCGCGAGCGCGGCAACGCGATGGCCGCGGCCGCCGCGACCACTCCGACGGGCATGACCGCGATCCTCGGTGGTGATCGTGACGAGATCTTGACCGCGCTCGCCGAGCACGGCCTGACCGCCGCCAACGACAACGGCCCCGGCCAGATCGTCGCCGCGGGCACGCTCGAGCAGCTGGAAGCGTTCGCCGCGAACCCTCCCGCCAAGGCGCGGCTGATGCC
Source organism: Nocardioides sp. (assembly GCA_025965125.1). GTDB lineage: Bacteria > Actinomycetota > Actinomycetes > Propionibacteriales > Nocardioidaceae > Nocardioides. The sequence goes on from JAOPXM010000179.1 coordinate 8,759, forward strand.
GCTCAGCGTCGCCGGCGCCTTCCACACCGAGCACATGGCGCCCGCCGTCGGCCACCTCGGCACCCTGGCCCGCTCGGTCTCGGTGCACGACCCGCGCACCCGCGTCATCTCCAACCGCGACGGCAACGTCATCCACGAGGGCCAGGAGGTCCTCCGGCGCATCGTCGGGCAGATCGCGAGTCCGGTCCGCTGGGACCTCTGCATGGAGACCATGGAGGACCTCGGAGTCACCGGAATCCTCGAGATGCCGCCGGCCGGCACACTCACCGGGATCGCCAAGCGCGCCCTCAAGGGCGTGGAGACCTTCGCGTTCAAGGGCCCCGAACACATCGACGACGCCCGCGCGTTCTGCGAGAAGCACGGCGAGACCTCGGACATGGACAGCTCCCCGACCTGGCGCATGGTCGTCTCCCCGGTCAAGGGCACGTTTCACATGGCCAGCGAGGCCGCGGCGGCCGACGTGCTCTCGCCGGGTGCCCCGATCGGCGACGTCGCCAGCTCGCGGGACCGCATCAGCATCAACGCCGCGCACGGTGGCCAGATCGTCGAGTGGCTCGTCGAGGACGGCGACCTCGTCTCCCCCGGCCAGCCGCTGATCCGCCTGCACCCCGAAGGTGGCGCGGCATGAGCAGGACCGAGATCCAGAGCCCGACCGGTGCGCCGTACGCCGCCATCCTGGGCATCGGCTCCTACCGCCCGGACCGGCTCGTGCCGAACTCCGAGGTCGTCGAGGCGATCGACTCCAGCGACGAGTGGATCCAGCAGCGCTCCGGCATCAAGACGCGCCGCTGGGCCGGCCCCGAGGAGTCCGTGCAGATGATGTCGGTGGAGGCATCGCGCAAGGCACTCGCCCATGCGGGCATCGACGCCCGGCAGATCGACTGCGTGATCGTCGCGACCGTCAGCCACATGCTGCAGACCCCGGCCATCGCCACCGCGATCGCCCACGAGCTCGGCACGGACCAGGCCGCCGCGTTCGATATCTCCGCGGCCTGCGCCGGGTTCTGTCACGGGGTGGCGATGGCCAACGACATGGTCCGTGGCGGCAGCGCCGGGCACGTGCTGGTCATCGGTGTCGAGCGGCTCACCGACATCCTCGACCTGCACGACCGCGGGACGGCGTTCATCTTCGCCGACGGCGCCGGCGCCGCCGTGGTCGGACCGAGCGAGACCCCGGGCATCGGTCCCGTCGTGTGGGGCTCGGACGGCGAGCAGTTCGACCTGATCCGGCAGCGGGAGGACTGGCGCGACGTGATCGCGTCCGGCGAGCCCGTCATGCCGCACCTGACCATGCAGGGCAACTCGGTGTTCCGCTGGGCCTCCTTCGCCATGGCGAAGATCGGTCAGCAGACACTGGACCGCGCCGGCATCTCGCTGGACGACCTCGATGTGTTCGTCCCGCACCAGGCCAACATGCGGATCATCGACGCGATGGCACGCTCGATGAAGCTGCCCGCACACGTGAAGATCGCCCGCGACGTGGCCGACATGGGCAACACGTCGGCCGCCTCGGTCCCCCTGGCCTTCGATCGGATGATCCAGGAGGGCGAGGCGAAGCCCGGAGACACGGCGCTGCTGATCGCCTTCGGTGCAGGCCTGGCGTACGCCGCCCAGGTCGTCACCGTCCCCTAGCTCGACCACCACCACCCAACGCACCACCTCCTGAGAGGAACCACCTGCAGATGGCCACCACCGAAGAGATCCGCTCCGACCTCGCCGACATCGTCAACGAGGTTGCCGGGATCGACACCGACGACGTCCAGCTCGACAAGTCCTTCGTGGACGACCTCGACGTCGACTCGCTGTCCATGGTCGAGGTCGTCGTGGCCGCCGAGGAGAAGTTCGGCGTCTCGATCCCCGACGACGAGGTCAAGAACCTCAAGACCGTCGGCGACGCCGTCGCGTTCATCGAGCGCGCCTCCGCCTGAGCACACCCTCCCCCAACCGAATCGAGCAGCAGATGAGCAGTCGCACCCGAGTCGTGGTCACCGGGATGGGCACCACCAGCCCGCTCGGTGGTGATGTCGCGAGCACGTGGGACGGCCTCGTGAACGGCCGCTCCGGAGTCCGCCTCCTCACCGAGGACTGGGCCCAGGAGATGCCGGTCAAGATCGCCGCCCGAGTGGCCGTCGAGCCGACCGAGGTCCTGGAGCGGGTCAAGGCCCGGCGCCTCGACCGGTCGTCCCAGCTCGCGATGGTGGCGGCCATGGAGGCCTGGCGCGACGCCGGCCTCGAGGGCGCCGACATCGACGGCGACCGCCTCGGGGTGGCCATGGCCTCCGGGATAGGCGGGGTCAACACGCTGCTCGACAACTACGACCGGCTCAGGGAGAAGGGACCCCGTCAGGTCTCGCCCCTTGCGGTCCCGATGCTGATGCCGAACGCGCCGGCGGCCAACATCAGCCTGTACGTCGGCGCTCGTGCCGCGGTGAACACCCCGGTGTCGGCCTGCGCGTCCGGCAACGAGGCCGTCTCGCTCGCGCTCGACCAGATCCGGCTCGGCCGGGCCGACGTCGTGGTCGCCGGTGGCACCGAAGCCGCGATCCACCCGCTGCCGATGGCGGCCTTCGCCAACATGATGGCGCTGTCGAAGAACGACGGGGACCCGACGACGGTCTCTCGCCCGTGGGACACCGGCCGCGACGGCTTCGTCCTCGGTGAGGGCGCCGGCGTGCTCGTGCTCGAGTCCCTGGAGCACGCGCAGGCCCGCGGCGCCCGGATCTACGCCGAGGTCCTCGGCGCCGGCATCACCGCCGACTCCCATGACATCGCCCAGCCCGATCCGGCCGGTCGCGGCGGCTCGCGGGCGATCCTGCTGGCGCTGAAGGAGTCCGAGATCAGTGCCGACGACATCGCGCACGTCAATGCCCACGCCACGTCCACCCCGCAGGGCGACATCGCCGAA
>JAOPXM010000184.1 GCA_025965125.1 Nocardioides sp.
GGAACGACTTGTTGGCCGAGCCGCCGCCCTTGGCCATGAACAGGAACTTGTACTCAGGCTTGTCGTCATGGGTCGGCGTCGAGTACAGCTCGATCTGTGCCGGCAGGTTGGTGCCGGTGTTCTTCTCGTCGTACGTCGTCAGTGGTGCGAGCTGGGAGTAGCGCAGGTTCAGCTTCGTATACGCGTCGTAGACGCCTCGGCTGATCGCCTCGCCGTCGTCGGCACCGGTCAGCACGCCCTCCGACTTCTTGCCCATCACGATCGCGGTGCCGGTGTCCTGGCACATCGGCAGCACACCGCCCGCGGAGATGTTGACGTTCTTGAGCAGGTCGAGGGCGACGAAGCGGTCGTTCCCGGACGCCTCGGGGTCGTCGATGATCCTGCGCAGCTGCGCGAGGTGCGCCGGCCTCAGGTAGTGGGAGATGTCGTGCATCGCCTCCGAGGTCAACCGCTGGATCGCCTCGGGCGAGACCTGCAGGAAGGTCTGACCGTTCGCCTCGAACGTCGAGACTCCTTCGGTGGTGACGAGCCGGTACGCCGTCTCGTCGGGTCCGGCGGGGAGGAGGTCGGAGTAGCGGAACTCGGGGCCAGTGGTCACGAACGACAAGGATATCGGTGGCCGGCGAGCGTCCCATGGGCAGTGTCCTAGGGTCGTCACATGGAAGGAGAGCTCGAGCCACGCCAGGAGAACCTGCCCGCCAGCCCGGCTGACCCGGGCCGGCTCCGGGTCTCCGACGAGGACCGGCATCGCGTCGCCGAGCTGCTCCGCGAGGCCGCTGGCGAGGGCCGGCTCGACCTGGAGGAGCTCGACCAGCGGCTGGAGGCGGCGTACGCCGCCCGGACGTACGCCGAGCTCGCGCCGATCACGTCCGACCTGCCCGCGAGCCAGACCCCGGCGGTTCCGTCGGCCGTCTCGCCGGCGGTGCCCGGTCCGCCGACCGAGCGCCACGTCGCGATCATGAGCGGCCTGGATCGCTCGGGCGAGTGGACGGTGCCCGCCCACCTCAAGATCAGCACGTTCATGGGCGGCGCGGAGCTCGACCTGCGCGAGGCGACGTTCGCCGCCCGGGAGGTCGTGATCACGATCAACGCGTTCATGGGGGGCGCCCGGATCATCGTCGGCCCCCACACCAACGTGGTGATCGAGGGCATCGGCTTCATGGGTGGCTACTCCGGCCCGTCCGGCCTGGTCTCTGCCGAGCTCGACGACGACTCGCCGACCGTGCGAGTCAACGGGCTTGCCGTCCTGGGTGGCGTGTCCATCGAGCGCAAGCGTCTCTGACGACGCTCCCCGACGGACCCGGCGCGGCTACCCGTTTACATGCCAGCCCGGGAGCGGTAGGAAGGTCACGCATGTGACGACCACCACAGTCCGGGTCTTGATGGGTGAGGGCGCCTGAGCCGTCGCCCTTCGAGCAACAGGAGGGCATGACATGGGCAGAGGCGTACGACGCCGCATCGCGGCGACCGGAGTAATGGCCCTGATGGCCTTGACGATGTCCGCGTGTCTCCAGGACCCGGGCGCGAGCGGTGGCAGCGGGGGTGGTGCGGGCCTCAACGGATACGTCGACAACAACCAGAGCGACGGAGACGGGGTCGTCACGATCCTCGGTGCCTACGGCGGTGACGAGAAGGCGAACTTCGAGAAGTCCCTGGCGCCGTTCGAGAAGGAGTCCGGGATCGACATCCAGTACACCGAGGACACCGACTTCACCACGACCATCAAGACCAGGGTCGCGGCCAGTGACACACCGGACATCGGCTTCTTCCCGCAGCCGGGTGGCCTGCTGGAGCTCGCCGCCCAGGACAAGATCCAGCCGATCGACACGTTCCTCGACTACGACACGATCAAGAAGACGCTCGTGCCCGGCCTGCTGGACTCGGTCAGCCTCAACGGTCGCGTCTACGGCGCACCGATGCGGCTCGCCAACAAGAGCATCGTCTGGTACCCCAAGAAGGCCTGGGACGCGGCCGGCTACCAGGTCCCGAAGACGCTCGACGAGCTCTACGCGCTGAGTGACCAGATCAAGGCGGACGGCGTCACGCCGTGGTGCATGGCCTGGAACGCCGACCAGGCAACTGGCTGGGTCGGCACCGACTGGATCGAGCAGTTCGTGCTCACCGTGGCCGGCCCGGACGTCTACAACCAGTGGACGAGCCACGAGATCCCGTTCGACGACCCGCAGATCGTCGCGGCGTTCGATGCGTTCGGGAAGATCGCCAAGGGCGACGGCACCGTCTACGGCGGCGTCAAGACCGTGGTGAACACCCAGGTCGCCGAGTCGATGGTCCCGGCCTTCCGGAACCCCCCGGAGTGCATGCTCGAGCGCCAGGGCAGCTTCGAGATCTCGTTCCTCCCCGTTGCCATCCAGGACGACCTGGACAACGAGGTCGGGGTCTTCCAGTTCCCATCGGTCGCGGCCTCCGCGGAGCCGCCGCCGATCCTGGGTGGTGCGGATCTCGCCGCCTTGTTCAACGGCAACGACCCGGACGCGATCGCGGTCATGAAGTTCCTGACCTCGGACAAGTTCGGAGCCGAGTGGGCGCAGGCCGGTGGGTGGCTGTCGCCGCACCGGACCTTCGACACCGCCAACTACCCGAACCAGACGACCAAGGACATCGCAGAGCAGGCCACCAACGCGTCGGCGGTCGTCTTCGACGGTTCTGACGTGATGCCCAAGGAGGTCGGCTCCGGCACCTTCTGGACCGGCATGGTCGACTGGATCCAGGGCAAGAGCTCTCAGGACACCACGTCCGCTATCGAAGCGTCGTGGCCCCAGTGAGCGCCGACACCAGCACCCGTCCCGACTCGCTCGACGACGGCGCCCTCTCCCCCGGGGAGCCGTCGCCGCCCGACCAGCCGGCACCCCCGGGACCCGATGACCATGCTGCCCACCCCGACGACGCCAACGTCGCCAAGATCCTCATCGGACTGGTCGGCATCGTGGGCATCCTGTGGGGGCTCGGGAACCTCTTCCTCGCCCTCGCGTACCACCCCGAGTGGTTCGCCGACAGCAAGATCCTGATCGGCGCCGTCGCGCTGGTTGCCGGCGTCGGCGGGGCCTACTTCCTGTTCTTCTTCCTCAACATGTTCGTCGAGGGGCTGCCGGGCGGGCTGTCACGCGGCCTGATGCCGTACGTCTTCATCCTGCCGAGCTTCAGCCTGATCGCGCTGATGTTGCTCTACCCGACGATCCAGACGATCAACTACTCGTTCGCCAACTCCGACAGCACGAAGTACGTCGGCCTGAAGAACTACCGCTACATCTTCGGCAACTCGGAGTTCCGTCAGGCGTTGATCAACAACGTCCTGTGGCTGCTGATCGTGCCGGCGGTCACCGTGTTCGTGGGGCTGATCGTGGCCGTGCTGGCCGACAAGCTGTCGACCAGCGGTGAGAAGGTCTCGAAGAGCTTCGTCTTCCTGCCGATGGCGATCTCGTTCGTCGGTGCTTCGGCGATCTGGTCGCTGGTCTACGCCTTCGACCCCGCGAGCGAGGACGCGACCGGCCTGCTGAACGCCGTCTGGAGGGCCTTTGGTGGCGGGCCGCAGTCGTGGCTGCAGAACTACGACTTCCGGCTGAACTCCTTCTTGCTGATGGTGATCCTGGTGTGGCTGCAGGTCGGCTTCGCGATGATCCTGCTGTCCTCGGCCATCAAGGGGGTGCCGGAGGAGACCGTCGAGGCGGCCCGCATCGACGGCGCCTCGGAGTTCCAGATCTTCACCAAGGTCGTGGTGCCCCAGATCAGGGGCACGATCATCACGGTCTTCGTGACCACGCTGATCCTGGTGCTGAAGGTCTTCGACATCGTCTACGTGCTCACCGACGGACGCGACAAGACCCAGGTCATCGCGAACCTGTTCTTCACCGAGCTCTTCCGCAACAGCCAGGGCGGTCGTGCCTCCGCCATCGTCGTGGTGCTGCTGCTCGCGGTCACCCCGGTCCTGATCTATCAAGTGCGGAACTTCCGGCGAGAGGAGCTGAGTCGATGAGCAACCTGACAGACGCTGCGGCGTTGACGACCCAGAAGCCGCGCCGAACGCGCGGCCTGATGGCCGACGGCCGCCAACGCAGCTTGACCGCGATCATCGTGATGGCCGTCCTGTGCGTGCTGTGGACCCTGCCGACCGTCGGTCTCCTGGTGACGTCGTTGCGCAGCCGCGACGCCCAGGCCCAGACCGGCTGGTGGACCGCCCTGTGGAACGGCGGCTGGACGATGGAGAACTACCGCGGGGTCTTCAACGGCACCAGCATCGGCGACTCGTTCCTGAACAGCGTGATCGTCGCGATCCCCGCGACGATCATCCCGATCATGTTCGCCGCCTTCGCGGCGTACGCCTTCTCGTTCATGAACTTCAAGGGGAAGGACATCCTGTTCATCCTCATCGTGATCGTCATGGTCGTGCCGATCCAGGTTGCGTTCCAGCCGATGCTGAACCTGCTCGGGCCGAACGGCCTCGGCATCTCGGGCGAGTACATCGGCGTGTGGCTCCTGCACACCGGGTTCGGCATGCCGTTGGCGATCTACACGCTCCGCAACTACATGTCGACGCTGCCCCGCACGGTGATCGAGTCGGCCAAGATCGACGGCGCCTCGCACTTCCAGACGTTCTGGAAGCTGATCGTGCCGATGTCGGTGCCGGCGCTCGCCGCGTTCGCGATCCTGCAGTTCCTCTGGGTGTGGAACGACCTCCTCATCGCGAAGCTGTTCCTGACCACCCAGAACTCGACCGTCATCGTGAGCCTGCAGGGGCTGCTCGGAGCCCAGGGGCAGGGCACCGAGTACCTCCCGGCCGGGGCGTTCATCTCGATGTTGATCCCGATGATCGTGTTCTTCACGCTGCAGCGTTACTTCGTCCGCGGTCTGACCGCGGGTGCGGTCAAGGGGTGACCGGGGCCACCCTGTCCCGGTGACGACAGCTCACCTGTCACGGGAGGGCGTGAGCCTGGTGCTCGCGTCCTCTCCGTCAGGTGCGCCCTCGATCCTGCACTGGGGCGCGGCGCTCGGCGACCCGTCCGAGGACGTGCTCGCCGGCCTGGTTGCGGCCCAGAGGGCGGGCGTCGCGCAGTCGGCGCTCGACCAGCCGAGGTGGCGCGGCATCGTCGGTGAGAACGCATCCGGTTTCACCGGGCTGCCCGGCCTCGAGGGCCTCCGTCCCGGTCGTACGACGGGGGCGTGGGCGCCGCGTCTGACCGACTGGTCCTGGGCCGTCGACGACACGGCACCGGACGCGTCGGCCCGACTGGAGTCCGTCGACCCCGAAGCCGGCTGGGCGGTCATGGTCGAGCTCGAGCTCACCCGGGAGGGTGTGCTCCGGATGCGGACCGGCGTCACCAACCTGGGCCCCGGGCCGCTGGTCCTGGCCGCGGTGCGCAACGCGCTGCCGGTCCCGGCACGCGCCAACGAGCTCCTGGACCTCAGCGGGCGATGGTGCCGCGAGCGAACCCCACAACGTCGCCCGTGGTTGCTCGGCACCCACCTCCGCGAAGGAAGGCACGGCCGGACCGGTCACGACGCCACCCTCGTGATGGTCGCCGGCGGTCCTGGCTTCGGGTTCCGGCACGGCGAGGTGTGGGCGACCCATGTCGCGTGGAGCGGTGACCACTCGGCGTACGCCGAGAGGACGCCGGAGGGCGAATGCCTGCTCGGCGGAGGTGAGCTGCTCGGCCCGGGTGAGGTGGTCCTCGCCGAGGCGGAGACCTACGCGAGCCCCTGGCTGTTCGGCGTGCACTCGACTGGCGGTCTCGATGGTGTCAGCGAACGGGTGCACGCGTGGGTCCGGAGGGCCGCACCGGACGTAACCCGCCGCCGGTCTCGTCCGGTGCTCGTGAACACGTGGGAGGCGGCCTACTTCGACCATGACGTCGCGCACCTCACCGCCCTGGCCGACGCGGCGGCAGAGGTCGGTGCGGAGCGGTTCGTCCTGGACGACGGCTGGTTCCGCGGGCGGCGCCACGACCGCGGCGGCCTGGGCGACTGGACCGTGGACCCGGACGTGTGGCCGCGCGGGCTGCACCCGCTGGTCGAGCACGTGCACGGCCTGGGCCTGGACTTCGGGCTCTGGGTCGAGCCCGAGATGGTCAGCGAGGACTCCGAGCTCGCCCGGGCGCACCCCGACTGGATCCTCCGGGGCCGGGCCGCGCTGCCGGGCGAGTGGCGCCACCAGCAGGTGCTGGACCTGCAGGTGTCCGCGGCGTACGACCACGTGCGCGACGCCTTGCTGGCGCTGCTCGACGAGTACGACGTCGCATTCCTCAAGTGGGACCACAACCGCGACCTGGTCGACGTCGCGCACGATGGGCGTCCCGCCGTGCGCGGCCAGACGCTGGCGTTCTACCGGCTCCTCGACGAGCTGCGCGCCGCGCATCCGGACCTGGAGATCGAGACCTGCGCCAGCGGTGGCGGGCGCATCGACCTCGAGGTGTTGACCCGCACCGACCGGGTCTGGCCGAGCGACACCATCGATGCCGTCGAACGCCAACGCATCCAGCGCTGGACCTCCTTGCTGGTGCCTCCGGAGATGCTGGGTGCACACCTGGGCGGCCCCGTCGCCCACACGACCGGGCGTACCCACCGGCTGGCGTTCCGGGCGGCGACGGCGCTGCTCGGCCACTTCGGGGTCGAGTGGGACCTGACCACGATCAGCGCGGCCGAGCGGGCCGAGGTCGCGCAATGGGTTGCGCTGCACCGTCGCCTCCGGCCGGTGGTCGCCACCGGCCGGCTGGTGCACGGCGACCACCCGGACCCGGCGGTCCAGGTCACGGGCGTGGTTGCCCGCGACGGGTCCGAGGGGTGGTACGTCGTGGCGTTGGTGGACACGGTCATCACCCAGTCCCCGGCCGTCGTGGTCCTCCCGGGTCTGGAACCCGACCGGGTCTACCGGCTGGTGTCCGCGGCACCCTCGGACCATTCGCCCTCGGTCGGGCTGGGCGCGACCTGGCTGGACGGACCCGGCGTCGACCTCAGCGGCCGGGCGCTCGAGACGGTCGGGGTGCGGCTGCCGCCGAGCGCACCCGAGTCGGCGTACGTCCTCCACGCGCGAGCCCTGGACGCGATGGACGGATAACCAGTGCGTGGGACCGGGGTCCCCCTGGCATCGACAGCAACCACGGGGATGACTAACGTGACCTGGGTCACTTCACTACGGATCGTCCGGCACGTACCTGCCGGTGAAGGAGCAAAAACAGCATGGCTACTGTCACGTTCGAAAAAGCGCAGCGCTGGTTCCCGGGGGCCGACAAGCCCACCGTGCCAGGGATCGATCTCGAGATCGGCGACGGCGAGTTCATGGTTCTCGTCGGACCGTCGGGCAGCGGCAAGTCCACGACCCTGCGGATGCTCGCCGGCCTTGAGGAGATCAACGCCGGCAAGATCTACATCGGCGACCGCGACATCACCACGACGCCGCCGAAGGACCGGGACATCGCGATGGTGTTCCAGAACTACGCGCTCTACCCGCACATGTCGGTCGCGGACAACATGGCCTTCGCCCTGAAGATGGCCAAGGTCCCCGCCGAGGAGCGCAAGAAGCGGGTCGACGACGCGGCGAAGATCCTCGGCCTGACCGAGTTCCTCGAGCGCAAGCCGAAGGCACTCTCCGGTGGTCAGCGCCAGCGCGTCGCGATGGGCCGCGCCATCGTGCGCAACCCGCAGGTGTTCTGCATGGACGAGCCGTTGTCGAACCTCGACGCGAAGATGCGCGTCGCGACCCGCACCGACATCGCCAAGCTCCAGGCCGACCTCGGCGTCACGACCGTCTACGTCACCCACGACCAGGTCGAGGCGATGACCATGGGCGACCGCGTGGCCGTCATGAACTATGGCGAGCTGATGCAGGTCGACACCCCGCTCGGTCTCTACGACAAGCCGGTCAACCTGTTCGTGGCCGGATTCATCGGCTCACCGCAGATGAACCTCCTCGAGGCCACCGCGGCCGAGGACGGGCAGGCGAGGGTCGGCGAGTTCCTGGTGCCGGTCGACCCGGCCGCGTCGCGGAAGATGAAGGGCAACATCACCGTGGGTGTCCGGCCCGAGGCGTGGCGCCTCGTCAGCGCGAACGAGGGTGGCCTGCCGGTGCGGGTGACCGTCGTCGAGGAGCTCGGCGCCGACGCGTTCGTCTACGGCTCGAGCGGCGTCGAGGGCACCCCCAACAACATCATCGTCCGGGTCAACGGCCGGGACTCGGTGCACAAGGGCGAGACCATCTACGTCACGACCGACCCGAAGAACGTGCACGTCTTCGACACCGACACCGGAGAGCGCCTCAGCGACTGAGTGTCACGCCGGTTGAGGAGGGAGGCGCGACAGCGCCTGCCTCCTCAACCAGCGTCGTGGGCGCGGTCCGCGGTACGCCGGATGGACTCGACAAAGGTGTCGAACAGCGAGACGGGGAGGTCGTGCCCCATGCCGTCGATCAGCAGGAGCTCCGCACCGGGGATCGCGGCCGCGGTGGCGCGGCCACCGGAGACGTGCACCATCCGGTCCGCGAGCCCGTGGATCACCATCGTCGGGAGGTGCACGCCGCGCAACCGGACGCTGCGGTTGGGCTGCGTGATCACGGCCAGCATCTGGCGCATCACGCCGCTGGCGCTGACGCCGCGGTCGAAGGTCTCACCGGCCCGCTTCTCGACCGCCTCGTCGCTCTGCGGAAAGCCCGGTGACCCGATCAGCTTCCAGGTCGCGGCGCTGGCCCGCACGTAGGCTTCCCGGCCCGCGCCTCGCGAACCGATCAGGGTCGGGAGCAGCGACGGATGCTGCCAGCCGACCGTGCGCTTGCCGGTCGTCGACATGATGCTCGTCAGCGACCGGAGCCGCTTGGGCTGCTCGATGGCCATGGTCTGGGCGATCATCCCGCCCATCGACACCCCCGCGACGTGCGCGGACTCGATGCCGAGGTGGTCGAGGAGTCCGAAGGCATCGCCGGCCAGGTCCGCCATCGTGTACGGCGGGCGCACCCGGCGACCGGCGAACGCACGGATGAGCGTGGAGCGGCGGACCCGACCTTCGATCCGGCTCGACCGGCCGGTGTCGCGGTTGTCGTAGCGGATGACGAAGAAGCCCCGGCGGGCGAGCATCCGGCAGAGCTCCGGGTCCCACCAGGTCATCGGCCCGCCGAGCCCCATCACCAGCAGCAACGGCTCGTCGTCGGGGTCCCCGAACGTCTGGTAGCAGAGCTCCACATCGCGGGCCACCGGGGCGAAGAGCTCCTCGGAGACGACGACGTCGGGTGTGCCGGGCCTCGGGCGGGTACTGGAGGTCATGAGGGAAGTTTGGCGCACCGTTCAACACCGGACGCGTTTTGGCCGTATTTCCGGCGAATTCTTGTTACCTGGCCGTAATCTCACCGGTGTGAGCCAGAACACCTTGGCGTCGTTCCTGCTGCCGGACGGCTTCGCCCGGCCGGGAGTCGGCGCCGTGTTGCGCGAGGGCAGCCTCGTCACCGAGGCCGGCCGCTACGCGCTCCGGTCCGTCGGCGACCGTCGTGAGCGCAGGTCCGCGCCGTACACCGGTCGCAGGGTGATGCGCGCGGCCGACCCCGTGATCCTGGTCCCGGGGTTCATGGCCGGCGACGCCACGCTGGCCTTCATGGCGCGGGCCCTGCGGCAGCGCGGCTTCCGCACCTACCGCTCGCACATCCACGCCAACGTCGGCTGCACGCTCAACGCGGCCGCGCAGCTCGAGTCGCGCCTGGAGACGCTCGCGCTGCGCCGCGGCTCCCGCGTGCAGATCGTCGGGCACAGCCTCGGCGGGATGCTCGCCCGGGGGATCGCCGTACGCCGGCCGGACCTGGTGTCCGGCATCGTCACGATGGGCAGCCCGATGCTGGCGCCCGGTGCCCACCACGGCCTGCTCACCCGCAGCGTCGACGTGCTGGTTCGCCTGAGTCGCGCCGGCGTGCCGGGCCTGATGTCCGAGGACTGCGTCGGCGGGGACTGTGCGCGTCAGAGCTTCGACGAGACGCAGCTACCGGTCCCCGAGGACGTCGGCTTCACAGCGATCTACTCCAAGCGGGACGGGATCGTCGACTGGCGCGCCTGCGTGGACCCGATGGCCGAACCCGTCGAGGTGACGGCGTCGCACATCGGGATGGCCGTGGACCCACGGGTCATCGACCTGGTGGCGGAGGCACTGCGCAGGCAGGCCGTCGCGTCACTTCTCGAAGTCGATAGCGGCGAAAGCGCTTAGCTTCAGCAGCTTGTGCTCCGAGGTGATCTTGCGGATCGTGCCGCTGCGCGAGCGCATCACCAGCGAGTCGGTCGTGCAGCCGCCCGCGCGGTAGCGCACCCCGCGCATCAGGTCGCCGTCAGTGATGCCGGTGGCCACGAAGAAGCAGTCGTCACCGGTGACCAGGTCGTTCGTCGAGAGGACGAAGTCCTGGTCCAGGTTGTGGCCAGCGTCGAGAGCCTTCTGCCGCTCGCTGTCGTCCTGGGGCCACAAGCGACCCTGGATCACGCCACCCATGCACTTCATCGCACAGGCAGCGATGATGCCCTCGGGGGTGCCGCCGATGCCGAGCAGCAGGTCGATGCCGCTGTCGGGACGGGCCGCCGAGATCGCGCCCGCGACGTCGCCGTCGACGATGAACTTGATCCGGGCCCCGGTCGCGCGGATCTCCTCGGCGAGCTGCGCGTGCCGTGGCCGGTCCAGCAGCACCACTGTGACGTCGGAGGGGCGCGAGCCCTTGGCCTTCGCGACCTGATGGATGTTCTCGGAGACGGGGTAGCGGATGTCGACGACGTCGGCGGCCTCGGGTCCGGTGATCAGCTTCTCCATGTAGAACACCGCAGACGGGTCGTACATCGAACCACGCGGCGAGACCGCAAGCACCGCGACCGCGTTGCTCATGCCCTTGGCCGTGAGCGTGGTGCCGTCGATCGGGTCGACGGCCACGTCGCACTCGGGGCCGGTGCCGTCGCCGACCTTCTCGCCGTTGTAGAGCATCGGGGCGTTGTCCTTCTCGCCCTCGCCGATGACGACGGTGCCGTTCATCCCGATCGTCGAGATCATCACCCGCATCGCGTTGACCGCGACCCCGTCGGCGCCGTTCTTGTCGCCCCGACCGACCCAGCGGCCGGCCGCCATGGCGGCGGCCTCCGTGACGCGCACCAGCTCCAGCGCGAGGTTGCGGTCGGGCGACTCGGGGGCCACGGACAAGCGGGACTCGGTCATGGAGGGCATGGTACCGAGCCGGAGCGCTAGGTCACGAGGGCGAGCACGCTCACCGCTGCGATCAGGGTGATCGGAGTGGCGACGAGCGAGACCCGGTGGAACTCGCTCAGGCTGGGCTTCTCGCCCTGTCGGGCCAGGCCGCGTCGCCAGAGCAGGTTGGCGAGCGACCCGGTGTAGGTGAGGCCGGAGCCGATGTTCAGGCCGAGCAGCGCCGCGAGGACGGCCGACGTGCCCAGCGGGGCCAGGAGGGGGACGATCAGCAGCGTGGCCGAGAGGTTGGTCAGCAGGTTGGCCAGCACGGTCGCCACCACCGCGATCAGCAGCAGGGCGCCGTACGACGTGGAGTGGGGGAGCAGCCGGGTCACCGCGTCGCCGAGGAACCCGGTCGCGATCGCCGCGACCACGATCCCCAGCGAGAGCACGAACAGCGCGAACGACGGATGGGCAGCGTCGACCGCGGCCCGCACGGTCAGGAGCCGTCGCCGTCGCGCCCACCCGACAAGGACGACCGCGGCCGCCCCGGACACCCAGCAGGGCTCCACCCCGAACGGCGACAGGGCAGCGAACCCGACCAGCATCACGGCCACGACGACCAGCGGAACTGCCGCCGGGCGAGGCGCGCCGGGAGCCGCCCTGGGTGGCCGACGGGTCGCCAGCTCGCGTCGGAAGAGCACGCGCAGCATGGCGTACTCGACGACGAGCACGACCACGAGGACCGGCGCCATGATCAGCGCGAACCCGCCGAACGTGAGATCCAGGTGCGGCATCGCCAGCAGGTTGGTGAGGTTCGAGACCGGGAGCAGCAACGACGCCGAGTTGGCCATCCGCAGGCAGGCGTAGGCACCCGGGCGCGACGACGTGCCGATCGACAGCGCCGCGGTGATGACCACGGGGGTGAGCAGCACGACGGTGGCGTCGAGGCTGAGCACAGCCGTCACGAGGGCCGCCAGCAGGAACACCCCGACCAGGAGTCTGTGGGGGCCGCCGTGGCTGGCGGACCGCACGACCTGGGCGGCGGCGTCGAAGAGCCCGGCCCGGGCACAGACGTCGGCGACCACCAGGATCGTGGCGAGGAAGACAACCACCGGAGCGAGCTCGCCGACCGCGTCCCAGATCCGGTCGGGATCGACGATGCCGGTGCTGAGCGTGACCCCGGCGGCGAGCAGGGCGACAAGCGCTTCGACCCGACCTCTGGGGTGGACGTACGCGGTCACGAGCAGTGCCAGCAGCGCCGCCACGGGCACGGCATCGACGAGGGGCGGCACCCGCGAAACCTACGTCACCTGTGAGGATGGGCGCCGTGAGCGAGTCGGGCAACGCGGGACGCTATGCCCGCACCACCAACGGGCTGATCGCCTCGCTGGTCGTCACGGTGCTGGCAGTGGGTGGGTTCGTGGGGCTGCGAGCGCTCACCCGCGACGACCTCGAGGTCAAGCCGGACCACGTCGACTACCTCGCCGCGGTGGACGGGGCCCAGAGCGCCGGGCTGACCGTGGTGTATCCGCCGAGCCTGCCGCGCGGCTGGATCGCCGACAGCATCAGCTTCGAGCGCGGCGACCCCCCTGCCTGGGGGATCGGCATGCTCACGGCGAGCGGCAAGTTCGCGGGCATCCGGCAGGAGGACGCGTCCGTCACCGACCTGCTGCACACCTACGTCGACGACAACCCGACCGAGGGTGACCCGGTCGAGGTCGCCGGCTCGGTGGCGCGAACGTGGCAGACCTGGTCGGACTCCGGTGGGGACCACGCGTTCTCGGCCGAGGTCGGCCACGACACCGTGCTGGTCTTCGGGTCGGCGAGTGTCGCCGACCTCCGCGAGCTGCTCGACCGGCTCACCGTCGCGAAGCACTGAGCCTGCAGGGCTCAGGCGTCGTCCTTCGCGATCGTCTCGTCGAAGCGCTTGCGGGCACCGTCGAGCCAGTCCTGGCACACCTTCGCCAGGTGCTCGCCGCGCTCCCAGAGGGCGAGTGACTCCTCGAGCGTGGTGCCTCCGGCCTCGAGCCGGCGTACGACGTCGACCAGCTCCTCGCGGGCGGCCTCGTAGGACGGCTTCTCGTCAGCCATGGGTCTCCTCCGGCTCGATCTTCGTGGTGGTGGCGTGGATGCGCCCGTCGGCCACCCGCACGCTCACGCGTGCCTTCGCGGCGACTCCGCCGACCGACGTGACGACGTGTCCGTCGGCGTCCTGGAGCACGGCGTAGCCCCGTTGCAGCGTGGCCAGCGGGGACAGGGCGCGCGCCCGGGCTCGCTGGTGGACGAGGTCGTCGGCTGCGCGGTCGAGCGCATGACCGAGTGTGCGGCGGGCGCGGTCGCGCAACAGCGCGATGTCGTCGACGCGGGCATCGATCAGGGTCCGTGGGTCGGCCAGCACCGGCCTGGACCGCAGCGCATCGAGCCCGGACTGTTCGCGCGCCAGCCAGGCCTCGAGCGACGAGCGGATCCGGTCTCGGGACCAGGCGACGCCCCGGATCACGTCTGCCACGTCGGGCACCACCAACTTGGCGGCATCGGTCGGAGTCGACGCCCGGACGTCGGCCACGAGGTCGAGCAGCGGCTGGTCGGGCTCGTGGCCGATGGCCGAGACGACGGGGGTGCGAGCCTGGTGCACGGCCCGGATCAGCGCCTCGTCGGAGAACGGCAGCAGGTCTTCCACGGACCCACCGCCCCGCGCGATCACGATCACGTCGACGTCGGGGTTGCGGTCCAGACGGTCGAGCGCCTCCATCACCTCGGCGCAGGCCCGCGGGCCCTGCATGGCGGCGTGCAGGATCTCGAACTCGACGGCGGGCCAGCGCCGCCGGGCGTTCTCGACGACGTCGCGCTCGGCCGCCGAGTTGGGTGCGGTCACCAACCCGACCCGCCCGGGCAGGAACGGGAGCGGGCGCTTGAGCTCGGGGGCGAAGAGGCCCTCGGCCGCGAGCAGCTGACGCCGGCGTTCGAGGCGGGCGAGCAGCTCGCCGAGCCCGACCATCCTGATCTCACGGGCGTAGAGCGACATGCTGCCGCGGTTGGCGTAGTAGGACGGCTTGGCGTGCAGGACGACGCTCGCGCCCTCGACGAGCGGCGGGTTGAGCCCGTCGAAGAGGGTGCGCGAGCAGGTCACCGGGATCGAGATGTCGGCCACGGTGTCGCGCAGCGTCATGAAGACGGTGTTGACCCCCGGGCGGCGGCTGACCTGCGCCACCTGGCCCTCCACCCACACCGCGCCCAGCCGGTCGACCCAGCCGGCGATCGCGTTCGCGATCTGCCGCACGGGCGCCGGCGTCTCGAGCGAGGTCTCCAGGGCCATGCCGCGAGATTAGGGGATGCCGCCGACGCAACTACGATGCACACATGACGACCGACATGGGCATGCCGCCGATCCTGTCGCCTGACGACGCCGAGAAGGCGGTCCTGCTGGCGGCTCCGCGCGGCTACTGTGCCGGGGTCGACCGGGCGGTGGTCACGGTGGAACAGGCGCTGGACCTGTACGGCGCCCCCGTGTACGTACGCAAGCAGATCGTCCACAACAAGCACGTCGTGGCGGACCTGGAGTCCCGCGGCGCGATCTTCGTGGAAGAGCTGGCCGAGGTGCCGCCGGGCGAGACCGTCGTCTTCTCCGCGCACGGCGTCTCACCCGAGGTGCACCGCCAGGCGGCGGAGCGCGAGCTGAAGACGATCGACGCGACCTGCCCGCTGGTGACCAAGGTGCACAACGAGGCGAACCGCTTCGCCGCTGACGACTACGACATCCTGCTGATCGGCCACGCCGGGCACGAGGAGGTGGAGGGGACCGCAGGTGAGGCCCCCGACCACATCCAGCTCGTCCAGGGTCCCGAGGACGTCGCCGGCATCGTCGTCCGCGACCCGGCCAGGGTGGCCTGGCTCTCGCAGACGACGCTCTCTGTCGACGAGACCCTCGAGACCGTGGCCGCGATCCGGGAGCGGTTCCCGCTGCTGCTCGATCCGCCGAGCGACGACATCTGCTACGCCACCCAGAACCGTCAGCTGGCGGTCAAGGAGATCGCGCACGGCTGCGACCTGCTGATCGTGGTCGGCTCGGGCAACTCCTCGAACTCCGTTCGCCTGGTCGAGGTGGCCCTCGAGGCGGGCGCCAAGGCGTCGTACCGCGTCGACGACGCCACCGAGATCGACGAGGCCTGGCTCGTCGGGGTCAACACGGTCAGCGTGACCTCGGGCGCGAGCGTGCCCGAGGACCTGGTCGACGGTGTCCTGGCGTTCCTGGCCGAGCGCGGCTACCCGGAGGCCCGGGCCGTGCACAGTGCCGAGGAGTCGTTGATCTTCGCGCTCCCCAAGGAGCTGCGCCGCGACCTCAAGGCCGCCGCGGCCGCTCGCTGAGCTAGACGGTCGCGGTCTGACGGACCGGCCAGACCACCCAGCGGTACGCCGCAAAGTTCAGCACCACGCTCACCCCGATGGCGAGGAGCTTGGCGAGGAGCACGACGGCCTCGCCGCCACCCGCCACGGGAGCAAGCAGTCCGAGCAGCCCCCGGATAACGAGGGGTTGCACCAGCCACATGGTCACCCCGGTCGTGGCCACGAACAACGCGGCGTGACGCAGCGTCAGCCGACCGGCGCCGAACGTGAAGACCCCGTTGGCCACGAAGCTGAACGCCATCCCGGCACTGGTGGACACGAAGTTCGCGCCCACGACGCCCAGCCGTCCGTGCAGGAGCATGAACAGCCCCGTGTCCAGCAGCGTGTTGACCACACCGACGGCGGCGAACCGGCGCGCGGTCCGATGGCGAGTCACTCCCGCCCGGCCAGCTGCCGCCGCAGCGGCGTGACGCTCGCCTGTCCACCGCTCGCGGTCAGCGCGACCGAGTAGAGCGGCCGGTTCTGCGCCTCGACGTACACGCGTCCCAGATAGCTCCCGATCACGCCCATCATGATCAGCTGCAGCCCGCTGAGCAGGAACATGCCGACCCCGAGGAAGGCCCAGCCCGGCACGCTGCTCTGCGGACTCGCCAGGCGCACCCACAAGACGTACGCCGCGAGCAGCACGCTGAGACCCGAGATGACGAAGCCGAGGCGGGAGATCATCCTCAGCGGCGCCGTCGAGAAGCCGAGGATGCCGCTGGCCGCGAAGCGCAGCATCTTGCGGAGCGGGTAGCCGGACGTGCCGGCGTACCGCGGGTCGCGGTCGAACAGCAACGCCTCCTGGCGGAAGCCGACGTGGGCCACGATGCCGCGCAGGAAACGGTCGTGCTCGCGGTAGCGCGCCACCTCGGCCACGACCTTCCGGTCCATCAACCGGAAGTCGCCGACGTTGCGCGGGATCTCGATCGAGGCCAGCCGGTCGAGCACCCAGTAGAACGCGTAGGCCGTGCTCCTCTTGAACACCGAGTCACTGCGGGAGCGCCGTTGGGCGTAGACGACGTCCACGCCGTCCTCCCACATCGCGATCATCTCGATGCTCACCCGCGGCGGGTCCTGGAGGTCGGTGTCCATCACGATGACGGCGTCGGAGTCGACCGCGGCGTCCAGGCCCGCGGTGACCGCGATCTGGTGCCCGGAGTTCCGGGACAGGCCGAGGACAGTGACGCGCGAGTCCGCGCGGCGAAGCCCCAGCAGGCGGTCCACCGAGTCGTCGCGGCTGCCGTCGTTGACGTAGACGAAGGTGAAGTCGATGTCCGGACGCGCCGCCGTGGCTGCGATCAGGGCCGCGTGGAACACCGGGATGTTCTCTGACTCGTTGAAGACCGGGAGCACGTAGGTCACCCGACGCCGTGGCCGACTGCTGCCGACGGGTCGCTCGGCCCGGGTGTCTTCAGCCAGTCGCATCTCTCGTCCCTCCGTCGTCAGTGGGACTTCACACCCGGGTGGGTGGCGCCCTCAACCATTGGTACGCGGGCAGCCTGCGACGATGCTGTGCGTCAGCCCAGAGTCTTCTTGAAGCCGGCGGACCGGGCGGATGTGATCCAGCGATGTGGTCCAGCGATGTGGCGTCGTCCCGGGGGAGGACTAGGCTCGTTCGACGTGGCCAGGTACGTCGACATCCATCCTGAGAATCCGCAGCCCCGGCTGCTCCAGCAGGTCGTGGACGCGCTGCGCGACGACGCGCTGATTGCCTACCCGACGGACTCGGGGTACGCCCTCGGGTCGCGGATCGGCAACCGCGACGGCAGGGACCGGATTCTGCGCATCCGGGGCCTCGACGACCGGCACCACTTCACGCTGGTCTGCAAGGACTTCTCCCAGCTGGGGCAGCTCGTGCGCGTCGACAACTCGGCGTTCCGGGCGATCAAGGCCGCGACGCCCGGGCCGTACACGTTCATCCTGCCGGCCACGACCGAGGTGCCCCGTCGGCTGCTGCACCCGAAGAAGAAGACCGTGGGGGTACGCATTCCGGACCACGTCGTCGTCCACGCCCTCCTCGACCTGCTCGGTGAACCCCTGCTGACCAGCTCCCTGATCCTGCCCGGCGAGACCGAGCCGCGGACCATGGGCTGGGAGATCAAGGAGGACCTCGACCACGACGTCGACCTGGTCATCGAGGCGGGCGAGACGCCGTCCGAGCCGACCACGGTGATCGACTGGTCGGACGGGGCTCCCGTCGTGATGCGCCGCGGTGCCGGCGATCCGGACCGCTTCGAATCACTCGTCTGACCTCGCTGGTCGCCCCACTCGAAACCCCTGGAAGACAACGCAGGGAAGCACGCCGGTCAGCGTTCGGCGGCGAGCACCCGGTGGCGGATCGCCAGGCAGGCCAGGCACATTGCGTAGCCGACGACCAGCGCGGTGCTGTGACGAGAGAGCCCGGAGACGACCGCCTGGATGACGCCGTCGTGCGGGTGGGCGATCACGCCCGGTCGTGAGACACCGAGCAGGACGAACACCGCAACCATGATCAGTGGTGGGAGCACCCCGACCGTGAAGAAGTCGGTGGGGCGGACTGCGAGCGCAAGCGCGACGCACACGGCGACGAAGCAGAGATCGAAGAGGAGGCTGACTCGTCCCACGACGGCGAGGTCGACGACGACGGTGGTGAGCGCAAGGGCCATCCCGAGCGCGACGACCTGGCGGCCGGGCTCGTGTCCTTCTTCCCAGATCGTCCGGGACTGGCTCACGACGGCACCTCCCTACAGGGCAACCGTATGGTCCTGGTCGGGCTCGTCGGGGGCGGCGCGCCGGTCGACGGCGCGGAGCTCGACGGGCCGGGGTGTGGGCAGCTCGTCGTCGGTGACCGACAGATCGTTGAATCGACGAGCCGCGACGAGGACCCGCGACTCCAGTGATCCGACCGCGGAGTTGTAGTGCCCGACCGCGGCGTTCAGGGACCTGCCGACCTGGTCAAGGTGCCCGCCGAGCTTGTTGAGCCGGCCGTGCAGCTCGCGCCCGAGCCGGTGGATCTCCCGGGCCTGGTCGGCCAGCGCCTCGTGGCTCCAGCCGTGCGCGACCGTGCGCAGCAGGGCGATCAGGGTGGTGGGAGTGGCCAGCACGACCTGGCGGAGCGCGGCGTACTCGATCAGCGACGGGTCGGTCTCGAGCGCGGCGGCCAGGAACGACTCGGCGGGCACGAACAGCACCACGAACTCGGGGCTCTCGGCCAGGGATCGCCAGTAGGCCTTGGAGGACAACCCGTCCACGTGGGTGCGCAGCTGCTGGGCGTGCCGGTTGAGGTGCTGCTGGCGCAGCTCGGCGTTCTCGGGGGAGTCGTCGAGCGCCGTGGCGTCGAGGTAGGCGTCGAGCGGGACCTTCGCATCCACGACGAGCTGGCGGTCGCCGACCAGGTGGATCACGAGGTCGGGGCGGCGGGCCCCGTCGTCGAGCCGGACCTGCTCGGAGAAGTCGCAGCGCTCGACGAGGCCGGCGAGCTCGACGGCGCGGCGCAGATGGAGCTCGCCCCAGCGGCCGCGGACCTGGGGCTTGCGCAACGCTGTGGAGAGGGACTGGGTCTCCCGACGGAGCGTGTCGGTCGAGTGTCGGATGTCGTCGACCTGCTGGCGGAACTGGCCCTGCCAGGCCACCCGGTTGTGCTCGAGGTCGCGCATCTGGTCCTGCAGGCGCTCCAGACCCTCACGGACCACGGCCTGGTCACCTGCGCGCTGGTCGAGCGCCTGGACCAGGCGGTCCTGCTCGGGCGTGCGGTCCCGTGGCCGGAGCACGCCGACGGCGAGGCCGAGGCAGGCACCGACGACGAGACAGATGATGAGGGCGAGCAACGTGGTGAGCTCCATGCTCATCAGCATGGCGTCGACCACCGACACTGCTGCGGAACTCAGGCGTCGGCGAGGTCCACGATCACCGGGGCGTGGTCGGAGGCCCCGACGCCGGCCCGTTCCTCGCGGTCGATCGAGGCGGCGGTCACCCGCGCGGCCAGCGACGGTGAGCCGAGCACGAAGTCGATCCGCAGGCCGCGGTTGCGTTCGAAGCGTTGCCGGTAGTAGTCCCAGTACGTGTAGACGTCCGGGCCGGGCGTGTGCGGGCGCACCACGTCGACGTACCCGTCGTCCACGAACGCCTGGAACGCCGCCCGCTCCCGAGGTGTCACGTGGGTCGACTTCGCGAACTGGGACATGTCGAACACGTCCTCGTCGAGTGGTGCGATGTTCCAGTCCCCGACGAGTGCCGTGTCCTTGCCGAGCCAGTCGCCGGCGGCTTCGCGGAGCCGGCCGAGCCAGTCGAGCTTGTAGAGGTAGTGGGGGTCGTCGACCTTGCGGCCGTTGGGCACGTAGAGGGACCACAGGCGTACGCCGCCACAGGTCGCCCCGAGCGCGCGGGCCTCGGACTCGGCCGGGTCGCCCCACTGCGGCTGCCCGGGGAAGCCCACCGTCACCTCGTCGAGGCCGACGCGGCTGATGATCGCGACGCCGTTCCACTGGTTCGTGCCGGCGGCGGCGACGTCGTAGCCCAGCGACTGCAGGCCCATCAACGGCAGCTGGTCCTCCCGGGCCTTCGTCTCCTGGAGGGCGAGGACGTCGATGTCGTGGCGCTCGAGAAACCTCTCGACGCGGTCGATGCGGGAGCGGAGGGAGTTGACGTTCCAGGTCGCGATGCGCACGGCGCCAACGTAGCTCCCGCAGTCCCTGCTTGACCCGGCGTGGTGGGCTGCTGGGTGGTGGGCTGCCTGATTCGTCGGCCCGTCGTACGGCCACCTAGACTCCGCTCACGTGGCACTCACCATCGGCATCGTCGGACTCCCCAACGCGGGCAAGTCGACCCTCTTCAACGCACTGACCAAGAACGACGTCCTCGCGGCGAACTACCCGTTCGCCACGATCGAGCCGAATGTCGGCGTCGTCGGCGTGCCGGACGACCGGCTGCCGAAGCTCGCCGAGGTATTCGGGTCGGCGAAGATCCTGCCGGCGACGGTGGAGTTCGTGGACATCGCCGGCATCGTCAAGGGCGCTTCCGAGGGTGAGGGCCTGGGCAACAAGTTCCTCTCCCACATCCGGGAGTCCTCGGCCATCTGCCAGGTCACCCGGGTGTTCCGCGACGAGGACGTCACCCACGTCGACGGCGAGGTCAACCCGGCCAGCGACATCTCCACCATCCAGACCGAGCTGATCCTCGCCGACCTGCAGACGGTCGAGAAGGCGATCCCGCGCCTGGAGAAGGAAGCCCGTGGGAACAAGGCGGTCGTCGCCAATCTCGACGCGGCCAAGGAGGCGCTGGCCCATCTCGAGGCCGGTACGCCGATCATCGCCACCTCGGTGGACCGGCTACTGATCCGCGAGCTGTCGCTGCTCACCGCGAAGCCGTTCATCTACGTCTTCAACTGCGATGCCGACGAGCTCGGCGACGAGGTCCTCAAGGACAGGATGCGCGCGATCATCGCTCCCGCCGAGGCGATCTTCCTCGACGCGAAGTTCGAGTCCGAGCTGGTCGAGCTCGACGACGACGACGAGGCCCGCGAGATGCTGGCGGAGATGGGCGTCGACGAGCCCGGCCTCGAGACCCTCGCACGGGTCGGCTTCGACACGCTCGGCCTGCAGACCTACCTCACCGCCGGCCCCAAGGAGTCCCGCGCCTGGACGATCCCCAAGGGCGCCACGGCACCCGAGGCGGCCGGCGTGATCCACACCGACTTCCAGCGCGGCTTCATCAAGGCCGAGATCGTCTCCTTCGACGACCTGATGGCCGCCGGCTCCATGCAGAAGGCCAAGGAGGCCGGCAAGGTCCGCATGGAGGGCAAGGACTACGTGATGGCCGACGGAGACGTCGTGGAGTTCCGCTTCAACGTCTGAGCGGAGCGGGCCTTGTCCGCTGTTGACGGGGAACTCCGGATGGATGTTGTGGGCTCAGCCTACTTCGGTGCTCCGACAGTGCATGTCCGTCATACGTCCGCGTGGCGGTGCCTCACTCGTGCTCTCTTATCGCCATCTCTGTGTGGACTTTCCGGCGCACCCAATGTGAAAACTGCGGCCAGGCGCTTGATACGCGTTCAGCCGTCGGGTGAGCGAATCCAGATAGTGCGCACGTAGAGCGGCCAGCGTGATGGAATCGCCGCATGGGTGCTTGGGGTCCGGCCATCTTCTCCGACGACACGGCGTGCGACATCCGGTCCGACTACCGCGAGTTGCTCGAAGACGGTATCGATGACGCAGAGGCGACGCGGCGGGTCATTGCGGAGTATCAGCACTTGGGCGACGATGAGGCCCACGTTCTGTGGCTGGCTCTTGCTGCTGCTCAGTCAGCGCTTGGCCGCCTCGATGACTCAGTGAGGTCCGAGGCTCTTCGAGTCATCGACGGAGACATCGGACTGGAACTCTGGGCTGAGGCCGGGGCCAAAGAGTTGGCCAGTCGCAAGGCTGCTCTGACCAAGCTGCGGGCCACGCTCACGGGTCCGCAGAAGTCGCCAACGAAGGTGCGCCGCCCTTGGTCGCATGTGACCGACCTGAGTCCGGGCGATGTCCTCGCCTACACCTTGCCGGATGGCAAGCGCGCTCTCTTCCGGGTTGCCACGCTTGATGCGCAGCGGGTGGGTACCGCGCCGATTCTCCGACGTCTGGACTGGCGCAAGACGTCACTTCCCAGCGGCCGCAAGTTGGCCAAGTTGAAGCCACTTCCGGAGACGCGACCGATGGACGACAAGCCCAGCGTGTCCTTCCGTGTCGCTCGGCACCGCAAGAAGGATGAGGACTGGAGCGATGTCGGCTTTGCGGTGGTGGAGCGGGTGACGCCGCCCGCCGAAGATGCGAACTTCGCGGCGAGGACCTACACGACGTGGCGCGCGCTCCGGACCAGCCTCGACAATGGATGGCGAGCATGACGGACAGGCGCGAGGCCGACATGACCTTGGTCCTGAACAGCGATGAGGCGCTCGTGCTCTTCGAGTGGCTCGCGCGGTTCAACAACGGGAGTAGTGACTTCGAGGACCAGGCGGAGCGGCGCGTCCTGTGGGACCTCGAAGCCATGTTGGAGAAGGCACTTGTCGCGCCTCTGCGTGCCGACTACGCGGACTTGCTGGCGACGGCTCGCGAGCGAGTCCGCGACAAAGTCATACAGTAAACGACCATTTAGTGTATGCTGAGGGGCATGAAACGGCGTTCCGACAAGGTCATCGGCTACCTGCGCGTGTCTACTGAGGAGCAGGCTGTCTCCGGTCTCGGGCTCGGTGACCAGCGGGCCGTCATC
>JAOPXM010000161.1 GCA_025965125.1 Nocardioides sp.
AGGCGCACTACGACTGCGCGATCCGGATCAAGCAGATCCTGCAGCGCAACAAGGAGCTCCAGGACATCATCGCGATCCTGGGTGTCGACGAGCTCTCCGAAGAGGACAAGATCATCGTGTCCCGCGCTCGCCGGATCCAACGGTTCCTGTCGCAGAACACCTACGTCGCCAAGCAGTTCACCGGCCTCGAGGGCTCGACGGTTCCGGTGGCCGA
The DNA here is from genome assembly GCA_025965125.1 of Nocardioides sp. GTDB lineage: Bacteria > Actinomycetota > Actinomycetes > Propionibacteriales > Nocardioidaceae > Nocardioides. The sequence goes on from JAOPXM010000161.1 coordinate 215, forward strand.
CACCATCGAGGCGTTCAACAAGATCGCGGACGGCGAGTACGACCACGTCGCCGAGCAGGCCTTCTTCATGTGCGGCGGTCTGGACGACGTCGAGAAGAAGTGGTCCGAGATCCAGAAGGGTCTGTGAGGTTCGTCCATGGCTGACGACCAACTGCAGGTGGAGCTCGTCGCCGCCGACCGCACCGTGTGGTCAGGTCAGGCGACCATGGTCATCGCCCGGACCACCGAGGGCGACGTCGGGGTGCTGCGCAACCACGCGCCGATCCTCTCGCTCCTGGTGTCCGGTGTCGTCGAGATCACGGCCGTCGACGGCGAGGACCTCGTCGCCGCGGTGGACGGCGGGTTCCTGTCCGTGGCCAACAACCGGGTCTCGATCCTGTCGGAACACGCCGCGCTCGCCCACGAGATCGACGTGGAACAGGCTCGGGCCGATCTGGAGGCAGCCGAAGCTGACACGGAGGGTGAGGACGCCGGGGAGCGGGTTCGTCGCGCCGAGGCCCGCATCCGCGCCGCCGAGCGAGCGTCCTGACACCAGCCACCCGTACGTCGACGACCAGCCGGGCAGCGTTAGGGTGAGCACCCTTCCGCTGTTCCCGGCGGCCCGATGACGGAGGGGGACGGATGCCGGCTTGGCAGTGGCTGCTCGATGCAGCTGGCGTGCTCCTGCTGCTCGTCCTCGGGTACGGCATTTCCCTGATCCTGCGCCGCCGGCTGCTCTCTCGAAACGGCGGCACCTTTGAACTCTCCTACCGCGCCCGGACCTCGCGTCCCGGGCGCGGTTGGCTTCTCGGCCTGGGCCGCTACAGCGGTGAGACCCTGGAGTGGTTCCGGATCTTCTCCCTCTCCCCGCGGCCCAAGCGCAGCTGGCAGCGGGGTCGGCTCGTCTACGAGGGCCGGCGTGACCCCGAGGGGCCCGAGCAGCTGTCTCTCTACCCGGACCACCTCGTGATCGCCTGCCTGACCCCTGACGGCGAGATCGAGCTGGCGATGGGGCCGGCGTCCCTCACCGGTCTGCAGGCCTGGCTCGAGTCCGGGCCGCCGGGCACCCTTCGCGGGGTTTGATCAGACTGTCGCTCGACCGTCCTCCCACAGGCGTGGCACCGGGTGGTTGGCAGCGAACAGCCCGTGCGGGTCGACCGCGCTGCGCACACCCTTGAGCTGGGTCCACACCTCGGGCCGGTACCCGGCGCTCGCGTCGACGGCGTTCTCGGCGAAGTTGAGGTACTCGCCGCCGGTGGCGTACGGACGCAGGGAGTCGGTGAAGCGGACGGCGTCGGCCAGCCCCTGCGCGCCCATCTCGGGCGTCGCGGCCATGGCGCCACCGAAGCTCACGAACTGCGCGTCGAGGTGGGTCAGGACGCCCCCGAACTCGTGCGGGCGACCCAGCGCGCCACCGAGCTGACGCAGCTCCGCCATCAACAACGAAGTCGACGCGTCCGGGCCGACCTCGGTGAGGAACGCATCGACAGCGGCGTCGGGGAACGAACCGAGCATCGCTGAGCCGGAGACCACCGGGGCGCCACCTTCGGGGTCCATGTGCAGCCGCACCAGCGACTTCGCCGGGACCCGCGCGAACGTGTCGAGCTCGGGACGCAGGCTGCGCAGCCCGGCCAGGATCTCCTGGCCACGCTCGTCGGAGCCGAGGACGGCGCCGTCGACGATGGCCACGGCACGGCCGCGCAGGAAGTCCGGGAGCTCGGGCAGCGGAGGCAACCGCATCGCCCGAAACGACGTGGTGACCTCGTCCGGAGCGTCGGGAGCCCAAGCGGCCCACTCGCGCAGCACCGGCTCGACGTCGGCCAGGTCCCACATCAGGAAGCCGGCGTACGCCGTCTCGATGGGGTACATCCGGAACTCCATCGCGGTGACGACACCGAAGCTTCCGCCACCCCCACGCAGGGCCCAGAACAGCTCGGGGTTCTCCGAGGCGCTGGCGCGCACCAGGCTGCCGTCGCCGATGACGACCTCGACCGCGGTCAGGCTGTTGGTCGCGAGCCCGAGCGAGCGGGCGTACCACCCGATGCCGCCGCCGAGCGAGTAGCCGGCGATGCCGACGTCGGGGGAGGAGCCGTGCAGGACGGCCTGACCGTGGGCCGCGGCAGCCTCAACGGCCGGCTCCCAGACGGCACCACCCTCGACGCGCACGATGCCGCGGGTGGGGTCGGCGATCGCCATGCCCATCTCCGAGGTGCGGACGAGCACGACGTCGGCGAGGCCGCGGGCGGCGAGCGGACCGGCGTTGTGGCCGGTGCTCTGCGGCGCCACTCGCAGGCCCAGCTCGGCGGCCATGCGCACGACGGCGCCGACCTCCTGGGCGTTGCGGGGCAGGGCGACGGCGGCGGGACGCTGGTCCACGGCGACGTTCCAGGGCAGGCGCGCGGCGTCGTAGCCCGGGTCGCCGGGAAGGTGGATGCGGTCGCCGATGAGGCCGCGGAGAGCCTCCGCCTCGGGACGGGTGTCCTGGGTCTGGTTGAGCTCGATTGTCATGGTGATGACTCCTTTGTCTGTGATCGGTGGAGCAACCGTGCCGGGCACCACTTGGAGGCGACTGGGGGACGACTTGGAACGCCAGACAGACCTCAAACGTCTCGATAGGCTGCGCCGCGTGGAGGTCGCCGTCCTGGGTCCCGTCGAGGTCCAGATGTCCGGCTCCGTCGTCGATCTCGGGACCCCCAAGCAGCGCGCGCTCGTGGCCGCGCTCGCCCTCTCCCGCGGACGCGCCGTGCCCGTCGACACGATCGTCGACCTGCTCTGGGGAGAGACCGCCCCGCCCGGTGTGACCGCGACGCTCCAGGCCTACGTTTCCGGTCTCCGCCGAGTGCTCGAGCCGGGTCGCGAACGGCGCGCGCCGGCCTCGGTGCTGGTCACCGTCGCTCCGGGCTACGCCCTCCGGGTCCCCGACGACGCGATCGACGCCCGCCTCTTCGAGGAGGCGGTCGGTGCCGAGCACCGCCGTCTCCAGGTGCTGGCGGGACCGAGGCCGTCGCCGTTGTCCACAGCGGACCTGACCGAGGCCGTGGAGCGGCTCGACGCGACGCTGGCTCGCTGGCGCGGTCTGCCGTACGGCGAGCTCGGCGACGCGGCCGCCGCCGTGGCCGAGCGGGCCCGTCTCGAGGAGCTGCGCCTGGTCGCGCTGGAGGACCGGGCGGTCGCGGGGCTGGCCCTGGGGCACCATCGGACCGTCTCCGCCGAGCTGGAGGCACTGATCGCTGCCCACCCGCTGCGGGAGCGGCTCTGGGCGCTCTGGGCGCTGGCGCTCACCCGGTCCGGGCGGCAGGCCGACGCGCTGGACGTGCTCCGCCGCCTGCGGGAGGTCCTGGACGAGGAGCTCGGTCTGGAGCCGTCCGCGGAGCTGCGTGAGCTGCAGACCGCGGTGCTGCGCCAGGACGTGGGGCTCGACTGGGTCCCACCCGAGGCGGCGGCCGCTCCCGCGTCTTCGGCGCCGCGGGTCGAGCGACCCGACCTGCCGCCCGTGACGGAGCCGGTGGCCCCCTGGCCGATGGTGGGGAGGGAGACCCAGCTCGCGGCCCTCAGGTCCGCGTTGGGCGAGGCGGAGGCCGGCACCCCGGCGTACGTCGTGCTCACCGGCGAGCCGGGGATCGGCAAGTCACGGCTTGCTGCCGAGCTGGTCACCGAGGCACGCGGGCGCGGGCACCGGGTCCTCGTCGGCCGGTGCTCGCAGGATGACGGAGCGCCGCCGTTGTGGCCGTGGTCAACCATCCTCGGTTCGCTCGGGCAGAGTCTCGAGCCCGACCTCGAGGCCCTTGACGAGGGCGGGCAGTTCCGCTCCTGGGAGCGGATCACCCGGACCATCCGTGACGTCGCCGGCGCACAGGTCACCGTGGTCGTGCTCGACGACCTGCACTGGGCCGACACGTCGACCCTGCGCGTCCTGAGGCTCCTCGCGGAGACCGCCACGGACGAGCGGCTGCTGGTGCTCGCGACCTGGCGGCCACATCCGGAGCCGACCGGATCCCTGGCCGACGTCGCGGAGGCCCTGGCCCGCAGGCACGCCGTACGTCTCGAGCTTGCCGGGCTCTCGGCGCAGGGCGTCGCCGAGATCTTCGCAACGGTCGCGGACAACCCCTTGTCCGGCGAGCAGGCCCGGGACCTGCGCGAACGCACGGACGGCAACCCGTTCTTCCTCGTCGAGTACGCACGGTTGGCTGGTGCCCGCACCGACCTGGACGGCCTCCTGAGCGAGGACAACCCGCCGACCGCGGTCTCGGAGGTGCTGACGCGGCGGCTGGCCCGGTTGCCCGACGACACCGTGGCCGCGTTGCGGGTGGCCGCCGTGATCGGCCGCCAGTTCGACACCCCCACCCTGGCTGCCGTCACCGGCATCGACGAGGACGACCTCCTCGACGTCGTCGAGCCCGCCCAGGCGGCCGGGCTGGTGCGTGAGGACGGCATCGACCGCTACCTGTTCGCCCACGCCCTTGTCCGCGACACCCTTCGCGGCGCGATGTCGGCGAGCCGGCGGGCGCGGGCGCATGCCAAGGTCGCCAGGACACTGGCCGACTCAGCCGGGCGCGAGACCGAGGTCGCCCTCCACTGGCTCGCGGCCGGACCCTCCTTCGCCTCCCAGGCCTGGCATGCCGCGGTCACGGCCGCCCAGGTGGCCAAGGGCCTGCACGCCTACGACGAGGTGGTCGAGCTCCTCCGAGCCGCCCTGGAGTCGCTCGAAGACGACCCGAAGGCGACGCCCCGGGACCGTTACGACGTCCTGATGGCACTCACCGAGGCCTACCGTTGGTCGGCCCTGCTGCCCGACCTCGTCGGGTGTGTCGAGCAGGCCATCGCTGTCGGCAAGGAGCTGGGTGACTCCGAGGCGGTCGCGCGAGCCGCGATCGCGACCACGAAGGGAGCTCTCTGGCGGTCCGCGCCCCCCGGGCAGACGAACGAGGTCGTCATCGACGCCCTGCGAGGAAGCCTGGACCGGTTGCCGGGATCGGACGGCGAGCTCCGGTGCCAGTCGATGCTCGCCCTCGCCAACGAGCTCGACTTCAGCTCGTCGTTCGAGGAGCTCCGCGCGTTGGTCGACGAGGGCCTGGCGATGGCCCGCCGGCTGGACGACCCGCGCCTGCTGCTGGACGCGTGCCAGATCGCCTTCGTCTCGCTGTGGGTCCCGGCGACGGCGGTCGAGCGGTACGCGCTCGCCACCGAGGCAGCGGCCCTGGCCACGCAGGTGGGAGACGAGCGCGGCTTCGTGGTGTCCTCCAGCCTACGCACGGTGGTCCTCGGCGAGCTCGGTCGGCGCCGGGACATGCTCGAGGCTGCCGAGGTGGCCCGCGCGGCTGCTCAGCGGCTCCGGATCGCGTACGGCGAGATGGTGCTCGACAGTGCCGAGCTGCCCTGGCAGGCGATGGCCGGACGGTTCGATCGGTGCGAGGAGCTGATCGAGCGGGTCCGCACGGTGGCGGGACGCATCTCCCACAACTTCGGTGACGAGGCACTGTCCGGGGCCATGATCGCCTACCGGCTCTGGGACGGTCGTGCCCTCGAGGCGTTGCCCGTCCTGGAGGAGATGAACGGAGAGCTGTACCCCTTCACCACGACCATCACCGTGCACCTGTGGCGCGGGGGCGAGCGCGAGCGGGCCCGCGCGTGGCACGCCGAGCACGGGGCGCCCCTCGAGGCGAAGGACGGCATGTTGCTGCTGCTCATGTGGTGCCACGCCGCCGAGGCCGCGCTGTACCTCGGGGACGCCGAGCTCGCCGGTGCGGTCTATGCGCTGTTGGCGGCGTACGCCGGGCGCAGCTGCTCGGTCGGGTCGAGCCTCGCCTGCGGACCGGTGGACGCCTACCTGGCCCTGGCCGCTGCGGCCACCGGCGAGCGAGCGATCGCCGCCGGGCACGCTGAGGACGCGCTGGTGCTCGCGGGCGAGTGGGACATCCCACTCTTCGGGCGCTGGCTCGGTGAGCTGCGCGAGACCTACTCGTTCTAGCTGGCGTGCCTGAAGGCTCGGGCGTCGAGGCGCTCGAAGCGGCCCCGGGTCAGCCGCCACACCAGGCGCTGCGGAAGGCGCGCGCTGCGCACCACCTCCTGCAGGGCAGCCGCAGGGAGCTGATGGAGCGCCCACGGCACCAGCGCGAAGAGTCGACGCGGCGCGATCCCGTCGGTGAAGTGGGCGTCGATGGCCTCCCAGTCCGCCTGCGTGAAGTGGCGTTGGATGATCCGGATGGCGTCGGTCTCCTCGTGGGCGAGGTGCCGGCCGAGACTCTCTCGCGCTGCCACCAGGCGGACGGAGAGCGCGGCCCGCTCGTCGGCGGTGGCGGTGGCTTCCGCAAGCTTGCCCAGGCAGGAGGCACACCCACTCAGCAGTGGGCCGATCTCGTCGTGCTCGGCTTCCATGGCCTGGAGGGTCGCGAGCTCGTCGGCATCCGCCCGCTCGATGAGGGCCGGCCAGAGCCTGGTGTCCTCGCCCTGATGATGGTGATGCAGGAAGTCGGCGAACAGCTCCCAGCGCCGCAGTAGTGCGCGCCAGGTGACGACGTCCCCGAGGGGTGTGCGGGGGACCGCGGTCGCAAACGCCTGCAGGTCCCTGCGGAACGCGTGGTGCATCACGTACATCTTCGACATGTCCACCGGTCCTTCCGGGGCTGCTGACTGTCCGGGAAGCATCAGGGTCTTCATGGCAGCAGCGTGCGCCGGGGTCCTTGCCGTCGGCTTGGGGCCGACTTGGAGTCACCGGCGGCGATGGGTTGGGATGGTCGGGTGCCCGCACTGACCACCACCCGCAACTTCGTCGCGCTGACGTTCGCCCTGAACGGGTTCCTGTTCGCGTCGCTCGTCTCGAGGCTGCCCGACGTACGGAGCGGGCTGGCGTTGGGGAACGGCTCGCTCGGGCTCCTGCTGCTCGCGATCTCTGCCGGCTCGGTGCTCGCGCTCCCGTCGAGCGGCTGGCTCATCGAGCGCTCGAGCGCCGCAACCGTGGTGCGCCTGGCGGGCGCGCTGTCGGCGATCGGGCTGACCACGGCGGCGTTCGGTGCCGGTGCGGTCGAGGCCGTGCCCCCGACCGCACTGGGGCTGTTCGTCTACGGCATCGGGATCGGTGTCTGGGACGTCGCCATGAACGTCGAGGCCGCCGAGGTCGAGCGCCGGATCGGACGCACGATCATGCCGAGGTTCCACGCCGGCTGGAGCATCGGCAGCATCGCCGGCGCCGGACTCGGCATTCCCATGGCGGCCGCCAGCGTGCCGATGCTCCTGCACATCGGTGTGCTCTGCGCCCTGGCGGTCGCGTTGCTCGTCTGGGCGGCCGGGTCCTTCCTGCCCTCCACGCCGGTCGAGCGGGCCCGCGAGAAGCCGGTCTCGGCCTGGCGGGAGCCCCGGACCCTTGCGATCGGGGTGATGGTGCTGTCGTTCGCGGTCGTGGAGGGTTCGGCCAACGACTGGCTCTCGCTTGCCTTGATCGACGGGTACGACGCTCGTCACTGGGTCGGCGTCGCAGGTTTCTCGGTGTTCGTGTGCGCGATGACCACCGGCCGGTTGCTCGGGCCGGTCCTCCTCGACCGCCTCGGGCGGGCTCCGGTGCTCTGGGGCACCGCCGGGGCCGCGACCGCCGGCATCCTGCTCGTCGTGTACGGCGGTCACTGGCCCGTCGTCGTGCTCGGCATCGTGGTCTGGGGTCTCGGCGCCTCCCTGGGCTTCCCGGTCGGCATGAGCGCCGCCGCGGACGACCCGGCCCGCTCGGCCGCTCGGGTCAGCGTCGTCTCGACGATCGGGTACGGCGCGTTCCTCGCCGGTCCGCCCCTCCTCGGTCAGCTCGGCGACCGGGTCGGCACCCTCGACTCGTTGCTGGCCGTGGCGGTGCTGATGGCTCCCGCGGCCCTGACGGTCTTCGCGGCACGGCCGGCGAGAACCTCGACCAACGTGCCGGGGCATCACACCTAGGTCGCGCTCAGCAGTCGTCAGGTGGCTGGAGATCGCGACCTAGTGAGTTCCGGTCGCGGTTCCACCGACCCGCTCGCGCACCACCAGCTCCCGGAAGCGATGCGGGTCCCCGGCTCAGCCGCGCTCGCCGCCCGGCACCCACAGCACGTCACCCTGGGCCCGGTTGGCGTACCGCGCGAGGATGAACAGCAGGTCCGAGAGGCGGTTGAGGTAGGTGATCGCCAGCACGTTCATCGTGTCGGCGTGCACCTCGTGGGCGGCCCACGCCGACCGCTCGGCACGTCGTACGACGGTGCGCGCGACGTGCAGGTGGGCGCCGCCCGGCGTGCCGCCGTTGAGGATGAACGAGCGCAGGTTCGGCAGGGACTCGTTGTAGTGGTCGCACCAGCCCTCGAGGCGGTCGACATAGTCCTGCGCGATGCGCAGCGGCGGGAACTCCGGGTTCTCGACGACCGGGGTGCAGAAGTCCGCGCCCACGTCGAAGAGGTCGTTCTGCACGTGGGTCAGCACCTTGATCACGTCGGCCTCGAGGTCTCCCGACGTGAGGGCGACTCCGACGTGGGCGTTCGCCTCGTCGACGTCGGCGTAGGCGTGCAGCCGGAGGTCGTTCTTGGTCGTCGTGCTCATGTCGCCGAGACGGGTCTCACCGGCGTCGCCGGTGCGCGTGTAGATCCGGGTGAGGTTGACCATGGATCGAAGGCTAGCGACGTAGGGTCGAAGAGAGGGAACTCCGACGCGGACAAATTGGTCGGGTGCAGGACGCAACCGAACCCCGGTGTGATGCGTCTATCTGGGTACAGGGAGAAAATCGCCGACGGAGGGATCCGAGGTTTCTCAGGACCTCGGAGTCAGGGGTAGACGATGGACATCATGACCGACGGGCCGACACTCGTTCTCAGCGGTGACTTCGACGTGCGCAGCACGTGGGAGGTCCGCAATGCCCTGTACGACCATCTCGAGGGCTATTTCGACGAGGACGTCGTCGTCGACCTGTCCGGGGTCGACGCGGTCGACCTGACGGCGTTGAAGGTCCTCGCCGTGGCGACCCGGCAGGCCACCCGGGACGGGCATCACCTGACCCTGCGCGGCTGCGGACCCTCCGTGCGTCGGATGCTCCACCTCTCCCGGCTGATGCGGCTGGTCGAGGTCGAGCGCCGGGCTGCCTCCGCCTGATCTGCGCGCCTCACGGAGCCCGTACGCCGTGTCGGATTAGCCACACGCTGCAGGCGTTACTTCTCGGTAGGTCTCGTCCTACCCTCGAAGCATGACCGAGAAGGACCGACCCTGGGTGATGCGCACGTACGCCGGCCACTCGACGGCCGCTGCGTCGAACGCGCTGTACCGCAACAATCTCTCGAAGGGGCAGACCGGCCTCTCGGTGGCCTTCGACCTGCCCACCCAGACCGGCTACGACCCCGACTCGCCCCTGTCGCGTGGCGAGGTCGGCAAGGTCGGGGTCCCGATCCCGCACCTCGGCGAGATGCGCAAGCTGTTCCAGGACATCCCGCTCACCGAGATGAACACCTCGATGACCATCAACGCCACCGCGATGTGGATGCTGGCGATGTACCAGGTGGCCGCCGAGGAGCAGAACCCAGATCTGGAGCCGACCCAGGTCGCGGCTCAGCTCGCGGGCACGACCCAGAACGACATCATCAAGGAGTACCTCTCCCGCGGGACCTACGTGTTCCCACCCGAGCACTCCCTGCGCCTGATCAGCGACATGATCGCCTACACCGTCCACCAGATCCCGAAGTGGAACCCGATCAACGTCTGCAGCTACCACCTGCAGGAGGCCGGCGCGACGCCGACGCAGGAGCTCGCATATGCGCTGTGCACCGCGATCGCCGTGCTCGACGCCGTGCGGGAGGCGGGACAGGTGTCCGAGGACGACTTCGAGAAGGTCGTCGGCCGGATCTCGTTCTTCGTCAACGCCGGCGTGCGCTTCGTCGAGGAGACGTGCAAGATGCGCGCCTTCGGCCGGTTGTGGGACGAGATCACCCGCGAGCGGTACGGCGTACAGGACCCGAACATGCGCCGTTTCCGGTACGGCGTACAAGTCAACTCGCTCGGACTGACCGAGGCCCAGCCGGAGAACAACGTCCAGCGCATCGTGCTCGAGATGCTGGGGGTGACGCTGTCGAAGAACGCGCGCGCCCGCGCCGTCCAGCTGCCCGCATGGAACGAGGCGCTCGGCCTGCCGCGTCCCTGGGACCAGCAGTGGTCGTTGCGCCTGCAGCAGGTCCTCGCGTTCGAGTCCGACCTGCTCGAGTACGACGACATCTTCGAGGGCTCGACGGTCATCGAGGCCAAGGTCGCCGAGCTGGTGGACGGAGCCAAGGAGGAGATCGACCGGGTCCAGGCGCTGGGCGGCGCGATCGCTGCCGTCGAGTCGGGCTACATGAAGCAGGAGCTCGTCTCGGCCCACGCGGCCCGCCGGGCCCGCATCGAGTCGGGCGAGGAGAAGGTCGTCGGGGTCAACATCTACGAGACGACCGAGCCGTCGCCGCTCACCGCCGACCTCGATGCCGCGATCATGGCGGCCGACCCGCAGGCCGAGAAGTCTGCCCTGGCCTCGGTCGAGGAGTGGAAGGCACAGCGGGACGAGGCAGCGGTGGCCGAGGCGCTCGCGACGCTTGCTCGAGACGCGAAGACCAACACGAACCTGATGGCGCCCACGCTCGCGTGCGCTCGCGTGGGTGTCACGACGGGCGAGTGGGCGGGCACCCTGCGAGAGGTGTTCGGCGAGTTCCGCGCGCCGACGGGCGTCGGCGGCGCGGTCGGAATCGCCGAGGCGGGTGCCGAGCTGACCAGCGTGCGCGAGAAGGTCCGGGCGACCGGGGACGAGCTCGGTGGCCGGCTGCGGCTGTTGATCGGCAAGCCCGGCCTCGACGGCCACTCGAACGGCGCGGAGCAGGTCGCCGTACGCGCTCGTGACGCCGGGTTCGAGGTCATCTACCAGGGCATCAGGCTGACGCCCGAGCAGATCGTGGCCGCAGCCGTGGCCGAGGACGTCCACTGTGTCGGCCTGTCCATCCTGTCTGGTTCACACATGGAGCTCGTGCCGGCGGTCCTCGAGGGCCTGCGCGCGGCCGGGCTCGGCGACGTGCCGGTCATCGTCGGCGGCATCATCCCCGACTCGGACGGCCGCAAGCTGCTCGACCTGGGCGTGGCTGCCGTCTACACGCCCAAGGACTTCGGGCTGACCGCGATCATGGGCGGCATCGTGGACGTGATCCGGCGGGCGCACGGGCTCGACTGACCGGCTACCTTCAACCGATGAGCTCGCTCCAGTGCCCGACCCGGGTCTTCGTCGCGCGCCACGGCGAGGCGGAGTACGAGTCCGACCTCGTCACGGACGACGGCGGCAGCCTCACGCGGCTGGGCAGGACCCAGGCGCAGGCTCTTGCGGAGGAACTGCGCGGCGAACGGATCGCGCGGGTGTGGTCCAGCCCGCTCTCGCGGGCCGTGCAGACGGCCGAGATCGTGGCAGGACTGCTCGGCGTGGACGTGGTCGTCCGCGAGGGACTCCGTGAGTACGGCGTCGGCTCGATGTCCGGCACCCACGCCGACGAGCGGGCGACCGTCGGCGCCGTCTTCGAAGCCTGGATGGACGGTGACGCCGAGGCCACGATCGACGGGGGCGAGCGCATCACCGACTTCGTCGATCGCGTGACCCACGCCTTCGCCGAGGCCGCCGACCAGCACCGGGGTGAGGCCATCCTCGTGGTGAGCCATGGTGGGGCGATCCTGGCCGGCGTACCCCGTCTCCTCGGCCTTCCGGCCGCCTCCGTCCGGGACCGGACGCTGGCCAACTGCGGCGTCATCGAGCTGGCGGCCGACGCGGACGGATGGCGGGGGGTGCGCTGGTGCGGCGCCCCGATGTGAGACGGCCGTCATCTGGACATAGGTAAGGCAATCCTAAAGTTTGCTATCGTGGCCCCGTGTCCAGGACCAAGCTCCCCAAGCCGGCCAAGCTGCCGAAGCGGGAGTGCTGCGTCTCGAAGTCGCGCTGCGGGCGATGCCCCATCCGGATGCTGAAGGAAGGCACGCTGCCGGCCGGGTATACGGTCAAGAAGCGCAAGCTCGTCACGGTGGAAGGCAAGAAGGTCACCAAGAAGAAGCTCGCCAAGGCCGCCTGACCCACTCTTTCGAGGAGCCCGCCGTTGCCTGCTGAGCGTTTTGTCGAGCAGCTGAACGTCCAAATCGGCAACGAGCTTGCCGCGCACAACCAGTACCTCGCCTGCGCCGTCTTCTACGACGCCCAGACGATGCCGCAGATGGCGGCGTTCTTCTACCAGCAGGCGCTCGAGGAGCGCGAGCACGCCTTGATGATGGTGCAGTACCTCCTCGACACCGACTCCGAGGTGACGATCCCGGGAGTCGAGGCGCCGGTGCCGACGTTCGCGGACGTCACGGCACCCGTCGAGCTGGCCCTGGCGCAGGAGAAGCGGGTGACCGAGCAGATCAACGGGCTGCTCCGCATCGCCCGCGAGGAGTTCGACTTCGCCTCCGAACAGTTCATGCAGTGGTTCATCAAGGAGCAGGTCGAGGAGATCGCGACGATGACCGACCTGCTGACCGTGGTGAAGCGGAACCTCGACGACGTCGAGGACATCGAGGAGTACGTCGCCCGCGAACAGAACGGCGGCGAGACCGACCCCACTGCTCCCCGGATCGCCGGCGCCTGAAGGCTCCACCGTCCCCTAGGCTCAGCCCGGCGGCCGCGAGGTCGCGGTCGAGTTCGGACAGAACGCCTCTCGGGGCGATCCGGTGTGGACCTCCTCGGGCAGGGTGACGGTGACCTCGTCCTCGAACATCCCGGCTTGTCGCGTCCGCAGGACGACCTCGGTGACGAATGCGCCGGCGCGCGCCGAGAGGGACTCGCAGCCGCCCATCAGCAGCGAGAGAGTGACGTCCTCGGACTCTCCGCCGCCCAGCGCGATGTGGCTGGCGCCGTCCGCCGAGGTCAGCGAGACGTAGGTGAAGAGACGTGTGTCGGGTTGCTCCGCGGCCAGGCCGACGACGGTGAGCGGGAGGCGCCCGCCGTTCGTGAGGCGGAACGTGTAGCGCAGCGTCCCGGCGTCGGCGTACCGGATCTGGCGGACCAGATGCTCGCCGATGCGGAACGTCGCCGACGCCTCCGTCCCGGCCACCGAGGTGGGGCCGGCCGTCGACAGGGAAGGCGTGCTGCGAGCCACCGCCACGCCCCCGCCGACGAGCACGAGCAGCAGCAGCGACGCGAGCAGCAGGACTCTACGCAGCACGGGACTTCCGGCGCCGGAAACCGAACCCGAAGGCCAGGACCAGGCCGCCGGCGAGCGCGGCGATGGGCTCGGGAGTGAATGCCCCGGACTCCGGTGAGGCTGCGGCGGTGGCAGCGAAGCGTTTGCCGGGCCTCGTGGGACTGTCGAACCACTCGCACAGGGGCGGGTGCTGCCAGATCGGGTTGGCGCGGTCGTACTGGCTACAGGTGAGGAAGCCGGCGTCCTTGGCGAAGATCCCCGGGACGAGGATGGATCCGCCGGCCTTGCAGGACGCGGGCGGGATCACGAAGTTGTCGTCCTTCTGACCGTCGGCGTAGTGGTTCCGCTCCCAGCAGTTGCCGAGCCCCTGGTCGTCCCACCAGTGGTCCATGCCGTTCTCGAGGACCTTCCCGTCGGGCCGGCTGCCCATGTGGTTGGCGAAGGTGTGGTTGTAGTTGGAGGTGTCGAGCTGATGGGTGGGGTCGTAGTCGTCGCGCAGAGCAGCGGGCACCCAGAACTGCATCGTGCCGGCCCGCCAGTTGTCGTAGATCCAGTTGTGGTCGGTGGAGTTGTAGTTGCCGCCCGCGATCACGACGCCGGTCCCGACCGGGGTCGGGATCACGGGACACACGGTGCCGTGGATGTAGCCACGCTTCTCCATCGGCTTGCCGCAGACGCCGCTGTCGACGTACTTCACGTAGTAGTTGTTGTTGTTGGAGAAGACCCGGTTGTGGTCCCACCGTGCGTGATCCTGGGGGAGGCCGGGGTGGCCGGGGAAGAGCGAGTCGGTGACGATCCCGGTGGCGTTGTCGTGGAAGTCGTTGTCGTGGGCCCAGATCGAGTTCCCGGCCGTCCCGGAGTAGCCGAGCGTGTTGTCGTGGCTGTTGTTGTTGCGGATCTCGATGGCGTAGCGGATGACCTTGAACTTCAAGTTGTCGGCGTTCAGGTCCGAGCCCGAGCCGGGGTAGAACCCGGAGTCGCCGTTGTAGTAGGCCTCGGAGTTCTGGATCAGCCCGTGGTCGCTGGCGAACGCGAGAATGCCGTACTCGTCGTTGCCGCGCGCCAGCACGTGGTCGAGGACGAAACCGTCGGTCTCGAGCACGTAGATCGAGTTGAACTCCGCCTGCTGGAAAGTGATGTTGCGGAGATAGAGGCCGCCCGCGCGGTCGGCGCGGATGCCGTTGAGCTTGTGGAAGCGGTTGTCGACGATGACGTCCTTGACGTTGCGTCCGGTGCCGACGATCTGGATGCCGCAGAACTTGCTGTCGCAGTGGATGCTCTTGTTGTCGGGGGTGCGGTCGCCGAAGACCGCGATCAGGTTCAGGTTGTGGGGGCAGCGCCGCTGGTCGGCGTACGACAGGGCGATCGGGTTCGATTCGCCGGCTGCCGCGGCCTTCCTCTCCGCTCCGGGGTCGGGTGACGAGAGGCTGCCGATGTACTCACTGGAGACCAGCGGCTTCGCCGACGCGGTTCCCAGGTGCGAGCAGTAGTTGCTGCGCTTGTCGCCGGCGTACTTCTCCTCGTGATAGACGCCGGGCAGGACGTAGACCGACGTACGCCGTTGCTTGACGGAGTTGATCGCGTCCTGGATCGAGGAGTAGGCGCACTGCCTCAGCAGCCGCTGGTTCCGATGCTTCACGGGCCCAGCCGGCATGGACCGGATCTTCGCGGCGCTGGTGGACTTGCAGACGACCCGGCTCTGCGGGTTGTCGTAGCCCAGGAAGTGCGGCCGGTGACCGGTGCCGTCCGGGAACCCGGCAGGCCGCTCCTCGTGCGCCGAGGCGGTCGTGGCGAGGCCGATCGCGAGTCCGGCGGCAACGAGCCCGGGCAGGACCACCAGGGCAAGGACCAGTCGACTGAAGCTGGGCATCGTGGATCCTCTCGTCGACCCTCAACGACGTGCGTGTGAGGTGGGTTACGCCAGACTGCTCCCCGTGAGCCGGGTGATGGTCGTCGGAGCGGGCGTCGTCGGACTCTCCTGTGCCGTCCGGTTGCTGGAGGCGGGCCACCGCGTGGACGTGGTGGCCCGCGACCTGCCGCTCGAGACCACGTCGGCCGTCGCCGCCGCGATCTGGTACCCGTACCGCGCCCTGCCCCAGGACCGCGTGACAGCGTGGTCGACGCGGACGTACGCCGCCTTCGCGTCCATGGCCGCATCCGAGCCAGATGCCGGGGTACGGCTGGTGCCCGGCACGGAAGTCCTGCGGGCGCCGCGTGCCGACCCATGGTGGGTCTCCGCGGTGGCGGGCCTGGCGCCGGCCGACGATCTGCCCGCGGGCTACGGCGCCGGCTGGTCGTTCGTGACGCCGGTCGTGGAGATGCCCGTCTATCTCGGTTGGCTGGTCGAGCGCCTCGATGGGCTCGGCGGCACGCTCACGCGGCTCAACCTGCGTGCCCTGCCCCACGGTGCCGACGTGGTCGTGAACTGTTCCGGTCTGGGCGCACGGCTGCTCGGCGGCGATCAGACCGTGCTCCCCGTGGCCGGCCAGGTGGTTCGTGTCGCGCAGTTCGGCCTGGAGCGCTGGTGGCTCGACAGTGCGGGGCCGACGTACGTCGTGCCGCGCGAGCACGACATCGTCGTCGGCGGCACCGACGTGGAGGGGGAGTGGAGCCGCACTCCGTCACCGGACACTGCCGAAGCGATCCTCCAGCGGGCCGCGCTGCTGGTGCCTGAGCTCCGTCACGCCGAGGTGCTGCAGCACAAGGTGGGCCTGCGTCCGGCACGCCCGACGGTGCGCCTGGAGAAGGTCGGCAGGACCATTCACTGCTACGGGCACGGCGGCGCCGGGGTGACGCTCAGCTGGGGCTGCGCCGACGAGGTCAGCGAACTGGTCGGGTCTCCGTGACGGCGGCCGGGTTCAGCGGCCCGTAGATGTGCGGGAAGGTCTCGGTCATCCCCGGCGCCGGGGGCTCCTCGACCAGGGGGACATCGAGGAGGTCGGTGTCGATGACGAGCAGCAGGACGGGCTCGGTGACGTCCGAGTAGTAGCGATCTCGCACGCCTTCCCACTGGTCCTCGCGGCTGGCGTGGAGGTAACCCTCCTCCTCGAGCGTCCGTCCGATGGTCGAGGTCGTGTAGGCGCCGGACGCCTGGGCGGTCTCCCAGTCGGACACGGTCGCGATATGAAAGATCTGCACCCGTCCATCGTGACAGGGCGTCCCCGCCGGTGATCGCGCGGCGAGCGTCGGCGGCGCGTCGTCGAGATCCCGCCTGCGAGGCAGGACGGTGACCGGGCGGTTGCCGGTGCTTGGTGGTTGCTGTGGGGAGCGGCAAATGAGAGGGGAGGCTTGGCTTGGGTTGCGGTCGGTGCCTGTCTCACCGCTGTCGGTGGTCTCGCTTGTTCGATCAACGGCGCGGGGTTCCCACCGGTTGTCACGCAGCTCACGTCGTCGAGATCCCGCCTGCGAGGCAGGCCGGTGACCGGGCGGTTGCTGGTGCTCGGTGGTTGCTGTGGGGAGCGGCAAATGAGAGGGGAGGCTGGCTCGGGTTGCGGTCGGTGCCCGTCTCGCCGCTGTCGAGATCTCGCTTGCCAGGCAGGACGGTGACCGTGCGGTTGCGGTACCGAGAAGTCTTTCAAAAAGTTTCGGAATCCCTTGTGGATAAGGCCTTCTGGCGCCTCACAATGTCGGTGGCCGATGCTTGAGTAGTACCCATGACCAGCACCGCAACCCTCGGCAACCGAGGCGCACCCGACGCGCCGGGCGAGGTGCTGGCCGCGGCCCGCGAGCGCACCGAGGCGGCCATGCTGGCGGAGCGGGACCGGTTCGAGCTCGCGGTGGAATGGGGGGCGATGCACTCGGTGGACTCCCTCGACCGGGCCGCGACCTGGGCGCTGGGTCACGGCGGTGCGGACGCCCTGGCGATCGCAGGGGCCGGTGCCCCGCTGGTGGCGGAGTTCTGCGTCGCCGAGTTCGCGGCCGCGATCGGGATGACCCACGACAGTGGCAAGGCATACCTCGGCGACGCCATCGAGGTCCGCTACCGGCTCACCCATCTGTGGGCCAAGGTCGTCGACGGGACCGTGCCGGTGTGGCGCGCCCGACGCGTGGCCCAACAGACTCTGTCGTTGTCGAAACCAGCAGCATCGTTCGTGGACCGCCACGTCGCGGCGGTGGCGCACAAGATCGGCGTTGCCCAGCTGGACCGGCTCATCGAGGAGGCCAGGGTCCGGTTCGACCCCGCCGAGGCCGAACGCCGACGCACCGAGCACGCCGACTCCCGGCATCTGGATCTGCACACCGACCGGGTCGGGTTCGACGGCACCGTGCACGTCGAGGGCGAGTTGGACCTGGCCGACGCTTTGGACCTCGACGCCGCCCTGGCCGCGGGAGCCCAGGCGTTGGCCGACCTCGGCTGCGACGACTCCCTGGACGTGCGCCGCGCGATGGCCGCCGGCGAGCTCGCCCGCAACCAGCTTGCGCTCGACCTCGACCACGACACCACCGGGGACGACGA
>JAOPXM010000245.1 GCA_025965125.1 Nocardioides sp.
AAGAGGTCCTCCGTCCCCGCCTGGGTGCACAGGTTTTGGTGCTGGACTCACCTAACGAGACGTCCGAGCTGCGGATGCAGGTGCGTGGTTACGTCTCCCGCATGGACGATCCCGCCATCGATCCGAACGATCAGGTCAAGCACGCGTCCGACAAGTACGAGATCGCCGACCACCTCTACCGAACTTTGCGCGGCAGCGACAACCTCGTGTTCGCGAACTCACGGGCCGGTGTCGAGGCTTACTCCGACCTGTTGAAATGTCTCAGCGAGGCCAACCGCGCCACGAACGAGTTCCTCCCCCACCACGGCAACCTGTCCAAGTCGTTCCGCGAAGAAGTCGAAGCTCGGCTCAAGGCACGCGACGCCCCCACGACGGCGGTGTGCACCTCCACGCTCGAGATGGGCATCGACATCGGCTCGGCCGACTCGATCGCGCAGATCGGGCCTCCCTACAGCGTCTCGGCCATCCGGCAACGGGTTGGCCGTTCGGGCCGGCGCGACGCCCCGGCGACACTGCGGGCCTACATCTCCGAACGTCCGGTCGACGCCAAGACACATCTGATCGACCGGCTACGCACCGACCTGGTCCAGACCATCGCTGTCGTGGATCTCATGCTCGACAAGTGGTTCGAACCGCCGAACACCTCAGGCCTGCACCTGTCCACCCTGATCCAGCAGGTCCTGTCCGTGATCGCACAGCACGGTGGCGCGTCCGCACCGCAGCTGTACTCCGCGCTGTGCGGCGACGGCCCGTTCGTCCAGGTCGACAAGCGCATGTTCATCGATCTGCTCCGCTCGCTGGCCGAGCGTGAGGTCCTGATGCAGGCCGGCGACGGGCTGCTCCTGGCCGGCCCGGCCGGTGAGCAGCTCCTGAACCACTACACGTTCTACGTGTCCTTCCAGACCGCCGAGGAGTACCGGCTCATCTCGTCGGGGCAGGTGCTGGGCAGCATTCCCGTGGACTATCCGGTGCTCGAGGGCAGCATGATGATCTTCACCGGACGCCGGTGGAAGGTCATCGGCATCGACGCACCCACCAAGACCATCGAACTGACCCCGTCCTCCGGCGGTGTGACTCCACCGTTTGGCGGTGGAGCCGGGGAGATCTCCGACGGGGTCCGGCGCAAGATGCGCGACCTGTACGAATCTGACGTCGTCCCGGCCTACCTCGACACCGCGGCCGCCGAACTCCTCGCCGAAGGTCGGGCCGCCTACCGCCAGCACCACCTGTGCGACGTGACCGTGGTCGACGCGGGCACCGACTCGGTCATCGTGGCCTGGCGAGGTAGCCGCATCATCAACACCCTGTCGGTGATGCTGACCAGCCAAGGCATCACCGCCACCGTGGAAGGCCCCGGCCTGACCTGCCGGCACACGCCCCTGCCCGATCTGCTGATCGCGCTTGCCCAGTTGTATGAAGGCGGCGCGCCCGACCCGATCGCGCTGGCGCAGCATGTCCCCGCCAAGGAGACCGACAAGCACGACCGCTTCCTCGACCAGAACCTCCTGTCCCAGGCCTACGCTGCGGGCAGCCTCGACGTTCCCGGCGCCTGGGCCGTGGTCGAGGACCTGGTGCGGCTGCACCCGCCACTGCCGGTGCTGGCCGATGGCCCCCTTCCGGAAGTGTTGGAGCCCACCGAGCGCATCAGCATCGGAGTCACCCCGTACGCGGTCATCGACCTGGAGACGACGTCACTGTCACCACACCGGGGCGGCCGCGTGGTGGAGATCGCGATCCTGCATCTCGACCGGGACGGCCGTCAAAGCGAGAGCTGGTCGACCATCGTCAACCCCCAAGGACCGGTGGGTGCCACCTCGATCCACGGGCTCGATGACGACGCCGTCGCCGACGCCCCCGCGTTTGGTGACCTGATCGATGAGATCGCTCACCGCCTGTCCGACCGGATCGTCGTCGCCCACAACGCGTCGTTCGATCTGGGCTTCCTTCATGCGGAGTTCGCCCACGCCGGCATCAGCGCCCCCGCCTGGCCGACACTGTGCACAATGCGTCTGGCCCGGCGCCGTGATCCCGATCTGCCGGCCAACCTTGCGGCGCTCCGGGACCGGTTCGACGTCGCGTCAGCACACGAGCACCGCGCATTTGACGATGCCGTCGCCGCGGCGGCGATCCTGCGGAAGCAGCTGACCGAGGACGACACCCGGCCCGTCAAGGTTGTGACGGACGATGCCGTGAGCCCGGCATGGCTGCCGCAGGGTTGGCCGTCACCGGTGGACGCACCCGACGTCCTTTCCCGCTAGACGGTCGCCGTCGAGGCGCAGTACTCGGCGAACATCCGCTCGAACGCCTCCTCATCGACGACAGGAACCCCGAACCCGCGGGCCTTACCGGCCTTGCCGCTCATCGAGTCCGGATCGGCCGTCACCAGCAGCCTCGTCGACTTGGTGACACCACCGCTGGCCAGACCCGCCTGAACGATCAGCTCGATCCACGAGTCCCGGTTCCTTCGCATCGCACCGGTGAACACGACCCGGTCGCCGCGGGCCAAGAACGCCCCCGGCGCGCCCACGTGCTTGGCCGCCGACTGGCGAAACTCCGACGCCAAGATCAGCGCCTGATCGACATCGGCCGGGCCGAGTCCGAGCCCGTCGGCGACCCGCTCGAGCTCTTCCCTCTCGTCACCTGTGACGACTCCGTCGTCGAGCGCAACCTTGGCCATCTCGGCCAGATAATCGCGATGAAGCTCGATGATCCGGCCCCGGCCCAGACCGGACTGGCGGGCAACCTCGATCAGGTGCTCACCGTCGGTGACCGAGATGTGGCGGTCCAGCAGGGCCGAGTCCAGGGCCATCATGTAGGCGGCTTCGTTCTCCGG
>JAOPXM010000191.1 GCA_025965125.1 Nocardioides sp.
CCCGAAGTGGGCCGAGCGTCCGAGGTAGTCGACCGAGACCTCGACCAGGTACCTGACGTGCTTGTCGGTGACCAGGTAGGCGTGGAGGTTGATCTCGTCGGAGGCTCCCGCCTTGAGGTCCACGTACGTGAAGTCAAGGACCACCCGGCGGTGTTGATGCATCACGCGGGTGCGGCGGAGGTCCGTGTTGGCGAAGGACCCCTGGGTCCAGTCCCCGCTTGGATGACTGGCCCAGCTGTCACCCGTTGCGTCGAGAAGGGTTGCTTGGTCTGCGTGAGCAGGCTGCGGCACCACGACGAGAGCCAGGGTTGCGCCCAGACCGACAAGCACGGATCGAACGATGGACGTCATGTGGTTCAGGAGCCCCAAGAGATTGATCGAAGTGAGTCGTCGAGACACACGGAATACATCGACCATAGGCCACCCCTTCGACGACTCAGCAGCGTCTGCTCTCGATGAGGACCTTCGTCCCGGTCGGCCGTGTCGAGTAGCCGACGGCCCACAGGTCGCCGTTGGCCGCCGTGATGTCGAGGAGCTGGTTGTGGCCCGCGCCCACGTTGGGGCTTGCGACGATGGACCACGCACCTGAGCTGAAGTGCTCGACGAGCGTGCGTGTGTAGAACGTGGAGTCCTCGTGGTAGCCAACCGCCCACGCCTCGCTCTCGGACAGTCCCACGACCCCGGTCAGGACGTTGATCAGGGTTGTCGACGTGTTCGGGCTGGCCAGCTCCTCCCAACCAGTTGCGGTCTTCTGCACGGTCAGCGTCTGGAGGGCTGCGGCCCCGGAGCTCGAGCCGACTGCCCACTGCCCACCTGCGCTGGGAGCGGACACGCCGTACAGATGGCCGGAGTTGGTCGTGGTCGCAACGGGGAGGCCCACCCAGTCCGAGCCGTCGAACTGCTCGACGAGTGCCGCCGAGCTGCCCGTGGGGCCGGCGTGGCCGACCGCCACGGCCTGCCCGACCGAGAGCGTTGCGACGTCGTCCACGGTGCTGCTGCCGGACGGCACCGGGAGTGCACGCCACTTACCGCTCCCCAGCTTCAGCGTGATCTGCCTGGACCCGGCGGAGGGACCGAGGTTGTTGGTGCCCACGGCGTACACCGCCTTGGCAGACTTGCCATCCACGCCGAACAGCACGTTGTTTCCCTTGAGCGGGTTCGGGCTCGGCACGACCGACCAGTGATCGCCGTTCCAGTGCTCGATCAGGCTCTTCGGATGTTTGCCGCCCTTGGGCACGAACCAGCCCACGGCCCAGACGTTCTTGTGCGAGATGGCTGTCACGTCTTCCAGCTGCGTGTACTTGCTGCGGTTGGGGGTCTTGACGACGGCCCATCCGTGTCCGTTCCAGTGCTGGGCCAGCGTGGCACCCTGGGCACCCCGGGCGCCGACGGCCCAGATGTCGCTCCGGGTGATGGCGTCGATGCCGCGCAGGGTGACCGATCCGATTCCCGGGGAAGGCGCCGCGACGACCTTCCAGCCGCAGGCAGCGGCCTTGCTCGCCCGGGGTGCGGTGGCGGCGGGAGCGGGTGCGGCCGTCGACGCCGCGGTGATGCCGACGAGGCAGCCCGCCGAGATGATGGCAGCGAGGGGGCGCCTGGTGCGGTCCGATGAACGGGTCATGGTGTTCTCCTAGGTCTCATGGCCCGAACCTAGGTTCCGGCCGCGCCCGAGGAATCGGGGGTTTCCCTATGCACCCGAGGTCGTGCGACCTATACACAGGCCGGAGTGCCCACGTTCAGAACGCGAACCGCTCCTCGTGCAGACGCGTGGACGGCAGGCCGGCTCGAGGCTCAGCTCAGCCGGTGAGCTTCTCCAACGGCGTCATCAGGTCGTCGCGAAAGCGCGCCATGCCCTCGACCTTCTGCTCGATGCTGGCGTCCAGGCCGAAGTAGTAGGCCCAGGGCATCGTCATGCAGTCGGTGACGCCACCCTCCTCCGCCCGCACGAAGTGCTCGGGCAGGAAGGCGTCGGTCAAGGCGGTGATGAACGAGAAGTCGCGGTCGTTGCCGACCTCCTCACGGATCTCGCGGAGTCGGGTGGCGTGACCGATCGCCTCGTCCACGGTGTAGAGGTCACCGATCCACCCGTCGTGCCGGGCGGCGCGGGCGAACGCGATCTCGGAGAGCCCGCCGACGAAGATCGGGATGCGTTCGGTCGGGTTCGGCTTCATCGTCAGCTTCGGGGCCGTGTGGAAGGCGCCCTCGAACTCCGCCCACTCCGACTCCCACAGCTCCTTCATCAGCGCCAGGCCCTCGTCGGTGCGCTTGCCGCGGGTCCGGAAGTCCTGTCCCAGCAGCTCGAACTCCTCCAGGCACCACCCGATGCCGATGCCGAGGCTGACGCGGTTCTCGGAGAGCACGGCCGCCGTACCAACGGTCTTGGCGACCTGGAAGGGGTTCCGCAGCGCCGGGACGTAGACGGAGGTGAAGAACCGGAGCTTGGTGGTCACCGCAGCGAGGGCGCCCACGAGCACCCAGGGGTCCGGCCACTCGGCCGAGAAGTCCCAGCGCCGCGCGCCGTCCGGCGTGTAGGGGTACGGCGTGGCCAGGGTCTCCAGGTCCACGACATGGTCGGGGATCGCGATCGAGTGGTACCCCAGCTCGTCGGCCGCCCGGGCGATCGGGAGCTGCTGGTCGACGGGGATGAAGGCCGTACTGATCGAGAAGCGCACGTGCGCACTCTAGAACGTGTTCTCGTTTTGTCCATGTCCGCCGCTCGACGCGGCCCCTATGGTGGCGCCATGGCGCGAGCACTGCACCACCTGGACCTGTGGGTCAGCGACCCGACCGTGGCGTCGACCGAGTGGGCCTGGGTCCTGGGCGAGCTGGGGTGGGAGGCCGACGGTGACACGTCGTGGGCACATCCCGACGGCACGTACTTCTTCCTGGAGCGCTCAGCTGACCAGGTCGACGGCACCCACGACCGCCTGCGACCGGGCGTGAACCATCTCGCGCTCACCGTCGAGAGCCGAGCCGCCCTCGACCGGATCCGCGCGGAGTCGTCGGCCCACGGCTGGCACGAGCTCTTCGCCGACCGCTACCCGCACGCGGGCGGCGACGAGCACACCGCGCTCTACCTGGAGAACTCCGAGGAGTTCGAGCTGGAGATCGTCGTCGACACCTCGACCACTACTTGAAGATGCTGTAGCCCCCCGGGCCGACCGCGAAGCCCACGATGATCAGGACGATGCCCCAGAGCACCTCGCCCTTGAAGAGCTGGACGATGCCGGCGATCACCAGGATCACGGCCAGGAGCCAAAGCAGGAAGAGCACGGGAATCTCCGTTCTGGCGTCCACCGGGGGTGGACGAGCGTCACCCCCGCAGATACCCGTCGCCGGATGCCTTCATGCGTGCTCGACGACCAGCTCGGTGCGCTCCGCGGCGAGGAGTACGGCGCCCACGAGGCTGGCGCGCTCGCCCAGCTCGCTGGCCACCACGGGCGTCAGCGCGGCGGAGTCGAGGGCGTGTCTTCGCAGTCCGATCCGGGCCGACTCGAGGAGCAGCTCGCCGGCTCGCGCCATGTCTCCGCCCACTACGACGATGGCCGGGTTGAGCAGGTTGACGATGTTGGCCAGTCCCCAGCCGAGGTGGAGCCCGGCGTCCTCCAGCGCACGCTGGGCCGAGACGTTGCCGTGATTCGCTGCGGCCACGATGTCGTCGAGATCCGCGTCCGGCAGCTGGCCGGCCAGCATCGCGAGCACGCTGCCGGTCGAGGTGTAGGCCTCCAGGCAGCCGCGGCTGCCGCAGCGACACAGTGGTCCGGTCTCGTCAAGGGTGAGGTGGCCGATCTCCCCGGCGGTCCCGCCCGCGCCGTGGAACAGCTCGTTGTCGATGATGATGCCGGCTCCGACACCGGAGGAGATCTTCACGAACACCGAGCTGTCGTGGCCGCGGCCGACACCTTGACGGTGCTCGGCCAGTGCGCCCAGGTTGGCGTCGTTCTCGACGTGGACCGGGATGCCGAACCGTTGCTCGGCCGCGAGCCGCGTGTTGACGCCTTCCCAACCCGGGAAGATCGCCGACGACCGGACCACCTCGTTGGTGACCGGGGCGGGCAGACCGAGCCCGATGTGGCGCACGGCGCCGTGCTCGACGGACATCGCCTCGAGCATCGACCAGGCGAGGTCGAGGGCCTCGACGTGTTGGTGCGCCGTCTCGAGGACACGTCGTTCCTCGGCGATCAGGCGACCGGTCAGGTCGCCGATCGCCACCGCGACGTGGCTGTGGCCGAAGTCGACACCTGCCACGGTCCCGGCATTGCGAGCCAGCCGCACCGACGAGCCGCGGCGGCCGCTGCCCGGATCGGTCTCGACCAGCCCGGAGGCCGCGAGCTCCCGCACGATGTTGGACACCGTCGCGGGGGCCAGACCGGTCGCCCTGGCCAGCTCGGCCTGGGTGAACGTGCCCTCGTCCGCCGCCGTCTCCGCTGCCCCACCGCCGGATCGCAGGACGTCCAGCACGCGGTGCTGGTTCGCCGTACGCAGCGAAGAGGTCGACCCGGGGGACGGGTCGGCGCGGGGGGCGGGCGTCATGGGCGGAACTGTGCACCGGCAACACCTTTGTGGTCAAGTGGTGTCGACAAACCCCGTCAGACGACAACTTTGTGTCATTTTGTGTTCAACACTTGACGACAACGTTGTGACGGTCAACACTCATCCCGAGATCAGCCGGGCACCCGCCCGTTCGCATCCGAGGAGAGACATGTCCACACCCCTGCACCGCATGGCAGCGCTTGGTGCTGCCCTCATGATCGGCACCGGCGGGCTCGCCGCCTGTGGCAACGACTCCAACTCCAACACGCCCAGCGGCGGCGGATCCAGCGACACGGCGGGGATCTCGGCCGCCTGCAAGCTCGACAACCCGCCCACCAGCGCCGCCTCCGCGCCGCCCACCGGCGGCACCCCGGGCAACGCCTCGGGCAAGGTCGGCGTGATCCTGCCCGACACCACGTCCTCGACGCGCTACACGCTCTACGACAAGCCGCTCCTGCAGAAGGCGCTGTCGGATGCCGGCATCCAGCCCGACATCCAGAACGCCGGCGGCAGCACGAGCAAGTTCGCGGCGATCGCCCAGAGCATGATCGGTGAGGGCGTGAAGGTGCTGATCATCGACTCCATCGACGCCCCGTCGGGCGCAGGCGTGGAGCAGGCTGCCGAGGCTGCCGGTGTCAAGGTCATCGACTACGACCGGGTGAACCTGGGTGGCACCGCGGGCTACTACGTGTCCTTCGACAACGAGGACGTCGGCAAGCTCCAGGCGCAGACCCTCGTCGACTGCCTCGACGCGCAGGGCGTGACGAACCCGAACATCATCATGATGGACGGCGGCACCGACGTGGACAACAACGCGGTCCTCTTCGCCAAGGGCGCCCACGAGGTGCTCGACCCGCTGGAGGCCGACGGCAAGCTGAAGATCGTGTCCGAGTCGACCGTCAAGGGCTGGAAGGTCGAGAACGCCGCCCCGACGTTCACCCAGGCGCTCACCGCGGCTGGTGGACAGGTTGACGGCGTGGTCGCCGCGAACGACGACATCGCCAACGCCGTCATCGGTGTGCTCAAGGGCTCCGGCCTCAATGGCCACGTGGTGGTCACCGGTCAGGACTCCGGCGTGGAGGGGTTGCAGAACATCATCACGGGGCAGCAGAGCATGACGGTCTTCAAGAACGTGACGCTCGAGGCCACCGCTGCCGCTCAGCTCGCGATCGCGCTCATCCAGGGCACGGATCCTGCGCAGGCCGGCCTCACCCTGAGCCCGTTCGCCGACCCGCAGGCTGCGGGCCACAACCTGCAGGCCCTGCTGCTCCCCGCGCAGGTCATCACGCAGGCCAACGTCACGGATGTGATCGACGCGGGCGCCCTGACGGCCGCCGACATCTGCCAGGGCATCGAGACCGACTGCACGGCGCTGGGTATCTCCTGATTGACACCGCCTGAGCAGCGGATGATGCTCATCGACGATGGCCGAGCGGGGCCTCCCCGCCCGGCCATCGTCGGCTCAGGCCGCGCTCACGACGACATCCCAGACCAAACGCGAAGGTGGTGATCATCCATGACGGACCCGATCCTGGAGATCTCCAAGCTGAACAAGAGCTTCGGACCGGTACACGTGCTCCGTGACGTGGACCTCAACGTCTACCCCGGCGAGGTGACGGCACTCGTCGGCGACAACGGCGCCGGCAAGTCCACCCTCGTCAAGTGCATCGCCGGCATCAACACCATCGACAGCGGCGAGATCCGCTTCGAGGGAAAGCCCGTGACTCTGAGCGACCCACGCGTCGCAACCGGCCTGGGCATCGAGTTCGTCTATCAGGACCTCGCCCTGGCCGACAACCTCGACATCACCCAGAACATGTTCCTCGGCCGCGAGATCCGCCGGTTCGGGATGCTTGCCGACGGCGAGATGGAACGTCAGGCCCGCGCCACGCTGAAGGGCCTGTCGGTCAAGACCGTGTCCTCGGTCCGGCAGCTGGTGGCCAACCTGTCCGGCGGCCAGCGGCAGACGGTGGCGATCGCCAAGGCCGTGCTGTGGAACAGCAAGGTGGTCTTCCTCGACGAGCCGACAGCGGCTCTCGGGGTGGCGCAGACGCGGCAGGTGCTCGACCTGGTCCGCCGCCTGGCAGACCAGGGCCTGGGCGTCGTCCTCATCTCGCACAACATGAAAGAAGTCATGGAGGTGGCCGACCGGGTGGCGGCCCTCTACCTGGGGCGGGTGGCGGCGGAGGTCCTGTCCAAGGACTCGTCCACCACGCAGATAGTCGAGCTCATCACAGCCGGTCGCAGTGGCGACATCGGTCTGGCCCCCGTCACTGCGAACCAGAACATCTGAGGACGACCATGTCAGTCAGCAGCGAGTCCGCGACCACCTCGGGGCCTGGGAACGACGACGACTCCAGCTTCTCGCTGGATGTCGAGCGACAGACCGTCCCGGGCGCGGTCAGGTCCTACTTCCAGCGCCTGCGGTCCGGTGATCCCGGAGCCCTGCCGTCGGTGCTCGGTCTCGTCGTCCTGGTCGTGATCTTCAGCCAGGTGAGCGACCGCTTCCTGTCGGCCAACAACATTGGCAACCTGCCTGGCCAGGGTGCCTACATCGCCGTCATCGGGATGGGCCTGGTCTTCGTCCTGCTCCTCGGGGAGATCGACCTGTCGGCCGGCACGACCGGCGGCATGTGCGCAGGATTCGCGGCTCGAGCAGTCTTCTCCGGCAACCTGCACGACACCGTGCCGACGTTTCTCTACTGGACGCTCATCATCGCCATGCTGGCCGCCATCGCGCTTGCGATCTGGCTCAAGGCCTACACCGCGGCCGTGGTGGTCGCGATCGGCCTGGTCCTCTTCCTGACCAACCTGGTCCAGCACGTCACCCTGGCCATCGTCGCCGCCGTCGCGCTCGGCGCTGCCGTGGGTGTCTTCACCGGATTCATGGTCGCCAAGGTCGGCATCCCCAGCTTCATCGTCACCCTGGCCCTGTTCCTCGCCTGGCAGGGCGTCCTGCTGTTTGCCCTCAACTCGCAGCCGATCGGCACCACCAACTACAAGATCTGGTACAACCTCTCCAGCGCCAACCTGTCCCCGACGTGGAGCTGGGTCTTCACCCTTGTCGTGCTCGCCGGCTATCTGGGCTTCACGCTCTGGAAGTCGATCACGGCCCAGCGGGCGGGGCTGGCCCACGACGCGCTCAGCCTGGTGCTGGTGCGAGGCGGCATCCTCGCCGCCGTCGGCATCGTGGTGACCATCCTGGCCAACCGCAACCGCAACACGAACCCGTACCTCGTGATCGCGGGCCTTCCCTGGGCGGCGGTCATCGCAATCACACTGATGATCGCGTGCAGCCTGGCCTTGAACAAGACCACGTGGGGGCGGCACCTCTACGCCACCGGCGGCAACGAAGAGGCGGCCCGGCGCGCCGGCATCGACGTGGTGCACATCAAGGTCACCGCCTTCACCCTGTGCTCGGCCTTCGGGGCCCTGGGCGGGGTGCTGCTGGCATCCTCCTCGCACTCGGTGTCGCTCGACCTGGGTGCCGGAAATATCCTGCTGTTCTCGGTTGCCGCGGCAGTCATCGGTGGGACGTCGCTCTTCGGCGGGCGCGGCAAGCCGAGGGACGCCGTCATCGGCGCGCTCGTCATCGTGATCATCCCCAACGGTCTGGGTCTGCGTCCGAACCTCGGCGTCCAGTACCAGCAGGTGATCACCGGCGTCGTGCTCCTTGCCGCGGCGGCAGTCGATGCGCTCTCGCGGAAGCGGACCGCGCGGAACTAGACGCCTCGCCCGGACACGACTCGACCGGCGTCGATGGCGCGGATGATCTCGAGCAGCGCCTCTCGCAGGTCGCGCGCGGACTGGAAGCGTCGCTCGGGGTCCTTGTTGAGCGCGGCCGTCAGGACCTCGTCGATCCGATCGTCGATGGGATCCCCCGTGCCGAGCTGGGGGATGGGTGCGTTGCTGTGCGAGCTGACCATCTGGAAGTCGGTGCCGCTGTACGGCGCGTCCCCGCCAAGCGCGGCCCAGAGCAGGCAGCCGGCGGAGTAGACGTCCCCGCGCTCGTCCGCGGCGTGACCGAAGTGCCGCTCGGGAGCCATGTACGCCGGACTCCCGAGCAGGGCTCCGGGACTGTCCAGGGCGACCCCGAAGTCACCCAGGTAGGGGACCAGACCTTCGGGCCGACTCCGGAGCAGCACGTTGCCGGGGTGCACGTCGCGATGGATGACGCCGGAGGCGTGGGCGTCGGCGAGCGCCTCGCAGACCTGGGAGACCAGTGACAGCGCGGCCCGCCGCTCCAGCGGCCCGTGGCCCCCCAGCCAGCCGCGCAGGTCACCGTCCGGGAAGTAGTCGGTGACGAGGTAGACCGTGCCGTCGTACTCGCCGTGCTCGAGGAGCCCGGCGATGTTGCGTGACCGGACGTGCGCGAGGGCCGATGCCGCACGGGCGAACCGCCCGTGGAAGTCGTCTCGGTCCGGCGAAGGCGCGAGCACGATCTTGAGGGCCACCGGCCGGTTGAGCACCGTGTCGACGGCCTCGAAGACGACGCCGGTGCCGCCACGACCGATCCGGCGCACGACGCGGTAACGGCTGTCGTACTCGTCGTCGATCTTCGGATAGCCCACTGTCGCCCCCGAGAGCTCCTGGCCTTACCTGACCCCGGTTGGAACACCGTACGTCGTGGTGCGCTCGCGCACCGGTCGGCCGATGCCGGCCCCGATGTCGACGAGCTCGTCGACGGTCTTCGCCGAGCCGTGCTCGGAACCGGCCATCCGCGAGATGGTCTCCTCCATCAGCGTGCCGCCCAGGTCGTTCGCCCCGGCCTGGAGCATGTCGCGGGTGCCGTCGACGCCGAGCTTGACCCAGGAGGTCTGGATGTTGGGGATGCGGCCGTGCAGCAGGATCCGGGCCACGGCGTGCACGGCGCGGTTGTCACGGTGGGAGGGCCCGGGACGGGCGACACCAGCCAGGTAGATCGGTGAGGAGTGGTGGACGAACGGCAGCGGCACGAACTCCGTGAAGCCCCCGGTCTCGTCCTGGATCCGCGAAAGCACCCGCAGGTGCTGGACCCAGTGCCGCGGGTTGTCGACGTGGCCGTACATCATCGTCGAGCTGGATCGCAGCCCCACCCGGTGCGCGGTCGTGACGACATCGATCCAGGTCCTGGTCGGCAGCTTGCCCTTGGTGAGCACCCAGCGGACCTCGTCGTCGAGGATCTCGGCCGCGGTGCCAGGGATGGTGTCGAGTCCCGCCTCACGGGCCTTGATCAGGAAGTCCTCGATCGACAGGCCGGTGCGCGCGGCGCCGTTGACGATCTCCATCGGGCTGAATGCGTGCACGTGCATCCCCGGCACCCGCTGCTTCACCGCCGCGACCAGGTCGAAGTACGCCGTCCCCGGCAGCTCGGGGTCGATCCCGCCCTGCATGCAAACCTCGGTGGCGCCGAGGTTCCAGGCCTCCTCGGCGCGGTCTGCCACCTGCTCCAGCGAGAGTGAGAACGCGTCCGCGTCGGTGCGCCGCTGCGCGAACGCGCAGAACCGGCAGCCGACGTAGCAGATGTTGGTGAAGTTGATGTTCCGGTTGACGACGTAGGTGACCTCGTCGCCAACGGTCTGGCGGCGCAGCTCGTCGGCCAGGTTGCAGACCTGCTCCAGCTGCTCACCCTCCGCAGTGATCAGGGCCAGGGCCTGCTCGTCGCTCAGGCCGGCCGGGTCGCTCTCTGCGTTCGCCAGGGCGGCCCGGAAATCGGATAGTCCGTGACGCAACTGTCGTGGATTGGCCTCTGGGACGACAGTTCCGTCACGGACTATCGCAGCGGCGCGGAGCTCGTCCCAGTCGCCGTAGACGTTGTCGAAGTCGGAGCGCCGGTCTTCGGTGCGGCCGGTGGTGTCGACCTCGGTGTGCAGGTCGGTTCGTCCCACCGCGGCGAAGCCGCCGTCGGGCTACTGCCACGGCAGCCCGCTGGGACGTACGCCGGGACGCGCGAGGCCGTCGTCGGTGGCCAGCGCGGCGACGTGTCCGGAGATGCGGGGGTCGAGCCAGGGCTCGCCCTGTCGGACGAACTCGGGGTGGACCGTGAGACGCGCACGGAGCTCGAAGCCGCAGGTCGCGGTCAGGTCACGCAGGCGCTCGAGCGAGGGCCACGGCCGCTCGGGGTTGACATGGTCGGGCGTCACGGGGGAGACACCGCCCCAGTCGTCGACGCCGGCCTCGAGCAGGGCCCGACACTCCACGAGGTCGACAAGGTTGGGCGGGGCCTGCACGCGGGCCTTGGGGCCGAGCAGCAGCCGGGTCACGGCGATCGTCGCGCGGTACTCGTCGAGCCCGAGATCGTCGACGTGCCGCATCGCGGTGTCGGGCTTGGCCCGGAAGTTCTGGACGAT
>JAOPXM010000210.1 GCA_025965125.1 Nocardioides sp.
TGCTTCCGGCAAGCCGGGCAAGACCCTGGTCGTCGAGAAGAGCGTCGTCCTGACGCTCGGGTTGCTCGAGGAGATCGAGGCCGAGCTCGGCAGCGAGACGACCCTGCCGGTGCGCTCGGTGCTCAAGTGCCGCGCCGCGGCCGGCGTGTGCAAGACCTGCTACGGGATCTTCCCGGCCACGGGCGAGATGTGCGAGATCGGCGACGCCGTCGGCATCATCGCGGCGCAGTCGATCGGCGAGCCGGGAACCCAGCTGACCATGCGGACGTTCCACACCGGCGGCGTCGCCGGTGCGGACATCACGCACGGCCTGCCTCGCGTCGTCGAGATCTTCGAGGCGCGGAACCCGAAGGGTGCCGCGGAGCTCGCCGAGATCGACGGCACCGTCTCGCTCGAAGAGACGGAGCGTCAGATCAAGATCACGATCGTCGCGGACAGCGGGAACGAAGAGGACGACAAGTCCTACACGGTCTCGCGCCGGACGCGGCTGCTCGTCGTGCACGGCCAGAAGGTGGAGGCCGGTGACGCGCTCACGGAGGGCTCGATCAGCCCGGCTGACCTGGTGCGCCTGAAGGGCTACAAGGCGATCGAGCTGTATCTCGTCGACCAGGTGCAGAAGGTCTACAAGTCCCAGGGCGTCGAGATCCACGACAAGCACATCGAGCTGATCGTGCGTCAGATGCTGAAGAAGGTGCGCGTCGACAACGCGGGCGGCACCGACCTGCTGCCGGGCCAGCTCGTCGACAAGCTCGTGCTCGACCGCGAGAACCTGCGCGTCAAGAAGGAGAAGGGCAAGGATCAGGCAACGTCGGAGCCGCTGATCCTCGGGATCACGAAGGCGTCGCTCGCGACGGAGTCGTTTCTCTCGGCCGCTTCCTTCCAGGAGACGACGAAGGTGCTCACCGACGCCTACCGCACCCTGCGCCAGACCGTGCCCGAGGCGCACCGGACGCCGGAGCTCGAGGACCTGACCGAGTGGCTCGGGGAGACGGTGCGGCAGACCGACTCCTCGCTGCTCGACGAGTGGGAGGCCCTGAGCGACCCCGAGGCGGTGCACCGGATCGCCACCGAGCTCGCCGAGCACCTGCCGCCGCCCAATCCACGCCCGATCTCGAAGCAGGACCGGGCCTTCCGGGTGATGGTGCGCAACGCGATGTTCCGCCGCGTCGAGCTGGTCGCCC
This sequence comes from Nocardioides sp., assembly GCA_025965125.1. Taxonomy (GTDB): domain Bacteria; phylum Actinomycetota; class Actinomycetes; order Propionibacteriales; family Nocardioidaceae; genus Nocardioides. Next base: position 1,182 of record JAOPXM010000210.1, read on the forward strand.
GCGACGACCTGGACGCGTTGATGGCGCTCGAACGCGCGGCCGCGGACCGCACCGACCCGCCGCGCGCCGTGGTGATGACGCGATCGGTGTGGGACGCGGCGATCGAGGTCTACTTCGCCGAGCACGACAGCATCGGCACCGCCGGCGACGCCCGGGGGCCGTCGATGCTGCAGGTGGAGCCGGAGATCGGAACGCCGGCCGGCGTCGAGGAGGGTTCAGCGCGGCTCTGGCGGGTGCGCCAGACCATCGCCGACCCCGAGGGCCACCACGACTGGGTGATCGACGCGATCGCTGACCTGGATGCCTCCGACGAGGCGGGCGAGCTGGTGCTGGCGACCACCGCCATGCACCGCCTCTGAGTCTTCCCCCGCGCGAGCGGGCCGGGACGTCATACGTTTCGGGGCTCAGCTGTGGCAGCGGGTCGCCGAGGCCGACCTAGACTTGCGCGGTGACCGACATCGAGACCCGCGACAACGCCGAGGAGCATCGCTACGAGGCGCGGATCGACGGCGAGCTCGCCGGGTTCGCTGCCTACGACCTCAAGGGCGACAACGTCATCATCTTCACCCACACCGAGGTGGATGACGCGTTCGAGGGCAAGGGCGTGGGCGGGGCGCTCGCCCGGTTCGCGCTGGACGATGTCCGGGCCGGCGGAACCCGACGCGTGGTCGCGCGGTGCCCGTTCATCAAGGCCTGGATCGAGAAGCACCCGAACTACCAGGATCTGGTCGCCGGGAACGTGCACTGACCCCGACCGGACCGGCAATACATCATCCGTATTCGGGATGACCCGGCCGCACCACGACGATAGAACGACTGTGGGTGGTGGCATGGCTGAAATTCTTGTGATCGACGACGAACCGGACCTGGTCCGGTTCGTCTGCCGCGCGCTGGAGGCAGACGGCCATCGCGTCACCAGCGCGTGGGACGGCGCAGACGGTCTGAGCATGGCGATGCAGGAGCCACCGGACCTGGTGGTGCTCGATCTGCTGATGCCAGGGGTCGACGGTCGTTCCGTGCTTGCCGCCCTGCAGGCATCCCGGCCCGAGGTGCGGGTGCTCGTGCTGTCGGCCGATGCCGATGTGGGCGCGCGGGTCGAGGTGCTCGAGGCGGGAGCGGTCGACTTCCTGGCCAAGCCCTTCGCCGTCCGCGAGCTGGTTGCGCGGGTCCGGAGCCGGCTCAGCAATCCCGCCCAGCCGCTGTCGAACGGTCACGAGTTCCTCCGGGTCGGGGCGGTGACCCTGGACATCCAGGCGCGGACCATCCACATGGACGACCGGGCGGTCACCCTGTCGCAACGGGAGTTCCTCCTGCTCCGACACCTGATGCGCCGTGCGGACCGGGTGTGCTCGCGCGAGGAGCTGCTGTCCGAGGTGTGGGGCTACGCCTTCGATCCGGCCACGAACGTTGTGGATGTCTGCGTAGCCCGGCTGCGGCACAAGCTTCGCGGCGACCTGATCCGAACCGTGCGCAATGTCGGCTATCGGCTTGCGAGCGGCTGAGGCGCGCGAGCGCCTGTCGAAGCCCACTTTCCGCCTGCGCGGCAAGGCGGGCCGGCTGATCGATCTGGGTCTCATCCTCTTCTGTCTGTCCATGCTGACCCTCATGCAGACCCACGAGGAATGGGCGACCATCCCGTACCACGTGATGTTCCTGATGATCGCGCTCGCGTACGGCTTCCGGATCTGGCCGATCCTGCCCACGCTCGTTGTGCTCCTCACCGTGGCCGTTGTGACCGGGTTCCTCATGTACGCCCACTACCAGCGGGGACTGATCGACTGGCCCGAGCTGTCCGAGATCCTGCTCATGCCCGGGCTGCTCATCGCGATGGTCTGGCACGCCCGCCGGCGCAAGGCGGCGCAGGACGCCCTGCAGGAGATGGCAGACAGTCAGCGTGAGATATTCGACCGGGAACGCAGCTTCTTTCGCAACACCTCCCACGCGATCCGTACGCCGGTGACCATCGCCCGGGGACATCTCGAGCTCGCCGTACGCATGATCGAGGTCACCCAGGCGCGCGGCGACGTCCATGTGGCCCTCCGCCAGCTCGAACGAATGTCCGTTCTGTCCAACAGGCTGCTCGCCCTGGCTCAGCTCGACTCGGGGGAGACACCGCCGTCCGAACGGATCGGCCTCAGGTCGTTCGTCCTCGAGCTGGGACGCAACTGGAAGGCCGGGCCGCGCCGCGACTGGGTGTTCGAGTGCCCCGACGACGCGGTGGTGCTTGCCGATCCCGCGTGGCTCGGACTGGCGGTGGACGCACTGATCGAGAACGCGGTGCACTTCACCGACGAGGATGGTCGGATCGAGATCAAGGGACGCGCTTCCGCGACTCGCTGCACCATTCGGGTCTCCGACGACGGCCCGGGGATCGCCGTCGAGGACCTCGATCACGTCTTCGAGCGGTTCTGGCACCGACGCCCCCCCAACGGACCGATGGGCAGTGGGCTCGGGCTCGCGATTGCGCGCGCCACGGCGCGGTCCAGCGGCGGGGAGGTCCATGCACTCGGCAACGAATCCAGTGGGGCAGCCTTCGAGCTGGCTCTGCCTCGCTGCCCGGCCCGCCCCGTCTGACGGCGTGATCCGTCCTCCTCCGCCGCCTCATGACGGTCCCATGACAGGTCTGTCATGTTCCCGCGTGATCGAACTACCGGGTGCAGCCTGAGGGCCTTAGCGACACTCTCGGGCTCGCCGGAAGGGTGAAGTGGATGCGTGGACACAAGAACCTGGGCGCCGTTGCCCGGATCGTGACGCTGGCCATGGTGACGGTCAGTGCGGCCGTGGCGATGGGGACGCTCGGCGTGCGGACCGCCGCACCCGCCTACGCGGCGCCGACGAACCAGCTGACGATAGAGGTGACCAGCGCCCGCACCGAGCCACGAGCCTTCGGCGGCGCCGGGGCGACCGCAGGCGACGCGGTGAGCGACTTCAAGTACATCATCAACGTCGACAACACCGGCACGACGGGACAACGATCACCGGCTCCCGGATCCGGCTGTTCGGCGGCCGATCCCGGATACCCGGGGTCCTGCCCGTGGCCCTCCATCGCCGAGGTGCCGCACATGAGCCCGATCTACGGCCACGGTGACCAGAGCGATGTCACCGGGGGAAACGGCCTCAACCTGCCGGACGGGCGGTACCTGATCTCCGTGATCGCCGACGGCTACAAGATCGACGGCGCCCACTTCACCATGCCGTTGCCGGCCCCGGGCCTGGTCAGCGTGGAGCTGCAGCCGAATCCGCTGCCCGACGCGACCCTTCGCGCCCAGGTCTTCGCCGACATCGCGCCCACCAACGGGACGCTCGACCCCGGCGACGAGGGCCTTGCGAACTTCGTGGGCCACATCACCGACTACCTCGGCGAGGTCACCACCGACGTGTACGGCAACCCGCTCTGCACGACGTACGTCGGTGAGGACCCCGCCACGCACACGATCCCTCTCGGGGACCTCGACGCTGACATGCTGCCCGTGGTCGACCTGCTCGGCCAGGACTGCCTCAGCGACGCCACCGGCATGCTGACGATTCCGCACCTGGGGAGCAACCGATACGCCCTGTCGGCCACGCCACCCGACGGCCAGCAGTGGATCCAGACGACGACCCTCGAGGGCAACCACGACTGGGACGCCTGGGTCATGGAGGGGATGACGGGCTTCGACACCGAGTTCACACTGGCGGGCGAGCCGGTGCCGCAGCCGATCTTCGGCTTCGCCCCGCCCACCCACAACGGGCAGCCCCTCAACGGGTCGGCCTCGGGCCACATCAAGGGCTCGGTGGTCGGGATCAAGACCTACACCCCGCCCAAGGGTGGCTCCTTCGACTTCTGGGGCGGCAACACCGGGACCAAGTCGAACGGGCCGATTGCCCGACCATGGCTCTCCCTTGCCGACCTGCAGGCCGGTGACGCCGCAGTCTGGGTGGGTCAGGGCGACGCGAACGGCAACTTCGACATCTCCGGCGTGCCCGACGGGAACTACCTGCTGAGCTGGTGGGACGAGCCGCAGGACTACAACCTCAACCAGATCAACGTGACCGTGAGCAACGGCCAGACCGAGCAGATGGGCACCCTGCCGTTGAACGGCTGGTGGACTCTCTATGACGGCTACGTCTTCAACGACAGCAACCGCAACGGCACCAAGGACCCGGGCGAGCCCGGGGTGCCCAACTTCGGCCTCACCATGCGCCGCAGGGACAACTCCCTGATGGACCGCGGCCAGACCTCGGCCACGACCGACAGCACCGGCCACTACGTGTTCGAGACGGCTTACCCACTGGGTGAGTGGATCGTGATGGAGGCCTACAACGACTCCTTCTACACGACCGGGATCACCTACCAGGCCGACAACCAGAACAACCCGACAACGGTGAAGGGCGCCGGGGTGGACGTCAGTGTGATGCCCATCATCGGTCTGAGCGGCCGCATGGACTGGGGCGTCCACGCCTACAACCCATCCGGGACCAACGGCATCGACCCCCGCAACGGCGGCATCGTCGGCTCGGTCAGCTACGACACCACCCGCAACGAGTTCGACCCCCAGTACGCCGCCTCCGAGGACTGGCAGGTCGGGATCTCCGATGTGCCCGTCGAGCTCTACGCCCCGGTCCCGTGCGGGACGACGACCGCACCCTGTGACGCGGACGGCAACTACGAGCTCGCCCCCGACGGTGGCTACGCCCAGGGCAAGCTGCTCAACACCTACCTCAGTGAGAACTGGAACCGGCCGGCCGGGTGCGTGGCCCGCGACGTCGACGGGAACCCGCTCGTCCACGGCGTGGACGAGAACGTGCTCGCTCCCAACCAGGCGACCAACGGCGAGTGCATCTCCAGCTTCATGCAGGGCATCCAGTTCGGCCCCTACGCGACGGACCAGGGCACCTCGGACGCCAACTTCGGCGCCACCGTGGACGGCAACTACGGGTTCGGTGACGCCTGCGTCGACGGCACGCTCGACGCCACCGACCCGGCGAACCCGGTGTGCAACGGGGGTTCGTTCACGCCTCTTGCAGCCGGCGACTACCTGGTGAAGGCGGCGATCCCCGACGACGCAAGCGGGATGCCGATGTACAAGGTGACCGGCGAGGAGGACATCAACATCGGCAACGGTGACCAGATCATCCCGCAGGTGCCGCCACCGGCGTGTGCCGGAGCGCTGCACACTGTCGACCTGGTCGGCGACGGGACGGATGGCTACGGCCCGGTCGTGGGCGACGGCGGCACCACGAACGACGTCCCGGTCGGCGTCACGGTGCCGGCCTCGAGTCCGGTCGACAACGCCACCTTCCTCGATATCGGTGGATCGCCGTACGAGGGCACGCCGCAGCCGCTGTGCGACACCAAGCTGGTCTCGGTGAACAACGGCAAGTCGGTCGTGCCGATGTTCAACGTGTTCACCGATGTCCCGATCCCCGCCCGTATGCGCGGGTTGATCGTGGACGACGTCAACTTCTCCGGCGACCCGCGATCGACGATGTACGGAGAGAAGGCAGGGGTCCCGTTCGCCCCGGTCGGCATCTACGACTTCGCCGACCGGCTGGCCTACACCACCGAGTCCGACTTCAACGGCGTCTACGACGTGCTGATGCCGTCCACCAACCACATCAGCTGTCCGACGCCCTCGGGGGTCTGCGCCAACATGTACCGATTCGTCGGCAACGACCCGGGTATCCCCGGGCAGCTGAACCCCAACTACAACCCGCGCTACCGCACGATCGCGACCGAGTTCGAGGCGTTCCCGGGCATGGTCATCCCCACTGACCTCGCTCCCAGCCAGGTCGGTGTCACCGTCGAGTCCCCCGGATCGGGTGTCACCCAGCCGGTGACCTGTCCCCTCGGCGCGGCCACCCCGCAGCTGTTGGCGGTGTCCAGGCCGTACGTCAACGGCAGCGGGTCGTTCACCATCCAGGGCACGGGCTTCGGAGCGACCAAGGGCTCCGGCCAGGTGACACTGGATGGAATCCCGATGACGACCACCGGCACCTGGACCGACACCACGATCGACGTCACCGTGCCTGCCGGAACCGCCGTCGGGGCGCACCAGCTCGAGATCACGGCCGCCAACGGCCGGTACACGGTCAACGGGCTCACGTTCCACGTGCTGGGTACGGGCTACAACCCGACCGTGCGCGAGGTCGGCCCCGGCAAGACCTACGCCACCATCCAGGGTGCTCTCGACGCCGCCTTCACCAGCAACCTCGACGACCTGGTCGTCGTCTACCCCGGCACGCCGGACCTGGCCAACCCGCGGAACAACCCGCGCGGCGCCTACTACGAGAACCTGATCCTTGCCTCGCCGGTGAAGCTCCAGGGCGTCGGCCCGGGCGGCTTCCGGGGCACCGAGTTCGTGCCCGGGTCGATCATCGACGCCGGTGCCTTCGGTGGGGACACGGCCCTCGCCACGGACTGGTACAACAAGCTCGGCAGCCTGACCTGGGACGGCAACCAGACGGTCGCCGACGGCGAAGCCATCTACGTGCTGGCCTCGCAGAACGCCACGACGGCCCCCGGCCGGGCGCGCCAGTTCACGAGCTCGTTCAAGGCCGGCATCGACGGCTTCGACCTCAGGGGCGGCGACCAGCAGGGCTTCCCGGGCAACATCAACGAACTCACGGGTGGGCCGACAGGTCTGCCTCCGACGGTCGTCACCCAGGGTGGCGCGGTTTTCGCCAACGCCTATGCGCGCAACCTCCAGGTCACCAACAACGTGGTGCAGAACAACGGAGGCAGCTACGGCACCATCAGGATCGGCACTCCTGACCTGGCCGCGCCGGACACCAGCCAGCACAACGAGAACGTGCGGATCGCCGACAACAGGATCATCGCGAACGCCGGCACCAATCTGGCCGGCGGGATTGGGTTGTTCGCCGGTTCGGACGGCTACCAGGTGACCGGGAACGACATCTGCGGCAACTTCTCCGTCGAGTACGGCGGTGGCGTGAGCGTGTACGGCCTGAGTCCGGGCGGGAAGATCCACCACAACCGCATCTACTTCAACCAGGCCAACGACGAGGGCGGCGGAATAATGATCGCCGGCAACCTGCCGTTGACGGCGGGGGAGCTCTCGCCGGGCTCGGGATCCGTGGACATCTACGCCAACCAGATCCAGGCCAACCTGGCCAACGACGACGGTGGCGGTATCAGGTTCCTGATGGCGGGGAACTACCCGATCAACGTCTACAACAACATGATCGTCAACAACGTGTCGACCCACGAGGGCGGCGGCATCAGCCTCGACGACGCTCCGAACGTGCGGGTCTACAACAACACGGTCATGAAGAACCTGACCACGGCCACCGCGGTCACGTCCGACGGTGAACCGATGCCGGCGGGCTTGTCGACGTCGGGCAACAGTGACGAGCTCCAGGTCACGTTGCCGGCCGGATCGCCCACCTTCAGCAACCCGTTGCTCTTCAACAACATCTTCTGGGACAACCGCGCCGGAACGCGTGCAGGCACGACGGTCACGGGCATCGGTCTGGCCGGCGACGCCAGCCCGGTGGACCGATGGGACCTGGGCGTGTCCGACGGCACCGGCTCACTGGCGCCGACGAACTCGGTCGTGCAGCAGGCCCCCGGCGACCACACGTACACGACCAGTCCTTCCAACAGCTCTGCCGACCCGGCGGTCGTGGCGACGTACGACGTGTCAGTCTCCCTCGCCACCTGGCGCCAGAACCCAGCGTTCGTGGACGCCTCCCTGGTCACCCTTGAAGCACCGCCGAACCAGCTGGGCGACTACCACCTGTCCGGCTGCCCGGCCTCGCCAGCCTGCGATCTCGGCGCGTCCTCCAAGGCGGTCCCGGCCCACCAGCAGCCGCCCGGGAGCCTGGCCGCGCCCACCCTCGACTTCGACGACCAGGCCCGCCCGGCACTCGGCGGGTTCGACAGCGGGGCGGACGAGTTCGGTGCCACGGTGACGCCGCCGCCTCCGCCACTCGGAAACCTGTACCTCTCGACCTTCGGGAACACCAACCCGCCCGGTGTCGCCGGGACAGCCGACGACGCGGACATCTACGACTTCAACGGCACGTCCTACAGCAGGTCGATCGACGTCTCGGGTGCGCCGTACAACCTGCCGGCCGCAGCCAACGTGGACGGCCTCGCCCGGGTCGACGCGACGCACTTCTATCTGTCCTTCAGCGCGGACACCACGGTGCCCGGCCTCGGGGCGGTCCAGGACGAGGACGTCGTGTACTACGACGCCGGCACCTGGACGCTCTACTTCGACGGGACTGGACGTGGTCTGACCGCGGCGAACCAGGATCTCGACGCGATCAGCGTCGCGGGGTCGACGCTCTACTTCTCGACGTTCGGGAACACCAACCCGCCCGGTGTCGTCGGCACCGCGGACGACGCGGACATCTACAGCTTCGACGGCACGTCGTTCGCCCGGGTCTGGGGCGCCACGGCCAACGGTCTGGGGACGACGGCGAACGTGGACGGGTATGTCCGGATCGACGCGACGCACTTCTACCTGTCCTTCAGCGGGCTCACCACGACCGTCCCCGTCCTGGGCACCGTCCAGGACGAGGACGTCGTCCTCAACAACGGCGGCACCTGGGCGGTTGCTTTCGACGGAACCGCCAACGGGCTGACGACCGACAACCTCGATGTCGACGCGTTCTCGCTGACGGCCAGCGCTCTGCCACCGCCTCCCGTGTCCGGGGCGCTGTCCTTCTCCACGTTCGGGAACAGCAACCCTCCCGGTCTCGCCGGCACCGCCGACGACGCGGACATCTACACCTGGAACGGCACGTCCTACAGCCG
>JAOPXM010000223.1 GCA_025965125.1 Nocardioides sp.
ATCACGTTGGGACGCCACGTGCCCGACGCCTCCCGCTCGTCCAGCCATTCGGTCAACGCTCCGGCCAGCGCCGGCAGGTCGAGGAAGAAGTGCTGGGTCTCGATGAACTCCGGCGTCTCACCGTTGATCTTCGAGCGTGGGGTGATGAGGTCGTGGGGGTCCAGCTGGTTGCCGCAGTTGTCGCACTGGTCGCCTCGGGCGCTGTCGTAGCCGCAGATCGGGCAGGTGCCCTCGATGTAGCGGTCGGGCAGCGTGCGACCGGTTGACGGCGAGATGGCGCCGTACGTCGTCTGCTCGACGAAGTAGCCGTTCTCGTAGACACCGAGGAAGAGCTCCTGGACCACCGCGTGGTGGTTGCGGGTGGTCGTGCGCGTGTAGAGGTCATAGCTGACCCCGAGCGCGGCAAGATCCTCGGCGATGACCCGGTGGTACTTGTCGGCGAGCTCCTGAGGGCTCACCCCGGCCTCGTCCGCGGCGATCAGGATCGGCGTCCCGTGCTCGTCGGTGCCCGAGATCATGAGCACGTCGTGTCCCGCCATCCGCATGTAGCGGGAGAAGACGTCGGAGGGCACCCCGAAACCGGCGACGTGGCCGATGTGGCGTGGGCCGTTGGCATACGGCCAGGCGACGGCGGACAGGACTTTGCTCATGCGGTGATCCTAGGAGTCGAGGGCCATCGCTTTCCCGGCGGATCGGCCCGGGGCCACAGCCGGGGGGCCCTCCGCCCGACTCAGTCGAAGTTCAGCGGCTGGTTGCGGCTGCGCTTCAGCTCGAAGAAGTAGGGATAGGTCGCGAGCGCGAGCGCGCCGTCCCAGATCTTCCCCGCCTCCTCGCCCTTGGGGATCGAGGTCAGGACCGGGCCGAAGAAGGCGGTGCCCTCGATGGCAATCGTGGGCGTGCCCACCTCGTCGCCGACCTGGTCCATGCCGAGGTGGTGCGACTTCTTGATCGCCTCGTCGTACGACGCGTCGTCCATGGCGTCGGCGAGCTCGACCGGCAGACCGGCCTCCTCGAGCGCCGCCTCGATCATCGCCCGGTCCTTCTCCTGCTGCTGGTTGTGGATGCGGGTGCCCATCGCCGTGTAGAGCGGGAGCAGCGCGTCCTTGCCGATCTTCTGCTCAGCGGCCATCACCACTCGCACCGGCTGCCAGGCAGTCTTGAGGAACTCGCGGTACTCCTCGGGGAGGTCCTTGTCCTGGTTGAGGTAGGCGAGGCTCATGACGTGCCACGTCACCTCGATGTCACGGACCTTCTCCACCTCGAGGATCCAGCGCGACGTGATCCAGGCGAAGGGACAGGCCGGGTCGAACCAGAAGTCAGCTTGGGATTTGCTCATGACGACATTCAACATCCGGACCGGCGACCGGATTCCCGCGCGGTGCCCATTCCTAGAACAAGCTGAGTCCGAGGCCGGCCAGGGCGCAGATGCCGAGCGTGCGGAGCACCGACCAACGCAGCCCGAAGATCAGCACCAGGCCGAGCGCGGCCACGACGAACGACTCCCAGCTGTACGACGACCAGGTCGGCACCAGCAGACCGAAGTGGTCCCAGCCGACGGTCCGGGTGTCCGCGAAGAGCGTGTGCACGGCGAAGAACAGGGCGAGGTTCGCGATCACGCCCACCACCGCCGCGGTCACCCCGGTCAGGGCCGAGGAGAGGGCTGCACTGCCGCGGAGCCGCTCGACGTACGGCGCCCCGAGGAAGATGAACAGGAAACACGGCACGAACGTCACCCAGACGGTGAGCAGCGAGGCCAGTACCGCGGCCACCCACGGGTCGAGTCCGCCCGGGTCCCGATAGGCACCCAGGAACGCGACGAACTGCACGACCATGATCAACGGCCCGGGAGTGGTCTCCGCCAGCGCGAGCCCGCGCACCATCTCGTTGGCCGACAGCCACCCGTAGTGGCTGACGGCGGCCTGGGCGACGTAGGACAGCACGGCGTACGCGCCGCCGAACGTCACCAGCGACATCCCGCCGAAGAAGAGCGCCTGGTCGGTGAACACCGTGCTGGAGCCGGAGGACAACGCGATGGCCAGCACGACGGGCGCCACCCACAGCACGACACCGATCGCGAGGATCGAGAGGTTCCGGCGCCAGGACGGCCGCGCGTGGTGGAGCGCCTCGTCGGGGATCAGCGGCGGGTCCTCGCCCTCCTTGTCCGGAGTGGCCGCGCGCGCCATGACGTCTGGCCACCGGCGGCCGACGAGCCAGCCGACGAGGCCCGAGCCGAGCACGACGAGCGGGAACGGGAGCCTGAGCACGGCGAGGCTGACGAACGCCGCGACGGCCAGCCAGACCAGTGCCGGGTGGCGCAGCGCCCGGCCACCGATCCGGATCACCGCCTGCACCACGATCGCGACGACCGCGGGCGCCAGGCCGAGGAAGATGCCGGCCACGAGCGTGGTGTCACCCTGGGCGACGTACAGCCAGGACAGCGCGAGCAGCGCGATCACGCCCGGGATCACGAACAGCACGCCGGCGATCAGCCCGCCGAGCCAGCCGTTGAGCAGCCAGCCGGTGTAGATCGCGAGCTGCTGAGCCTCCGGACCCGGCAGGAGCATGCAGTAGCTGAGCGCATGCAGGAAGCGACGCTCCCCGATCCAGCGGCGCTCGTCGACCAGCGTGCGCTGCATGACCGCGATCTGGCCCGCCGGCCCGCCAAAGGTCTGCAGCGAGATCAGGAACCAGGCACGGGTGGACTCGCGCAGGGGTACGACGTGGCGGCGGGCATCGGTCACCCGGACATCATCCGGCAACGTGGAGTGGCAGGATGCAAGGCATGCCTGGAACCAACCTCCACCGGGACGAGGCCACCACCCGCGCCTCCCTCCTGGCCGTCGAGTCCTACACCATCGACCTCGACCTCACCGTGTCCGACAAGGTCTTCGAGAGCACCACCGTGATCCGGTTCTCGTGCTCGGAGCCCGGAGCGTCGACGTTCGCCGACCTGGTCGGCGGGATCGTCCACGAGATCACCCTCAACGGTCGCAAGCTCGACCCGTTCGAGGTCTACAAGGACTCGCGGATCGCCCTCGACGACCTGGCGGCCGACAACGAGCTGCGGGTCTTCTGCGAGCTCCCCTACAGCCACACCGGCGAGGGCCTGCACCGCTTCGTCGACCCGGCGGACAACCGCGTCTACCTCTACTCGCAGTTCGAGGTCCCGGACGCGCGGCGGGTGTTCACGACGTTCGAGCAGCCCGACCTCAAGGCGCCGTTCACGTTCAACGTGACCGCTCCGACCGGCTGGAAGGTCGTGTCGGTCTCCCCCAGCCCCGAGCCCGAGGATCTGGGCGAGGGTCGCTCACTGTGGGGCTTCGCGCCGACGAAGCCGATGTCGACGTACGTCACCGCGCTCGTCGCCGGCGAGTACCACGAGGTCCAGCACGTCTACGAGGGCAAGTACGGCGACATCCCGCTCGGGCACTACTGCCGCCAGTCCCTGGTGGAGCACCTCGACGTCGAGGAGCTCGTCAAGGTCACCGAGCAGGGCTTCGCGTTCTTCGAGGACGCCTTCGACTACCCCTACCCGTTCGGGAAGTACGACCAGCTCTACGTGCCGGAGTACAACATGGGCGCGATGGAGAACGTCGCCTGCGTGACGCTGCGCGACGAGTACCTCCCGCGCAGCCGCCAGGAGCGCTCGTTCTACGAGTTCCGCGTCGAGGTGATCCTCCACGAGATGGCACACATGTGGTTCGGCGACCTCGTGACCATGAAGTGGTGGGACGACCTCTGGTTGAACGAGTCGTTCGCGGAGTGGGCCTGCTACCACGCCGCCGTGCAGGTGACGGAGTTCGACGAGGCCTGGACCGGCTTCACGAACGCTCGCAAGAACTGGGCCTACCGTCAGGACCAGCTGCCCAGCACCCACCCGATCGCCGCGGACAACTACGACCTGCAGGCCGTCGAGGTCAACTTCGACGGCATCACCTACGCCAAGGGCGCCTCGGTGCTCAAGCAGCTCGTGGCGTGGGTCGGTCTGGAGAACTTCCTCGACGGCATCCGGGGCTATTTCAAGGACTTCGAGTTCTCCAACTCCGAGTTCACGGACCTCCTTGCCGCGCTGGAGAAGTCGTCGGGTCGCGAGCTCGAGTCGTGGGCGCAGGAGTGGCTGCAGACCTCCGGCGTCAACACGCTCGCCGCCCAGTTCGAGCTCGACGCCGAGGGCAGCTACACGTCGTTCGCCGTCCGCCAGAGCGCGACGGACGAGCACCCGACGCTGCGGCGCCACCGGCTCGGCATCGGCCTGTACGACGCCGTCGACGGCCGCCTCGTGCGCCGCACCTCCCTCGAGACCGACATCGAGGGAGCCGTCACCGAGGTCTCCGAGCTCGTCGGCCAGAAGCAGCCCGACCTGCTGCTGCTCAACGAGGGCGACCTCGCCTACGCCAAGATCCGCCTCGACGGGCGCTCGCTCGAGACGCTGGTCTCCGGCATCGCGACCATCGAGGACTCGCTGGCCCGGGCCCTGTGCTGGGGTGCCGCGTGGGACATGACGCGTGACGCCGAGATGCGCGCCACCGACTTCGTCGCGCTGGTGCTGTCCGGCATCGGCACCGAGACCGACGCGTTCGGCGTCACCCGGATCCCCGGCTACGCCGCCATGGCGGCCAACAGCTACAGCGCCCCGGAGAACCGGGCCGAGCTGAAGGCGACCTGGGAGCAGGGCCTGCGCGCGCTGCTCGAGAACGCCGAGCCCGGCAGCGACCACCAGCTGTCCTTCGTCCGTGCCTACGCGTCCGCCGCACACAGCGACCGGGCGCTGGCCGATCTCGAGGGGCTGCTCAACGGCAAGCTCGCCTTCGACGGTCTTGCGGTCGACACCGACCTGCGCTGGGTGCTGCTGACCGCGCTCGCGAGGGCCGGTCGCGCCGACGACGCGCGGATCGCTGCCGAGCTCGAGCGCGACAACACGATCTCCGGGCAGGAGCATGCGGCTGCGGCTCGGGCAGTCCGGCCCACCCCCGAGGCCAAGGCCGAGGCCTGGGAGATCGCCGTGGAACGCGACGACGTACCCAACGAGACCCAGCGCAGCGTCGTGCTGGCGTTCATGGTCCACGGCCAGGACGAGGTGCTCGCGCCGTACGTCGAGAAGTATCTCGAGATCGCGGACACGATCTGGGAGGAGAAGGGCACCCAGCGGGCCTCCACCGTCCTGGAGTACATGTTCCCCAAGCCGCTGGCGAGCCAGGAGCTGCTGGATCGCGTGGACCATTGGCTGGAGTCCTCACCGGCCAACCCGGCCGCCAAGCGCTATGTGCGCGAGGGGCGCTCGGACGTGGCCCGCGCACTCGCTGCCCAGAAGCGCGACTCCGCCGACTGACGCCGGCATCGTGACGTCTACGGGCCGGCGTGCAGCGTCTCGGGTGACCGGGCGTGCTCGGCGAGCATCTGGATGCCGCGACGCAGGCCACCGACGAGGTCACCCTCGGCGAACGCCGTCTGCATGTGGAGCGCCACCAGCTCCACCTGCCGGTCGGTGAGCGTGCGGCGGACGTAGCCGCCGGTCACGATCTCGAGCACGTGAGCGGTGGGGTCCACCATGATCAGGATGCTGCGGGCGGGCGCGACCAGGGAGTTGTGCAGCCGGGTGGCAAAGGCCCGCGGATCGCCCTCGGCGTTGCCGACGAAGACGGAGAACTCGAAGCGGCACAGCTGCTCGGCCTTGCGGATCGCGTCGTCGAGCGCGAACCGCTCCGAGCTGCTGAACGGGTCACCAGCGGGCACCGGCACCCCCGGCGTCGGACTCCTGGGAGTCGGGGCCGGCGAGCTCGGCGGTGCCCTTGCGGGGGCCGCCCAGCCACTGGTTCTCGATCGCGGGAGCGCCTGGCATCACCCGCTCACCCCGGATCATCGACGGCAGGTAGACCAGCGTCGCGATCGCGAGAAACAGCAGGAGCGGGATGCCGCAGAGCACCAACAGGGTGTAGACCAGGTCGACATCCGGGGGCCTGCTCCAACCCTCCGGCACGGCGGCGTCGGCGGGGTTCGCCGCTGCAATGAAGCCCGCAGCGGTGACGAGCACGACGGCGGTACGGCGGCCGAGGGTCTGCAGCTTCGTGGTCACGCGCGAAGGATATCGGCATCGCGGGCCGAGTCGTCCGGTCGACCGGGGGTCAGGTCGATCACACCCCCGGCGGTGGGGCCCCCGAGGGTTCGGGGGTCCGTCGCATCATGTGAATACTGGGGCCCATGTTTGGCCTCGACAACACGCCCACGTGCAACACGGATCACGAGATCTGCAAGCGCGTCCTCGAGTGGACGGGCAGCGAGCGAGCGGCCACGGCCGCCGACATCCTGATCGGGAAGCCGCTGGCCATCGGCGGGCTGCTCGTCCTCGGGCTGGTGATCCGCTGGCTGCTCCACAGGTTCGTCGACCGGGTCGTCACCCGCGCCGAGGAGGGGGTGCTCCCCGAGCGGGTCAGCCGGCTGTCCATGGGTCACCACAAGTCCGCCGAGTCCCCGTCCGCCCACGACATGGTCACGTCGACCAGGCGCGTCCAGCGTGCGAAAACCATGGGCAGCCTGCTCAAGAGCATCATCACCGGCGTACTGATGGCCGTGTTCGGCACCATGATCCTCAGTGAGCTGGGCGTCAACATTGCGCCGATCATCGCGAGCGCCGGCATCATCGGAGTCGCGATCGGCTTCGGTGCCCAGTCGCTGGTGAAGGACTTCTTGTCCGGGGTCTTCATGATCCTGGAGGACCAGTACGGCGTCGGAGACGTCATCGACGTCGGGGAGGCCAACGGCACCGTCGAGGCGGTGAGCCTGCGCGTCACCAGGCTCCGCGACGTCAACGGGACGGTCTGGTACGTCCCGAACGGCGAGATCCTGCGGGTGGGCAACATGAGCCAGAACTGGGCGCGCACCGTGCTCGACATCAGCGTCGCCTACCACGAGGACTTCGCGAAGGTCCGCCGCGTGCTGCAGGAGATCGCCCACGACCTGTGGGTCGACGACGACTTCCGTGGCCAGATCATCGAGGAGCCCGAGGTCTGGGGCGTCGAGTCACTGTCGCCCGACGGCGTCACCGTCCGGGTCACGCTGAAGACCGCCCCGCTCGAGCAGTGGGCGATCGCCCGCGAGATGCGCGAGCGGATCCTGGCCCGTTTCGCCCACGAAGGCATCGAGATCCCGCTGCCCCAGCGGGTCGTCTGGCACCGCGGGGACGGCGCCACCGAGGCCCCGGACGCCGACGACGGCGAACCATCCGCTGGTTGAGGGGGTTGCGCTCAGACGCGGGCAACGCGCCAGCCCTGCCTCACTGTCCCGAGACAGGCGCTGGCGCGCCTTCCTCAATCAGCGGTGCGCGCGATCAGGCGAGTGCGGCGTCCAGGGTGATCGTGGTGCCGGTGAGCGCCTGGCTGACCGGGCACCCGACCTTGGCGGCCTCGGCGGCGGCCACGAAGTCCTCGTTCGAGATGCCCTCTACGACGCCGCGCGTGGTCAGCTTGATGCCGGTGATGCCCGTGCCCGGTGTGAACTCGACCTCGGCCGTGGTCTTCAGCGAGGTGGCGGGGGTGCCGGCCTTGGCCAGACCGTTCGAGAACGCCATCGAGAAGCAGGATGAGTGCGCGGCCGCGATGAGCTCCTCGGGGCTGGTCTTGCCGTTGGCCTCCTCGGTGCGAGCCGCCCACGACACGTCGTACGTGCCCAGGCCCGAAGAGTCGAGCGTCACCTTGCCGGACCCCTCGAAGAGGGTGCCCTCCCAGTTCGTCGTGGCCAAGCGGGTCGTTGCCATGTACGGATCACTCCTCGTGAGGTGCCTCAGGGACGGAATGCGATCGAGTCTTGCACGCCGGTGTCGGGTCCTTTCGGGGCCGTCGGCAGAATGGACGGGTGGCAGACGAGACGTTCTACGACGCGATCGGCGGCTTCGAGACGATCCGCCGGATCGTCGCGAGGTTCTACGCCGGCGTCGCCGAGGACGAGGTGCTGCGCCCGCTCTACCCCGAGGCCGACCTGGGCCCCGCGGAGGAACGGTTCCGGCTGTTCCTCGTGCAGTACTGGGGCGGCCCCACGACGTACTCCGATACTCGCGGGCACCCGAGGCTGCGGATGCGGCACGCTCCCTTCGCCGTCACCCCTGAGGCCAAGGACCATTGGCTGATGCACTTCCGCGAGGGCCTGGACGAGGTCGCCCTGCCGCCGGAGCTGGATGCGCAGTTCTGGGACTACGTCACCCACGCCGCGCAGTTCATGGTGAACACCCTCGACTGAGCGGTCCAGACCTGTCCGGCAGCGTGTAACGCCCCGGGCAGCTGACGACATGTGTTGGTGAATCACGAACCTCGGACATCTCGTCCACCGATTTGAGGGAGCCAACACATGCGCATGACCACCGGACTCAAGGCCGCCGTCGCCGCCACCGCCTTCGCGGCTGCGTCCATCAGCGGGGCGGCTCACGCCGTCACCGCAAGCGACGAGACGACGCCTACGACCGTCGTGAACAAGAACGGGCACGAGGTCAACGAGCACGCGGCCAAGGGGCAGGCTCGCGCGGCCGAAGCCCGGGCTCAGCACGAGACCGCCCCGGCCGAGGATGCGAGCTCCGAGACCGCCGCCCCGGCCGAGGATGAGAGCACCGAGACCGACGCGGCCGGCACCGAGGAGTCGACGCCCGTCGTACCCAACGCGCACGCCGGCACGCACCCCAACACCCACGCCTCCGAGCACGGCGGCACCCACCCAGCCACGCCCAACGCGCACGCCGGCACCCACCCCAACACCCACGCCACCGAGCACGGCGGCACCCACCCCGCGACGCCCAACGCGCACGCCGGCACCCACCCCAACGCCCACGCCACCGTCCACGGCGGCTGACATTCCCACCAGGTGACCTGCCGGCGCTGGCCCCGGGCTAGCGTCGGCGCGTCACCGTGCTCGAGAGGGGTCAACGTGCCAGGACCATCGGAGGCGTCGCGGCTGAGGGTGGCCACGCCCACGCTCGAGCCTGATGATTTCTTTGTCACCCAGCTCGCCGAGATCGCCTCGTCGGCGATGGCCGCGGCACCGTCCCCTGCGCCGCGGCTGGCGTCGAACCTGCGGATCGGCCTCGCCACAGCAGGCGTTGTCGTGATCGCTGGAGGAGGTGCCTGGGCGACTGGCGTCGTTCCCGACGTCGGGTCACCGGCCCGTCCCTCCTCTCCGGTGACGCCGTCACGTCCCACCGAAAGCCACACGACGCCCCACCCCACTGGGGCGCCGACCGGCGAACCACCCGCCCCACGCGATCAGAACCCCGGCGACCACGCCGGCAGCCACGACCGGGGCACGCCCCCCACAGCGGGAGACGGCACCGGTCACCCGGGCACCCAGTCCGGGAACCAGCCTCCTCAGCCTCCGGTTGGCCCGGTTGGCCCGGGTCCGGGCGCGGGCCAGGCGGGCGACCACGGCCAGGCGGGCGACCACGGCCAGGCCGGTATCCACGGCCAGGCCGGTATCCACGGCCAGGCGGGCGTCCACGGCCAGGCCGGCGACCACAGCCACCCGAAGTCGCCGGGCCAACCCGATGCGCCGGGTCAGGCCGCCGACGGGCACGTTCGGGGCGGTGACCATGGCCGGGCCGGGGCGCACGCGCAGCCCCATGCCGCTGCCGGATCCAGCAACTGAGCGTCGCAATGCCGACAGACGACGACATCATCAGCCGCGCCAAGGATGGTGATGCTGACGCCTGGCGAGAGCTCTACCGAGCGCACGCCGGGCGGCTGGTCGTCTGGCTGGGCACTCGCACGACCAGCGACGGGGCCGTTTCGGCCGAGGACCTCGCTGCCGAGGCGTGGTTGACCGCCGCGCGCAAGATCCCGGGGTTCTGCGGCACCTCCTCGGACTTCGCGGGCTGGCTGTTCGGTATCGCCCGCAACCTCGAGGCGAACCTCCGGCGCCGCAGCGAGCGCCGACGTACCGACCCCTCCGAGGACGTGGGTCAGCGCGCGGGCATCGAAGGCCCCGAGCCCTGGCTCGTCGGACGGGACTGGGTACGCCGGACGCTGGCGTCCCTGCCACCCCGTGAGCGCGACGTCGTGGGCTGCATCGATGTCGTCGGCCTCGACGTGGCAACGACGGCAAGGGCCCTCGGCATCAGTGCGGTGGCCGTGCGGGTCGCCCATCATCGGGGTCTGAGGCGGCTACGACGAGTGGCGGAGCCGGATCAGGCGTCGGCCACGGCGGCGAGCAGCGGCTCGCGGTAGGCGGCCGGCGCCGGTGCGGCCCGCTGCGTCACCTGATCGAAGAACACGATGACGACCCGGGCCCTGGAGAGCGGCGTGTCTCCGTCGACGATCTCGGACTCGATGACGACCGACGACTGGCCGACGTGCGAGATCCACGACCAGGCGTCGTAGGGCTCCGGCCGGAACAGGATCGGCACGCGGTAGTCCACGTCGGTCTGGGCGACGACCACACTCGGTGGCGGCGTGCCTTCCGGGACGTCGCGCCAGAGACGGGCGTTGAGCAGGAGTCGCGCCTCCTGGAAGTACTCGAAGTACTTCACGTTGTTGACGTGGCGATACGCATCGACGTCGGAGAAGCGGACGTGCACCGGGTAGTGGCCGACTCGGTCTCGTCGCGGCGGCCCGAACTTGAGCTTCGGTCGCCGCTCCACCGGCTCGAGGAACGCCAGGAGCGTCTCGCGCTCCTCGGCGGAGATTCGGCGCGGATGCTCGGTGGCGAAGACGTAGGGCGTGAGCACCGTCGTCGCGCGCAGGTAGACCCGACGGTCACCGTCCGGCAGGTCGTGGAAGACCTCGTAGGCCATCGTGAACGACGCAGCCCGAATCTCGGTGACCCAGCACTCGATCGAGACCGGCTGGAACTTGAACGTCAGGGGCGCGACGTAGGACACCTCGTGCCGGACCACCACCACGCCCTCGGCCAGCTCGCCCGTCTGGGCGGCCCGGCCATGGGTCCGCAGCATGTCGACGCGGGCCTCCTGGAGGTAGTCGACGTACACGACGTTGTTGACGTGTCCCAGGAGATCCATGTCGGCCCAGCGCATCGGGCACTCGTACAGATGGCGCACGAGTCGATGCTCCCAGACCGGCGGTCAGAGGGTCGGGGTGAGTCCTCGGTAGTAGCTGCGGACCGACTCGTAGCGAGCCAGGCGGGAGCGACGGTGGCTGACGGCGGCATCCACCAGGGCGACGATGCCGAGCAGGCCGGCGACCACCCCGAGCACGACGAGGGCGATCAGCCAGTTGGTCAGGGCCGGGTCGTAGTTCAGCATGAGATCTTCCCTTCTACTTCTGTAGAATCTCTACGTTTGTAGAACATACGTCGAACGTGTCGTGTTCCCCAGGACCGCGGGTAGTGTCGTTGAACACGCAGCCAGCGCGGCCGCAGCCAGGAAGGCGGTGTCCCATCTCCCCCGCCACCACGTCCCGCCCTCGGGCACTCACGCTGCCCGAGTTGAGCCCACGCCGCCACCAGCTGCTCGACGCGGCGCTGCATGTCGTGGCCGATCGAGGCCTACGTGGCCTGACCCACCGCGCGGTCGACCGGGAGGCCGGGCTGCCCGAGGGGAGCTGCTCGGCCTATCTCCGGACCCGACAGGCCCTGCAGGTGGCCCTCACGGAGTACGTCGCGAGCACGCTCGCCGCCGATGTGGACGAGCTGGCCGAGCAGCTGGTCGGCTGCGCCGGGCCGGACGAGCGGGCGGTCGGCCTCGCGATCGCGCTGTTCGAGCGCTGGCTGCATGAGCGCGAGCTGCTCGTGGCCAAGCTGGAGCTGTCGCTCGAGGCCTCACGCAACCCGGAGCTCGCCGCCCTGCTCGGCAGCTGGCGCGCCCGCCTGGTGGATGTCGTCTCCCAAATCATGTCCCGCCACGGCAGGGAGCACTCCGTCGACCGCGCCGAGGCGCTGGTGGCGGCGTACGACGGCATCCTCTTCGCCGCGATGCTCAAGCCCGCCAGGGCCCGGAGGACGTTCCTCTCCCGCTCGCTGGCCCTGACGATGCGAGGCCTCACGGCCGAGTAGAACTCGTTCCAGTTCGTGACGTATCACTCGTCGTAAACCCTGCTCGCGCGGTCTAGTGTGACCAGCGCAGCAGACCACCCCAGACCAGGAGATCTTCATGCCCGAGGCAGTCATCGTTTCCGTCGCCCGTACGCCGATCGGGCGCGCGAACAAGGGATCACTCACCGAGTTCCGACCCGATGACCTCACGGCGTTCATCGTGAAGACCGCACTGGACAAGATCCCCGCTCTCGACCGGCACACCGTCGACGACCTCTACCTCGGCTGCGGTCTGCCCGGCGGCGAGGCCGGCAACAACATGGGCCGCGTCGTCAACGTGCTCAACGACATGGACGACGTCCCCGGCGCCACCATCACCCGCTACTGCGCCTCGTCGGTGCAGTCGACCCGCATGGCGTTCCACGCCATCAAGGCCGGCGAGGGTGACGTGTTCATCTCGGCCGGCGTCGAGACGGTGTCCCGCTTCATGAAGGGCACCTCCGACCACTGGCCCGACACCAAGAACCCCCTCTTCGAGGACGCTGCAGCGCTGACTGTGAAGTACGCCGAGGGCGGCAGCGACTGGCACGACCCGCGCGAGGACGGCGCCCTGCCCGACGTGTACCTCGCGATGGGTCAGACCGCCGAGAACGTCGCGCGGCTCCGGGGACTCAAGCGCGAGGAGCTCGACGAGTTCGGCGTCCGCTCCCAGAACCTCGCCGAGAAGGCGATCAACGACGGCTTCTGGGCCCGCGAGATCACCCCGGTCACCACGCCGGGGGGCACGGTCGTGAGCGCCGACGACGGCCCGCGTGCCGGCGTGACCTACGACGGCATCAAGGACCTCAAGCCCGTGTTCCGCCCCGACGGCCTCACCACCGCCGGCAACTGCTGCGGCCTCAACGACGGTGCTGCCGCAGTCGTGATCATGTCGGACACCAGGGCAGCCGAGCTCGGCCTGAAGCCGCTGGCCCGGATCGTCTCCACCGGGGTCAGTGGCCTCTCCCCCGAGATCATGGGCCTCGGCCCGGTCGAGGCGACCAAGCGCGCGCTGGCCCACGCCAACATGAGCATCAGCGACATCGACCTCGTCGAGATCAACGAGGCCTTCGCCGCCCAGGTCATCCCGTCCTACCAGGACCTCGGCATCGACATCGACCGCCTCAACGTCAATGGCGGCGCGATCGCGGTCGGTCACCCGTTCGGAATGACCGGCGCTCGCCTGCAGAACACGATGATCAACTCGCTCGACTGGCACGACAAGAGCACCGGTCTGATCACGATGTGCGTGGGTGGCGGGCAGGGCATGGCGCTCATCCTCGAGCGCGTCTGAACCACAGTCCCGAGACAGGCGACGAACGCCTTCGACATCCCGAGGTACGGCGTACCCCGGTCCTAGACTGGCCCGGTGGGTGACGAAGCAATCGACTGGCTGGACGAGGAGCAGCAGCGTTCCTGGCGCGCCCTGGTCATGGGCACCACGCTGCTGTTCGACCGGCTCGACAACGACCTGCGCCGTGAGTTCGACATCTCCCTGGTGGAGTACGAGATCCTCGTCCGGCTGTCCGAGCGCGACGGACAGATGCGGATGGCACAGCTCGCCGATGCCCTGGCCCACAGCCGGAGCCGGGTCACCCACACGGTCACGCGGATGGAACGATCCGGCCTCGTCGAACGCTCGACCTCACCCGAGGACGGGCGCGGGATCGTGGCCGCCCTCACCGACAAGGGCCAGGACCTGCTCGTGCGCGCCGCGCCTTCCCACGTGAACGGCGTTCGGGCGCACCTGGTCGACCTCGCCCCGGACGAGGACTTGGCGGCCGTGGGCCGCGTGATGGATGCGGTCTCCGACCACCTCGTCGCCGCGCACCCCGAGATGGAGATGCGGCAGCTGTAGGTCGGTCTGGTGGTCACCGCCGTGCGGGCGAGCGGGGTTTCAGTCGCGAGTCAGGCGGCGGTGGGTGACGCGGTGCGGGCGGGCGGCCTCGATGCCGAGGCGCTCGATCTTGTTCTCCTCGTAGGCCGCGAAGTTGCCCTCGAACCAGAACCACTTGGCGGGGTCCTCGTCGTCGCCCTCCCAGGCGAGGATGTGGGTCGCGATGCGGTCGAGGAACCACCGGTCGTGGGAGGTGACCACCGCGCAGCCCGGGAAGTCGAGCAGCGCGTCCTCGAGCGAGGACAGGGTCTCGACGTCCAGGTCGTTGGTGGGCTCGTCGAGCAGCAGCATGTTGCCGCCCATCTTGAGCGTCAGAGCGAGGTTGAGCCGGTTGCGCTCGCCACCGGACAGGACGCCGGCCTTCTTCTGCTGGTCCGGGCCCTTGAACCCGAACGACGCGACGTACGCCCGCGAGTTCATCTCGAAGTTGGCGACCTTGATGAAGTCCAGGCCATCGGAGACGACCTCCCACACGTTCTTGTTCGGGTCGATCCCGCCGCGGCTCTGGTCGACGTACGAGATCTTGACGGTGGTGCCGACCTTCAGCTCGCCCTCGTCGGGCTTCTCCTGGTCCGTGATCATCCGGAACAGCGTCGTCTTGCCGACACCGTTCGGGCCGATGACGCCCACGATCCCGGCGCGGGGCAGCGAAAAGGACAGGTCGTGCATGAGGGTGCGGCCGTCGTAGCCCTTGGCCAGGTCGTGCGACTCGAGAACGATGTCGCCGAGCCGGGGGCCCGCAGGGATGTTGATCTCCGAGGTGTCGATCTTGCGCATCCGGTCGGCGTCGGCCGCCATCTCCTCGTAGCGCGCAAGACGGGACTTGCTCTTGGTCTGGCGGGCCTTGGCGTTGGAGCGCACCCACTCGAGCTCACGCTCCAGCATCTTGGCCCGCTTGACGTCCTTCTGGCCCTCGATCTTGAGCCGGGACTGCTTGGTCTCGAGGTACGTCGTGTAGTTGCCCTCGTAGGGGTGGGCCTGGCCGCGGTCGAGCTCGAGGATCCAGGTGGCCACGTTGTCGAGGAAGTACCGGTCGTGGGTCACGGCCAGGACGGCGCCCGGGTAGTCCTTGAGGTGTCCTTCGAGCCACTGCACGGACTCGGCGTCGAGGTGGTTGGTGGGCTCGTCGAGAAGGAGCAGCGAGGGCTGCTGGAGGAGCAGCTTGCAGAGCGCGACCCGGCGGCGCTCACCACCGGAGAGGGTGTCGACGATGGCGTCCGGGGGCGGGCAGCGCAGTGCATCCATGGCCTGGTCGAGTCGGCTGTCGAGGTCCCAGGCGTTGGAGTGGTCCAGGAACTCCTGGAGGTCGCCCATCTCGGGCAGCAGCTTGTCGTAGTCGGCGTCAGGATCGGCCATCTCCTCGGAGATCGCATTGAACCGGGCGAGCTTGGACTTGATCTCGCCGACGGCCTCCTCGACGTTCTCGAGAACCGTCTTGCCCTCGCTCAGCGGCGGCTCCTGCTGGAGCATTCCCACGGTCGCGCCGGGGGCAAGGATCGCGTCGCCGTTGTTGGGCTTGTCGAGCGCGGCCATGATCTTCAGCAGCGACGACTTGCCCGTGCCGTTGGGTCCTACGACACCGATCTTGGCGTCGGGAAGGAAGGACAACGTCACGTTCTCGAGGACGACCTTGTCGCCGTGGGCCTTGCGCACATTGCGCAGGGTGAACACATATTCCGCCATGCTCCGAGGGTAGTTGGAAGACGGGTATGAGACCCGATCGGGGGTCACGGCGTCTGTAACCATGACGGCCACCGACCCGGTGGCCGGACGGGAAGCGGTAGACCCGATCGGCTCAGGCGGAAGAGGCAACAGGTGCGGCGATCAGCCCGGTGGGACGCGGAGTTCTCGGAGTTCGTGGCCGGGCGCTCATCCCAGCTCTACCGCTATGCCTATCTGCTCGCGACGTCACCGCACGGTGCGGAGGACCTCGTGCAGACAGCACTGGCCAAGGCGTACTCCGCCTGGCCGCGGGTCCGCTCGGCCGACGACCCGGTCGCCTACGTGCACGGCATCGTCCTCAAGTCCTTCCTCTCCGAACGTCGCCGGCGCAGCAGCAGCGAGCTGCCCGTCGCCGAGGCGCCGGAGCGACCGGGACAACACCACGAGGATGCCGACCCGGCGGACCGTGCGGCGCTGATGTCGGCCCTGGCCCGGCTGGCCCCGATCGACCGTGCGGTCGTGGTGCTTCGCTTCTGGGAGGACCGCAGCGTCGCCCAGACGGCGCTCGACCTCGACCTCTCGGAACCCGCGGTCAAGAACCGAAGCCTTCGTGCCCTCCGCGAGCTGCGAGGCCTGCTGGCCGACGCGGCCCCGTCGATCACCTCTTCCGACCCCTCTCCCAGGAGCGCCTCATGACAACGAACCTCACCCCCGACGAGCAGGACCTGCATGACTTCATGGAGCGCTCCCTCTCGGGCGTCCGCGGCGACACCCAGCTCATGGAGGCGCGCTCGGTCGCCCGGGGCCGCACCCTGCGCCTGCGGCGCCGGGTCGGCACCGGGCTGGCCGGCGCGGCCGTGCTCGGTGCTGTCGCCGCGCTGGTCCTCCCGGCCACGATGGGCGGGTCCAGTGACGGCCGGTCGAGCCAGGTCGCCACCGATCCGACCACGGACCCCGGGCCTTCGACCGACCCCGGTCCGGTGAACCTGCCGGCCGTCACGGGCTGGTGGGACATCCCAGCCGGGGAGATCCACGACAGGCTGCTGCCGCTCTTGCCCGGCAGCGTCACGATCGACAACTACGAGCTGGCTCCCGTAGACCGAGCGCCCGGCGAGACCGGCACGGTGCAAGGGTGGCTCAATGCGACGCTCACCACGTCGAGCGGGTTGACGGGTGGCTTGGACTTCCTCATGTATCCCCCGACCGTCGATCCCGCGGCCCTCGACCCAGACCTCGACCCAGACACCGGCACAGCCACCGGCGCGCCCAGTGCAGGCGCCCCGAACGAGGCCGACGTGTCCGGGGGCGAACCCGCAAACGAGCAGCGGATCGCCTGTCCCGCGAACCCCGGCCCGGCACGCACGTGCACGCCCATCCTGAACAGCCAGGGCGATCGCATCGGAAGGCTCTCCACCTGGTCGCAGACCGGGATCGTGATCCGCGAAGCCGTCCTGCTGCGCGACCAGGGCGGGGTGATCTATGTGGCCGCGGCCAACTCCACCGACGCCAAGTGGGGCACGGACTCAACGGTGTCCGCGGATGCTCCGCCGCTCACGCTGGCCGAGCTCCGCGTCATCGCCGAGTCCGACACGTGGACGGACTGGACGCCGCCAACCCACTGAGCGACCCGGCCCGGATGGGCGAGGAGCCTCTGGTCAGGCGCGCCATCCGGCCGGAGGGTCCTCGCCGACCCGGCCGTCCACGGCCTCGCGGAGCAGATCGGCGTGCCCGGTGTGTCGGCCGTACTCCTCGATCAGGTCACACAACAGCCGGCGCATGCTCGCGTGGCGACCGTCGGGCCAGGAGACGTGGACCTGCTGGTCGGGGCCACCGTCGGCGAGTGCCGCGTCGAAGCGTGCCCGGGACCGCTCGACCGCGCCGTCCCAGAGTGCGTACAGCTGCTCGGGTGTGTCGCCGGCCGCGGAGGTGAACTCCCAGTCGTCGTCGCCGTCCCAGTCACTGGTGTCCCACGGCGCGCCCAGTGGGTCACCGCTCAACTTGGTGGCCGACGCGTAGTCCTCCTGCACGGCGAGATGCTTGAGCAGGCCACCGAGGGTCAGCGAGGAGGCGCCGAGGCGGGTCTGCAGGCCGGCGGCGTCGAGGTCTCCGGCCTTCCAGCGGAACGTCGCGCGAAGGCGGTCGAGCGCACCGACAAGGTGCTCGGCCTCTGTCCCTGCGATGGGCGGTTCCCACGGGGTGTCGATGATGCTCATGGTGCGACGATAGGCACCATCGCGGACGGTCTGCTTCCGGAACAACGATGTCGATGGGCCGGCACCCCAAACGGGAGGATGGCGTCCGGCCAGATCGCTTCCAGGACGCTCGCCAGCCTTCCAAGTTCCGGGTCAGCCCGGATGCGGGAAGGACCCCGGTCTTGTCATGGTGAGGGATGACCAAGCTCCGCAGAGGCGCCGCGTCCGCGGGCCTGAGGACCGTGATCGCGGCAGTCGTGATGGTGTCGGTCGCCGGCTGCGGCTCCGGGGACGACGCGCCCTCCAGCCAAACGACCGCCGTACCTTCTGCCAGCACACCGTCGAGCGTGTCGGTGTCCCCCACATCGACGCCGGCCGACCCCGCCATCGTCGGGGAGTGGCAGCGAGTCACCACCTGCGAGGAACGAGTGGCGGCTCTCGCGCAGGCACACCTGGAGAGGTACGCCGCCGAGCAGGTGGCTGGTGAGGGATGGGTGCCCGGCGTCTCCGAGGTCAGCCAGCTGGCGGACAGACGGCACCCGTGCCGGGGTGCGGTGCCCCTGAAGCACTCGCACTTCTTCACCGCTGAGGACCGGTTCGGTTCCCGCGACGACCTGGGCGACCAGGTCGACGACGATTCGTATCGGTTGGCGGGCCACGACACGGTGGTCATCGGAAGCGTGCGATTCCGCTACCGGATCGCCGGCAACGAGGTCCTCCGGCTCTTTCCCGAGCTCCCGGCGTGTGCGAGGCGTGGATGCTTCGAGGCCCAGTGGGCCGTTGCGGTGTCCTACAACGGACTGCCCTGGCACCGGATCGGCTGACCCGATGTATCAGGAGGCACGCGCTCGTCTCCTGTCTCCTGACCGTCCTCCCGGCCCGCCGGGAGGACCACCCCTCATCCCAGGAGTTCGGCATGAAGCTGCTGCACATCGTGGCCACCCCGCGCGAGGGCGGCTCGAACACCCTCTTGGTGGCGCGCGAGTTCATCGACACGCTTGCCGAGCAGGTCACCGACCTGGAGGTCACCACCGTCGATCTCTACCGCGACGACCTCCCAGCGGTTGCCGGCACGAACATCGAGGTGAAGTACAGCCTCAGCAAGGGCGGACCCGTCGACCGGGCGCACCAGGAGTCGTGGACCGAGATCGAGAGCCTGATCGCGACGTTCATGTCTTCCGACATCTACGTGATCAGCTGTCCGATGTGGAACCTCAGCATCCCGTACGCGCTGAAGTACTACATCGACTGCCTGATCCAGCCGGGCTACGTCTTCGAGTACGACGAGGCGGGCCGCCCGTTGCCGCTCGTGCACGGCAAGCGCCTGGTGTGCATCACCTCCCGCGGAGGCGACTACGGACCCGAGAGCCCGCTCGGCGCCTACGACTTCCAGGAGCCCTACCTGCGCGCGATCTTCGGCTTCATCGGGGTCACCGACGTGGCTTTCGTCAACGCCCAGCCGATGGACGTGTCAGCCCTGCGTGACGCAGCCCTTGCCTCAGCCACCGCCCAGGCGCGCGGGCTCGCCGGCGCGTCGGCAGCCTTCGGGATGACCGGCGAGATCGCTTCCTGAGCCTCGGCCCAACCGGCTCTCGTCTCGACGCTCCAGCCGGCCCGAGGGGCCAAGCTCAAGCCGCGGTGACGACCTGCTCGACGGTGTCCCCGGCGTCCGGGCCCGACGGCTCCTCGGGCGGCGGGTCGGTCGGTCGCGGCGTGCGGGTGAACATGGTCGCGCCCCGGTTGAGGTCGTGGCCGACGAAGCTCGCCTCGATCTCGAGGGACGTCATCGGGACCCCGTCGGCGTTGGTCCACGGCGAGATCGTGAAGCGGCCATGGACCACCACAGGGTCGCCACGACGCAGCGAGCGCTCGCAGTTCTCGGCGAGGCTGCGCCACGCGGTCACGGTGTACCACTGGGTCTCGCCGTCGACCCACTCGTCGGTCTTGCGGTGGTAGCGGCGCGGATTGCTCGCCAGCCGGAAGCTGGCCACCAGGGCGTCGCCGACGACGCGCGTGGTGACGTTGCTGCCCAGTCGGCCCTGCAGGGTCATGAGGGTCTCGTTCATCGGTGCTGTCTCCTTGTCTCGATCCGGTCGATCCGGTGCTCGGTGACGAGACTCGACGTGGTCGCCGACGACGCCGGACCCCCACGGAGCAGCCTGTGGAGACGTCAGCACGAGACGCGCCTGTGCACGGAAGGCGGACGCGTGGAGCTACTTGAGCGCCTTGGCGAGCCCGGTCCGGACGGTGGTGTAGGCGACCAGCTCCGACTCGAGCGGCTTGACCACCAGCTCGTCGGCGACTTCGTCGACGGCGGCACGCAGGCGCTTGCCCGCTGTCTCGGCCCGCGCCCGGGCAGTCAGCCCGACGAGTCCGCGACACACCAACGCGAGCAGGAGGCCCAGGACGATGCCACCCGCGAGGAGCAGCAGCGGAGCAGCCACCCCCGCGACCTTCGGGGTGGCGTCGTCACCGAGGGTGCCCGAGACGGCCAGCGCCACCGTCCAGGCGGCGCCTCCGACGGCGGCCACGATGAGCAGCCACTGCAGGAACCGCACCGCGCCTGCCCAGATCGGGATGCGGCGCGCTCCGAGGTCCACCGCACCCAGCGCACTGTCGAGCCGGTCGTTCAGGTCGGGCAGCCGGGAGACCGAGGCACGTCGGATCGCCTCGACCCACGGGCGCGCGAGCCCATCTGACAGGTCGTCGGCAAGGGACCGGATCTCGGAGTCCACCCGGGCGCGCTGCACCTGCGTCGCTTCCGGGACCGACGTCCGGGCCCGGCCAGTGAGCTGGCGAGCATCGGCGCCCAGATCGAGGTGCAGCCGCTTGAGCGGATCGGGCTTGAAGCGCGAGATCCACGACACCACCGGCCATCCGGTGGCGCGACCCGCGCGGAGCCGGGTCGAGCGCTCGACGGCCTCGACGACCGTCGGAACGCCCGCGGCGTCGGCCAGCGCGTCGTTGAGATCGCTGACCCGGTTCTCCGGGAGCACCCGGGTGCGGCCCTGGCCGGACAGCTCCTCGAGCCGGTGGGCGGCGGCCCTGAGGTCGGCCTCGAGACGAGTCCGGGTCATCTTCTTCGCCTCGACGCGGTTGGCAATCTCGGCCTTGAGCTCCGCAACGCCGGCGCCGGTGCGGGCGCTGAGGGCCATCACCGGGACTCGCTCGAGACCATCGGCGTCGAGCAGGCGGCGTACGTCGTCGAGCATCGACTGGCGACGCTCCTCGGGCACGGAGTCGATGTGGTTCAGCACCACGAGCATGACCTCGTCGTGGGACTTCAGCGGCGCGAGGTAGCGGTCGTGGATCGCGGCGTCGGCGTACTTCTGCGGGTCCAGGACCCAGATGACGAGGTCGGCGAGCTGCACGAGCCGGTCGACCTCGAGGTGGTGTGAGAGCTCGGTCGAGTCGTGGTCGGGCAGGTCGAGGAGGACGACGCCATCGAGGGCATGCGCATCGGGGTCGTCGCGACGGGTGTCGAGCATGGAGTCGCGTGTCGTCTGGTGCCGCGGTGGGATGCCCAGCCACTCGAGCAGCTCGTCGGCACCCTCGCGCCCCCACACGCAGGCGGTGGCCCACGACGTGGTGGGGCGTCGTACGCCGACCGCGGACAGCTCGAGACCGGTCAGCGCGTTGAAGGTGGAGGACTTGCCGGAGCCGGTCGCGCCGGCGATGCCGACGACGGTGTGCTGCGCCGACAGCCGCAGCCGGCCGGCGGCCCGGTCGACGGTCTCGTGCACCTCGTCGAGGACGACGTCGTCCAGCCGGCCACGTGCGGCGTCGACGGCGGCTTCGAGGCCCTCGATCCGGGCACCGATGTCGGTTCCCCGGGTGACCAATTTCTTGGCCCCCTCGAGCAAGGACGTCATCTTTCCCCTCGACCGCGCGTGTAAGTAGTGCGTCGCCCAGCCTAGGGCACCAACCGGTCTTCGCCGGTCAGGGGGATGACTCCTCACCCCTCTGGGCGGCCGCGAAGCGCAGGTCGTCGACCCGGCGCGAGGCCTGGCGCAGCTGGTCAGGTGCCGCGGGCTGGAGCTCCAGCGCGTCGATCAGCTTGGTGTAGCGGGTCCGCTCCGAGTCGAGCAGCTCGCGCACCCGCAGGTCGAGTGCCCGACGGGCGCGCTCCGCGAGCGTGCGGACGGCCTGATCGCCGAAGACCGCCTCGAGCAGCTTCTGACCGAGCAGGGCGGAACCGCCGGCGATGCCGACCTCTGCGCCGGTCAGCCCGGCCGTCGCAGAGAACACGGTCACCATCAGCGCCACCGACAGCCCGTTCACGCCGTAGGCCAGCACCCGGGCGGTGCTCCGCTTCTCGGCACCCTCGGTGCGCACCATCGTCAGGACGTCCTGCTGCCAGTCGCGGACGGCGCGCTCGGCGCGGCGCCGCAGATCGCGAGAGGCCCGGCCGAGGTCCTGGCCCGCCCCCTGCAGCAATCCCTGACCGGCCGGGGTCAGCTGCCACGACGCGGCCGCGCGTTCGGCGGCGGACTCGGCACGCTCCAGGATCAGCGTCTCGAGCCCGGACTCCACGGCGACGGTGACGCGTTCAGCCTGTTGCGGCTTGCCCTTCACCGCGCTGACCACCCGGTCGCGGATCCAGCCCACCCGGTTCTCGAGGGACTTGAGCAGGTCACCGGTCCCGACGAACTCCTGCCACCGCGCCAGCACCTCGCCGCGCAGCAGCGTGCCATCGGCCGAGGCCAGTGCGATCTCGTCGACGGCCTCGTCGTACGCGAGGTCGGCGTCCAGCCGCAGGCGGCCCGCGGCCTCGATCTGTGCCGAGGCGGCGTCGGCGATCGCATGGGTACGTCGAGTCAAGGTGCGGATCGCCCCGTCGAGGGTCTGCTTGACGACGGCGCTGCGGGCTCCGCCGTCGGCGGCCAGCGACTCGAGCCAGCCGCGCACGTCGGCCACCGCCTCTGGGGGCAGCAGGCCGTCGGCGTCGACCTTGCCTTCGACGACCGTGAACAGCGGGGAGTCCTTGAGGCCCCGGCTGGCCAACATCCGAGCGAGGTGTGTCGCCACGGTCTGGACCGCATCGTCGGGCGTGCGGTCCAGGATGATCGCCACGGACGTCGATCTCTCAGCGGCCTGCTTGAGGAACTCCCACGGCACCTGGTCGGCATAGCGGGCGGCCGAGGTGACGAAGAGCCAGAGGTCCGCGGCCGACAACAGCTGGGCCGCGAGCAGGCGGTTGCGCTCCTCGACCGAGTCCACGTCGGGCGCGTCGAGGATCGCGAGCCCCTGGGGCACCGTGTCGGAGGCGACCAGCTGGAGTGCGTCGGGGTCGTCGGTGGAGTGGGTGACCCGCTCGAGGTCGGGCAGCAGCCGGTCCTGACCGAACCACTCCGCGTCGTCGGGGTGGTGCACCAGCACGGGTGACCGCGTGGTCGGGCGCAGCAGCCCGGGCGTCGTCACGCGACGACCCACCAGCGAGTTGACCAACGTGGACTTGCCCGCGCCGGTGGAACCCCCGACCACGGCGAGCAGGGGCGCGTCGATGGTCATCAACCGCGGGATGGCGTAGTCCTCGAGCTGGTCGACCATCTCCTGGCGCGCGGCGCGCTGCTCGTCCACCCCGACCAGGTCGAGCGGCAGCGCCGCCACCTGAAGCGCCCCACGCAGGCGCACCAGCGACGTCAACATCTGGGTGTCACCCCCGCCCGCAGCAATGTGCGTCATCGGGTTGGAACCACCTGTCCGGGAAAGGCGATGGTCGGGCGTACGGCGCCGATCCTCGCGACGTACTCCTGTCCACGCGCTGCGAAGTCCGGCGGCGGGGTGCCCCGGAGGTAGCGGTGATGGAGGAACCCGAGCTCCACTGCGGCTTGCTGGTAGTCACGCATGGCCCGCTCGGCGGCGTCGCCACCGACGAGCTTGGCGTGTGCGCGGGCGCGGCGGCGCGCACCCAGGTCGACGACCCAGCCGATGTCGGTCGCCGGGACCAGACCGCGCTTCGCAGCGTCGTTCAGCGCGGCGGTCAGCATCTTGCGCTCCGAACGCCGGGCCCAGACGGCCAGGCAGGCGAGCCCGACGAGCGCCGGCGCCATCAGCACGGCGTACACGAGCGCGAAGCTGCCCAGACCGTAGATCGTCGAGGTGTTCCAGATCGCATGCGCAGCCACGGCAAGCAGGTAACCACCCAGGGGGGCAAAGAAGCGCACGACGCCCCGGCGGGAGTTCACCGCGATGCCTACCCCGATGCCGGTGAACGCGGTGAACAGCGGGTGCGCGAACGGGCTCAGGAGGCAGCGGACCACGAACGTGGCGGTCAGTGCCTCGGTGCCGCCCGGGCCGGTGCCATCCGTGCCGTTGTAGGCCGCCGCGAGGTAGAGGATGTTCTCGGTGAAGGCGAACCCGACCCCCACCATGCCGGCGTACACGATCCCGTCGAGCACCCCGTCGAGCTCCGCGCGCCGCCACCACAGCATGAGCAGAAGGAACGCACCCTTGCAGGCCTCCTCGGAGACGGGAGCGACGATCGCCAGGCTCTGGTTGTCGGTGAACCCGACGACCAGACCCCCGAGACCCTGGATGAGGATCGCGGCGGCCGTGGCGACGAAGCTGCCCCACAGCAGACCCATCACCAGCAAGCGCTTGGGCTCCGGTTCGTAGCGGTCCAGCCACAGGTAGCAACCCACCAGCGGACCGACCGGCAGGGCCGCCAACCCGGTGGCCAGGAGCAGCGATCCGGGGGCCCCGGAAAGGCCGATGACCAGGAGCATCAGCAGGGCACACAGGGTCACCAACACGGTCACGACGACCGTGAAGGCGAGGCTGTCGCGACGGGCTGCTGGCATGGGCGGCAGCCTATCTGCCGCGGGCTCTCGGGCTGCGCTGCGGCGTACCATGACGGCGTGAGTGAGCAGACAACGCCGGAGACCGCGGAACCCAAGACCGAGTCGCACGATCCCGCCGTGCCCGAGGCCTACTCCGCCTTCATGCGCACCGGTTGGGGTGACCGCGAGCTCGACCTGCCGCGCCATCCGGTCGCCGACCATGCAGCACGTCGGCGCGCCACACTGTCCGCGATGTTCCCGGGCGAGCGGCTGGTGCTGCCGTCCGGCACCTACAAGGTGCGCTCCAACGACACCGACTACCGCTTCCGCTCCGACACCGCGCACACCTACTTCTCCGGCAACCAGACCAGCGACGCCGTGCTGGTGCTCGAGGACGGGGAGTCCGTGCTCTACGTCCGGCCGAGGTCCGCGCGCGACACCGATGAGTTCTTCCGCGATCGGCAGTACGGCGAGCTGTGGGCCGGGCGCCGCCCGTCGATCCACGAGATCGAGTCCTCCCTCGGCCTCACCGTTCGGCACATCGACGACCTGCAGGACGCGATCTCCGGCTCCCACAAGACCCGGGTCCACCGCGGTGTCTCGGCCGCGGTCGACCGGATGGTCTCGGCCGACGCCAGCCTCGACGCCGACCTGGCCCGCGTGGTCTCCGAGATGCGCCTGATCAAGGACGACTGGGAGGTCGCCGAGCTGCAGGAGGCCTGCGACATCACGACTCTCGGCTTCCAGGACTCCGTGCACGAGTGGGCCGACGTGCTGAAGTACGGCGAGCGCTGGATCGAGGGCACGTTCTTCCGTCGGGCCCGGGCGATGGGCAACGACATCGGCTACGACTCGATCGTCGGCGGCGGCAAGCACGCGACGACGCTGCACTGGATCGAGAACTCCGGCCCGATCACGCCGGGCGAGCTGGTGCTTCTCGACATGGGCGTCGAGGGACACAACCTCTACACCGCCGACGTGACCCGGACCCTGCCCGTGGACGGCACGTTCACGAGCATCCAGCGTGACCTGTACGACCTGGTCCTCCAGGCGCAGCAGGCCGGGATGGACGCGGTGCGCCCCGACGTACCCTTCACCGCCGTGCACGAGGCCGCGATGTCGGTGCTCGCCCACGGGCTGGAGGGGCTCGGACTGCTGCCCGTGCCGGCCGAGGAGGCCCTCGACCCGGACAGCAAGGTCTACGCGCGCTGGACGCTGCACGGCACCAGCCACATGCTCGGCATGGACGTCCATGACTGCGGGGCGGCCTCGCGCGGCTCCTACACCAAGGGCCAGCTGGCCGCGGGCATGGTTCTCACCGTCGAGCCCGGCCTCTACTTCCAGGAGGTCGACCTTCTCGTGCCCGAGGAGCTCAGAGTCATCGGCTTCCGGATCGAGGACGACATCCTGGTCACCGCCGACGGCTCGCAGAACCTCTCCGCCGCGCTGCCGCG
>JAOPXM010000012.1 GCA_025965125.1 Nocardioides sp.
GCGGACGCCCGTGCCGTCGCGGGTCGGGTGCTCGGTGCCGGTGATGGTGAACGACGGCTTGAGGCCGCGGGCGGCGAGCACCAGCTGGCCGAGGACGTGGGACGGCTCCTTGGCGTAGATCCCGGACTCGAGGTCGGGATCGGAGCCGATGGGGTTGAAGTAGCGAAGGACGATCGCGCGCAGGTCCGTGGCGGCGGCCATGTCCTCGAGGATCAGCTCCATCATCCGCTTGGTGCGGGCGTACGGCGACTGCGGCTCGACCGGGTCCTCCTCGGTCACCTCGAAGTCGTCCTTGGTCGCATAGAGGCTGGCCGAGCTGGAGAAGAGAACCCTGTTCAGTCCGAGCCCGGTCAGCTCGTCGAACAGCTCGAGGGACTTGGCGACGTTGTCGCGGTAGTACTCGTAGGGCAGCTGGACCGACTCGGGTACGACGATCCGGGCGGCCATGTGGATGGTGGCCTCGAGATCGGGGTGCTCCTCCGCGATCCTGCGGAGCAGTGCGCGGTCGGCGATGTCGCCCTCGTAGAAGATCCGGTCCCGGACGAATGCGTGCGGACCACTGAGCAGGGAGTCGAGGATGACCGGGATGTGACCGGCCTGCTCGAGAGCCTTCGCGGTGGTCGAGCCTATGTAGCCGGCGCCGCCGGTAACGAGAACCTTCATGCCCTGCAGACTATCGACGGCTGGTTGGCCCGGCCCAACCGTCAGGCACCGGTCAGCGGAGAGCGTCGATCGCGTCGGCCAGCTTGCGGCCGAGGTAGACCTGGCCGAGCTCGTTGGGGTGCGCCAGGTCCGGGCCGATGTACTGGTCGTTGTTCTCGGGCGTGATCCACTCCTCCCCGAACGGGTCGACGAAGCCGAGGCCCGCGGCAGCCGCCTCGCTCTTCAGCAGGTCGTTGACCTCGCTGATCCCTGGGGCGTCGATGTCGTAGGGCCACACCGGACCCACGACGATCACGTTGTCGGCGCCCTCTGCCGCGATCAGCCGCTGGTAGAGACTGTGGACCGCCTGGCGAAGGGCGTCCAGGTCGAGGGTCTTGTCCTTGTAGACGAGGGCCCAGTCGTTCAGCCCGCCCTCGACGATGTAGAGGTCGGCGTGGGCAGCGATCGCAGCCTTGGCCTGCACCGGATAGCTGTGGTCGTCCGCGGAGGGGCCCTTGCTGACGTAGCCGGTGGTCCCGACTGCGAAGTTGTCGAGCTTCATGCCCAGGTGGTCAGCCATCAGGCTCGCCATGCCCTTGTCGGGGGTCGGCATGCCGTAACCGGACATGTACGAGTCGCCGATGACCGCGATCACGCCACCGGCTGGAAGCCCGCCAGGACCATCGGCCCCGGAGCCACAGCCATCCAGGACCAGGATCCCGATGAGCCCCAACACGGTCGCCAGCACCGATGCCGTGGGCTTCCGCATGGCGGCAATGCTAGGGCTCGGTCCAGGCCGGGTTGACCGATCGGACAGTCTTCGGGACACCGATCGGACAGTCTTCGGGACTTCGTCCATGGTCCGCGTTCGGTCATGCGTAGGCTGAAGCTGGTTTAGCCCGGAGATTTCCGGGTAGTGACGTGAGGGACGTCACCGGGTTGGAGGGCCCCACCACATGTTCCCAGGCATCTTCACAGCGCCCGAGAGGGCGCCCGAGCCGGCTGCCGCCGGCGACTGGCTCACCACGCCGTACGAAGACTGGTGCGAGGGCCATGGCCTACGCCCCGAAGAGCGCGGCGCGTGGGACCTCTACGAGTTCCTCACCGGGGCCTGACGACACCCTGACCCGGCCGGCGTGAGCGGTCTCGGAGCTCAGCCACGCGCCAGCAGCTCGTCCAGCTTCGCGTAGCCCTCGAGCACGCCCACGTCCATCCCACTGGACATGATCAGGTCGCGGAGCTCCATCGAGTCCACGACCGCGAGGCCGACCAGTCGGCAGCGACCGTCGGGGAGGTCCACGAACGTCATCGTCTCGAGGCTCACGCCGTCCGGCGCGCCTTCGAAGGTGAATGTCTGCACCAGACGCTCGTTGGGTCGCACCTCGTGGAACGAGCCGTAGAAGCACGCCTCGAAGTCGTCGCGGACCGATGCGTAGCGGTACCCACCGCCGGTGCGCGCGTCCCAGTGGTCGATCCGGGTGTCGACGCTGCGCGGTCCGATCCACTGCACGAAGAGCTCGGGATCGGTGTAGGCCCGGTAGACCCGCTCGGCGGGCGCGTCGAACTCGCGGGTGATCTTGATGGTCGGCAGCGACGGGTCGGCAACGATCTCGGTCTCGTGGGTGCTGTTGGTCATGGTGTTCATGCGCTTTCTCCTCGGTGCTGGTCTCGGGAGGGCGCGTCCGCGGCCTCCAGCTCGGCCAGCAGGCCGTCGAGTCGCGAAAACCGCTCCTCAGCCTCCTGGCGATATCTCTCGATCCACTTGGTCATCAGGTCGAGCACCTCCGCCTCGAGGTGGACCGGCCGGCGCTGGGCCTCGCGGGTGCGACTGACCAGTCCGGCCTCCTCCAGCACCTTCAGGTGCTTGGAGACGGCCTGCAGGCTCACGTCGTACGGCGCGGCCAGGTCACCGACGGTCGCGTCGCGAGCGGACAGCCGAGCCACGAGATCTCGCCTCGTCGGGTCGGCCAGGGCCTGGAACACCTTGGACAGCTGATCCGTCACGGACACTCCTCAACCAGATGGTTGAACAAACCTGCACCGCTCACCCAAGATTGTCAACCGATCGGTTGAATGCACTGCGGTCTGGACCATTTGGGCCGTCGTAACCCCAGCGGTCCGGTCTCGTTCTCAATGCAGAGGGCTGCTTAAATCTGGCCAACCAGACCACTGCGAGCTGACCTTCCCCAATGCAAAACCGGTCGGTCCGACGTGAGGACGTGGTGCACGCATGACTCTCCTGGCCGAGAGCAGGCGACGATTCGTCGTCGAGGGGCACAACCGCGCCCTGCGTTATCTCACCGGCACCGCCATCACCCTCGACCTCGTGGTCGTGACGGCCGCCGTCACCTTGTCGATGCTGGCCCGCGACCGTCTCGACGTCTTCGAGCACCCGGGCCCCACGGTCACCGACACCCTGGGCCTGGCCGGGCCGCTGATCATCGTGGGGTGGCTGATTGCCATCGCGCTGGCGGGCGGGTACCAGAAGGACGTCTTCGGCGCCGGCACCGACGAGTACAAACGGATCCTCGGGGCGGCGTTCATCTGCGCGAGCATGATCGGCGTCGGGTGCTACCTCGCGAAGTTCCCCCTGGCCCGCGGGTTCTTCCTCTGTCTGTTCGTCTTCGGTGTGCCGTCGCTCATCCTCGGCCGCTTCCTCCTGCGCCGCGCGCTCTACCAGGCCCGGCTCCGCGGCGCCCTGCTGCAGCGCACGATCATCGCGGGCGACGCCGCGCACGTGGACGAGATCGCCAGCGTCCTGCGCCGCGAGGCCTGGCTGGGCTACCAGGTGGTCGGCGCCCTCACCCCGGCCCTGGAGCAGCAGACCGAGACCGCCGCGGGTGTGCCCGTGCTCGGCAACTCAGAGCAGCTGCTCGCCACGGTGACCGAGTTCGGTCCCGACGTCATCTTCTTCGCCGCCGGCGCCCTCGGCTCCGGCAACGACATGCGCAGGGTCGTGTGGGACCTCGAGGCCCACGACGTCCAGGTCGTGATCGCCCCGAGCGTCACCGACATCTCCAGTGAGCGGATCAAGGTCCGCCCGGTGGGTGGTCTGCCGCTGATCCACATCGGCAAGCCGCGCACCGTGCAGGCGTCTCGCTGGGCGAAGCGCACGTTCGACATCGTCGGGTCCCTCGCGCTGCTGGTTGTCTTCGCACCGGTCTTCGCGTTCGCGATGCTGCGGATCAAGCTCCACGACCGCGGGCCGGTCCTGTTCAACCAGACCCGTGTGGGCAGGGACGGCGTCGAGTTCGAGTGCCACAAGTTCCGCACCATGGTCACCGACGCGGAAGACCTCCTGGCCGAGCTGCACCAGCAGTCCGGCTACGCGGGTGGCCTGTTCAAGCTGAAGGCGGACCCGCGCATCACGAAGCCGGGCGCCTTCCTGCGCCGGTACTCCCTCGACGAGCTGCCCCAGCTCCTCAACGTGCTGCGCGGCGACATGAGCCTCGTCGGTCCCCGCCCGCCACTGCCGCGAGAGGTCGCGAACTACGAGCCCGACACCGTACGCCGGCTCCGGGTCCGACCGGGCATGACCGGCCTGTGGCAGGTGTCCGGCCGCTCCGACCTCTCCTTCTCCGAGGCCGTCCGCCTCGACCTCTTCTACGTCGACAACTGGTCGATGCTGCAGGACCTCACGATCCTGCTGCGCACCTTCCAGGCCGTCTTCGGCAGCCGCGGCGCCTACTGACCCTGGCGACCGCGTCAGGGAGCGGCCAACAGGCTCCTGACCCGACTCGGGCAGAATCCCTCCCATGCCCACCGCGCTCATCACCGGGATCACCGGCCAGGACGGTCTCTACCTGGCCGAGTTCCTGCTGTCCAAGGGGTACGACGTCCACGGGGTGATCCGCGGGCAGAACAACCCGAAGCGCGACCTGGTGCGCGAGCTGCTCCCCGACGTACGCCTGCACAACGGTGACCTGACCGATATGTCCAGCCTGATCCGGGCGCTGCGGGACTCGGACCCCGACGAGGTCTACAACCTCGGCGCGGTCTCCTTCGTCGCGTACTCGTGGGAGAACGCCCACATCACGACCGACGTCACGGCCAAGGGCGTGCTGACCATGCTCGAGGCGGTGCGGCTGCACACCGGCGACGAGGTGGGCCACATCCGCTTCTACCAGGCCTCGAGCTCGGAGATGTTCGGCAAGGTGCAGGAGTCCCCGCAGCACGAGCGGACCCTGCTCTGGCCGCGGTCGCCGTACGGCGTGAGCAAGGTGTTCGGCCACTACATGACCATCAACTACCGCGAGTCCTACGGCATGCACGCCTCGTCGGGCATTCTCTTCAACCACGAGTCACCCCGGCGCGGCCCCGAGTTCGTCACCCGGAAGGTCAGCCAGGCCGTGGCCAGGATCAAGCTCGGCCTCCAGGACGAGCTGGTGCTCGGCAACCTCGACGCCCACCGCGACTGGGGCTTCGCCGGGGACTACGTCGAGGCGATGTGGTTGATGCTCCAGCAGGACCACGGCGACGACTACGTCATCGCCACCGGCGAGACGCACTCCATCCGCGAGCTGGTCGACGTGGCCTTCCGGCGCGTCGGCATCGACGACTGGGACCGCTTCGTGCGCCAGGACGACGCCTTCATGCGACCGGCCGAGGTCGACCACCTGGTCGGGGACGCCGCCAAGGCGCGGGAGGTCCTCGGGTGGAAACCGCGTGTGGGCTTCGTCGAGCTGGTGCACATGATGGTCGACTCCGACCTGGCCGAGCAGCAGCGCCTTCTCGGCCGATGACCCGCGCCTTCGTCACCGGCGTCACCGGGCAGGACGGCGGCTACCTCGCTGAGCGTCTCCTTGCCGACGGCGTCGAGGTGCACGCGCTCGCCCAGGCCGACGACCCGGCACCCACGCTGCCCGGCGTCGAGCTGCACGTCGGTGACATCACCGACGTCGCCCAGGTCCGCCGGCTCCTGATCGACCTCGGTCCCGACGAGGTCTACAACCTCGCCGCGGTGAGCTCGGTCGCCCAGTCGTGGGACGACCCCGACCTCAATGCCCAGGTGAACGGCCTGGCGGCGGTCGCGCTGATGGAGTCCGCCCTCCAGGCGCAACGCCGCCGGGGTCGACCGGTCCGGTTCGTCCAGGCCTCCAGCGCGGAGATCTTCGGAGCCCCGGGCGTCTCCCCCCAGGACGAGTCGACGCCCGTACGGCCGATCAACCCGTACGGCGCGGCCAAGGCGTACGCCCACCTCATGGTCGACGTCTACCGCACCCACGAGCTGCCTGCGGTGAGCGCGATCCTCTACAACCACGAGTCTCCCCGCCGTCCGGAGCGGTTCGTCTCGCGCAAGATCACCTCCACTGTTGCCGCCATTGCAGCCGGCCGGGCCGATCGGCTGACTCTGGGCAACCTGGACGCCCGGCGGGACTGGGGTTGGGCGCCCGACTACGTGGACGCGCTCGTCCGGGCCGCGCGCGCCGAGCCCGCTCAGGACTACGTCATCGCGACCGGTGAGGGCCGCTCGGTGCGGGACTTCGTACGGATCGCCTTCGAGCACGTCGGCATCGACGACTGGCACGACCTCGTCAGCAGCGACCCGGACCTGGTGCGCCCGGCGGACTCGAGCGACCTCACCGGTGACGCGAGCCGCGCGCGCAGCAGCCTGGGTTGGAGCCCCACCATCTCCTTCCGGGACCTGGTGGGTCGGATGGTGGATGCGGATCTCTCCCGCGCGGGACAGAGTGCTTCGACGAGCAGCGTGAGCCCCTACGCGCCGTAGCGTTCCCAGCCGCCGCGCCACCGGACCGCCGGCGGTCAGGATCTCCAACTCGCAGGTAACAACGACGTCACTCGCCCGTCGCTCATCAGGTACGACGGCCACCTAGGTTTTGTCGTGAGTTCACCCAGAGTCCGCTCGCGCAGCGGGCTCACCGGGACGAAATCGGCACCGACGACGCTGCCGGCATGGACATCCGACTTCCGAGTGACGCCAGGGGCCAAGCCATGAGCATTCTCTCCGAACGACGGACCCGCCTGCTGGTCGCGACACCCAGTCGCGCCCTGCGCTACCTGCCTGGGACAGCGTTGGCACTTGACTCCGGAGCGGTCCTGGGCACGGCGGTGCTGGCCTCGCTCGGCCGGGAGCGGCTGCCCTTCTTCGGCCCCGGGGTATCGGTGTCGGAGAACGTCGGCTCGGTGGCGCCGCTGATCGTGGTGGGCTGGATCCTCACCATCGCTGCCCTCGGGGGCTACAGCGTCGGCGTGTTCGGCGCCGGCACGGACGAGTTCAAACGGGTCCTCAACGCCAGCCTGCTCGCTGCCGGGCTGATCGGGGTGGCGTGCTACCTCGCCAAGTTCTCGCTGTCCCGTGGCTTCTTCTTCCTGCTCTTCGCGATCGGGATACCCGGCCTGATCCTCGGCCGCGCGCTGCTGCGACGCGCCGTCCACGAGGCTCGGCGCCACGGGAACCTGCGGCACACGGTGGTCATCGCCGGGTCCCCGTCGTACGTCGACGAGATCGCCGCCGTCCTGCGCCGCGAGAGCTGGCTCGGCTACCACGTGATCGGCGCGCTCACCCCACCCCATCATCTCGACGCCGAGACCCAGTCCGGCATCCCGGTGCTCGGCAACGCCGACGACGCGACCGCTGTCGTGCGCGCCGCCGGCGCCGACGTCGTCTTCTTCGCCGGTGGGGCGCTCGGGTCGATGGGCGAGATGCGCCGCATCGCCTGGGATCTCGAGCACGACGACGTCCAGGTCGTGGTAGCGCCCAGCGTCGCCGACGTCTCCAGCGAGCGCGTCCGCATCCGCCCGGTCGGCGGGCTCCCGCTCATCCACATCGACCCGCCCCGTTCGATCCATGCGTCCCGCTGGGGCAAGCGCACGTTCGATGTCATCGGCTCCGCGGGCCTGCTCGTGGTGTTCAGCCCGCTCTTCGCGCTCGCCGCGCTGCAGATCTGGTTGTTCGACCGGGGTCCGGTCCTGTTCCGCCAGACCCGAGTCGGCAAGAACGGTGCCGAGTTCTCGTGCCTGAAGTTCCGCACGATGGTCACGGACGCAGAGGACCGACTGTCGGAGCTGCACGCCAAGCAGGGCCACGATGGGGGCCTGTTCAAGATGAAGGACGACCCGCGGGTGACCCGGCCCGGCAAGTGGCTGCGTCGGCTGTCCCTCGACGAGCTCCCCCAGCTGGTCAACGTGTTCCGCGGCGAGATGAGCCTCGTCGGCCCGCGACCGCCCCTGCCTCGCGAGGTGGCGCAGTACGAGGGCGACACCGGTCGCCGGCTGAGGGTCCTTCCGGGCCTGACCGGCCTCTGGCAGGTGTCCGGCCGCTCGGACCTGTCCTGGAGCGAGGCCATCCGGCTCGACCTCTACTACGTCGACAACTGGTCGATGCTGCAGGACCTGTCCATCCTCACCAAGACGCTGGCTGCGGTGTTCAGCTCGCGCGGTGCCTACTGACGCTGCTCAATGGTGCTCGAGCGGACCTGTCTCTACGGCGAGTCCTCGGACCGGCCGTAGTCGTCCTCGAGGCGCACGATGTCGTCCTCGCCGGTGTAATGGCCCAGCTGGACCTCGACCAGCACCAGGGGTTCATCCTGCTCGTTGATGATCCGGTGTGCCTGACC
This sequence comes from Nocardioides sp., assembly GCA_025965125.1. Classification (GTDB taxonomy): domain Bacteria; phylum Actinomycetota; class Actinomycetes; order Propionibacteriales; family Nocardioidaceae; genus Nocardioides. Next base: position 8,220 of record JAOPXM010000012.1, read on the forward strand.
GATCGCGATGTCGACCGACTCGCCCGGTCCGGCGACCAGGGTCCGGCCGTCGATGACGCAGGTCGCCTTGCCGGTCACGACTGTCCAGTGCTCAGCGCGGTGCTCGTGGGTCTGGTAGGACAACCGCGCGTGCGGGTTGACGTTGATGCGCTTGACCTTGAAGCCTTCACCCTCATCGAGGATGTGCCAGGCGCCCCATGGCCTGGTCTCCGATTCGCCGATCATCGTGCAGCCCCTGATTGGTGGTTGAGGGGAGCACAGCTCCCGAACCCGAAAAGCCTATCGGCGCACGCCCGCACCGGTACGACGGATGCACAAACGTCTGGAGCGGTCACCGACGGCGCAGGCCCGACAGCGCCGGACGGACGTCCACCAGGTAGACGAGGGCCGCGATCGTGAAGGCCAGACTGATGAAGAACGGCATCTGCACGGCGAGCACCGAGATCACCACGCCGAGCCCGAGGATGATGGCCCAGGCCGCCTTCGTGAGCTTGCCGGCCGCGTCATAGGCCTCGGCGGGGAAGAGCAGGCAATTGACGAACGCGAAGATCTTGATCGCCAGCAGCACGAACACGACGATCAGGGAGAGCCAACCCTCGATGTCGAACACATTCATCACCAGACCAGCCTAGGCGACCCCGGACCGCGGCGAGCGCCACTGGACGGCACGAAGCCCCCGGAGCTCATACTTCCGGGGGCTTCGTCTTCGTCAGAACAGCGTCAGCTGGTCATCGGGCTGGTTCCTTCAGCTGCCGACCTTCGACGCACCGTCGGTCGTCGCCTTGGCGGCGTTGGACGCGGTCTTCTTGGCCGCGGTGCCGGTCGCCTTGGCGCTGCGCTTCGGCGTGGAGGCGCGCTTGGCGGCCTGGGTCTTGGTCGTCTTGGCCTTGGCGGAGGTGGTCTTGGCCGAGGACACGGTGGCCTTGGTCGACTCCTGCTTGCGGATGCGGGTGACCAGCGCCTCGCCGCGCTTGGCGAGGTCGGTGTAGGTGTCGGTCACGGTCGCGACGTTCTCGCTGACGGCGGCCTGGACCTTGGCGGGGAGCGCCTTGGCCTCGGACTGCAGGTCCGCAACGCGGGCCTCGATCGCGGCCCGGCGGGCCTTCGCGTCCTTCGACAGGGCGTCGACGCGGGCGTTCACGACGGTGACGGCCTGTCCACGCAGCGCCTTGGGCTCGAAGTCGAGCGTGGTGACGGTCTTCTGCACGTCGGCCACCCGGGTCTGGACGTCCTTCTGGACGCCGATGAACTTGGTCTGGACGTCCGCGACGTACTCACGCACGACCTCGACGGCGGCATCGACCACTCCAACGCCGGCGTACAGGGGCGTGGCGTCGATCTTGATGTCCTTGATGTCGAACTTGGCCTTGGCCATTGTCCTTGCTCCTTCGGTTGTGACCCGGCTCCTCGCCGGATCTCGGGGGTCAGTTCTCGTCGTCCTCGGCTCGTCCGACGTTCAGTGCCAGGAACGACGAGTAGACGTCCAGCAAAGACTGCTTCTGCCGCTCGGTCAGTCCGGTGTCGCTGAGAACGGCGAGCTCCACGGAGCCACCGACACCGTCCTGCGGGCTGAGGATCCCGGCGCGGACGTAGAGCTGTTCCGCGGAGATGCGCAGTGCCTTGGCGATCTGTTGCAGCACCTCGGCCGAGGGTCGGCGCAGTCCTCGTTCGATCTGGCTCAGGTAGGGGTTGGAGACGCCGGCCTGCTCGGCGAGCTGACGGAGCGAGAGCCGCGCTGCGACCCGCTGGTCCTTCAGGTAGTCACCGAGGGACTCGACGGTCTTGCCGACCTTGCCCTTCGCCATACCCCCAGTCTGCTAACAGCAGCTAGCAAATGCAAACTGTGCCGCTGTGCGACGTCTCACAACGAGCCGAAAAACCCAATAGATGCAAGGGTTCAGGACTAAGAGTCGTGCTTGCTGGCTTGCCGCGACCGTAGCCAGACCCAGGCCGCGACCAGCAGGCCGGCCACGCCGCCGAGGTCGGCCGAGGTGAGGCCATGGGTCGGACTCAGGACCAGCAGCACGGTGCCCTCCATGGACTGGCTGACCAGGAGCCAGACGACAGACACGGCCGCCAGGAAGCCAGCCCCGGGCCGTCCCCACGACGGCGCAGCGGCCGCACTCGCCACCAGCAGGAACAGGACCAGGCCCGCGAGCATCAGAACGTGGCTCGGATCTCGCCGACCGGCAAGCCTCCACCGAGGAGCTCCACGCGGCCGGTGCGCCGCACCGCGTCGCCGTCGACGCCCGGTTCGTCGAGCACGCCACTGCGCCGCAGCGCCTCCGCCATCAACACGGGACGCACCCGGGGCGCCCCGTCGTCGGTCTTCAGCGCGAAGGCCCGGCCGTCGGAAAGCGCAACCGCGTAGCTCGACTCGGCTCCGGCCTTGCCCACGGCACCCGGGATTGCGCCGAGGAGGATCGCCTCGTCGCGCTGCGTTCCCGACACGTTGGCGGGGTGCCGACGGATGGCATCGGCGACCCGCCTGGCGGCTGGGTCCGGCTGCCCGAGTCCGTCGATCCCCAGTGCCAGGGCCCGGAACGCGCGCGCGAGCCCGATCAGTGACGCAGACAGCAACGGAGCTCCGCAGCCGTCCACGCCGACGGCGGCCACCGGCTCTCCCGTGGCCTGGGCGAACGTCTCGTGGATCGCCTGCTGCAGCGGGTGTCCTGGGTCGCGATAGGTGGAGGTGTCCCAGCCGTTGACGACGCAGGTCGCCAGCATCCCGGCGTGCTTGCCGGAGCAGTTCATCGACAAGGAGTCCTTCGACCCGCCCGCCCGGATCACCGCCTCACGGGCCGCGTCGTCCAGCGGGTAGTCCGGCGGGGTCTGGAGCGCCGACACCTCCAGGCCCACCGACTCCAGGATGCTGCGCACGCCAAGCAGGTGGAAGGGCTCCCCGGAGTGCGAGGCGCAAACCAGCGCCAGCAGGTCGTCGGGCAGGTCCAGGCCCAGCCGCACCATGGCCCAAGCCTGGATGGGCTTGTTGCACGAGCGGGGGAAGATCGCCGCATCCACGGAGCCGACCGACCAGGTGACGTCGCCGGCGGCGTCGAGCGCGACGACCGAGCCGTAGTGGTGCCCTTCGACGAAGCCGGATCGCACGAGCTCGGCAACGACGAGGGGGGAGGGCATGGCCCGAAGGCTACCGAGGGTCGCCGCCCCCACGGGTGGCAGGATGACACCGTGTCGACCCCGCCCGTGCCGCAGCACTGCCCCACCCCGCGTGAGCTCGACGACCTGGAACTTCTCACCATCGGGGCGCTGGCCCCACTCGAGGGCTTCAACGAGCCCGGCAGCCACGTCACGCTGTCGCTGCCGGCCGCCCTCGAGGAGCAGGCCGCCGCCGCCGGTGCCGTGGAGCTGGTCGATCCCGAAGGCCTTCCCCTGGCGCGCGTGGGTGTCCCGGACGGCGCGGTCACACCGCTGACCCATGCGCAGTACGGGCCCTTCCGCCGCCTCTACCTGAGCCCGGCCGAGGGCCGAAAGCTGTACGCCGGCCGAACCTTCGTGCCGGTCACCGACGCGATCACCACGAGTCAGCTTGCCGACCTGGCAGCGGCGGGCCCGGTCGTCCTGCTCGCGCTGGTCGGCTCCGGGACGCCTGCACTGTCCACGGTGGGGCTGATCCGGGCGTGCCTCGCGGCCGCGGCGCAGCTGCCGGACGCTGCGGTCGTCGCCGTACCCCTGGCGGCCCGGGGGGATGCCGACGTGGACCACGCGCTGGGAGTCCAGGTCGTCGGCACGTACGCCGGGCAGGACCCCGTCCTCGGGCTGGTCTCGACGAGCTCGACCGACGACGTCGAGTACACCCCTGAGATCGCCGCGATCGTGGATTTCGAGCGGCCCGCGCCCGACGAGCAAGGCCTGGTCCTCTTCTTCACCGGACTTTCCGGGAGTGGCAAGTCGACCCTGGCGCGAGCACTGATGGACCGGCTCCTGGAGCAGGGCGTGCGGACCGTGACCAGCCTCGACGGGGACGTCGTGCGCCGCAACCTCTCCGCCGGCCTGACCTTCTCCCGCGAGGACCGTGAGACCAACATCCGCCGGATCGGATGGGTCGCGGCCGAGATCTCCCGGCACGGTGGCGTTGCGGTGTGCAGCCCGATCGCGCCGTTCGACGAGACCCGACAGCAGGTACGTCGGATGGTTGACGAAGCCGGCGGCGCGTTCTTCCTCGTGCACGTGGCCACCCCCCTCGAGGAGTGTGAGCGCCGCGACCGCAAGGGCCTCTACGCGAAGGCGCGGCGCGGCGAGATCCCCGAGTTCACCGGGATCTCCTCGCCCTACGAGGAACCAGCCGACGCCGACGTCCGCGTCGACACCACCGGTCGCACGATCGACGCGGCCCTCGACGACGTCCTCGTGGCGCTGCGCAACGAGGGCTATCTCGACCTGACGACATCCCCCTCGCGAGTTGAGGAGGGACGACCCCTGACTGACGAGGGACAACCGCTGGTTGAGGAGGTTGCCCTGGCAACCGTGTCGAAACCCGGTGAGACAGCACAGGGCGGCCCCCTGCACGTGCTGTTCGTGTGCACCGCGAACATCTGCCGCTCACCGTTCATGGAGTACTTCGCCCGGACGCTGGTCGGGCCGGACGCCGAGGTGGAGTTCTCCAGCGCCGGCACCCACGGGTTCCGCGAACGCCCCATGAACCCGCCCATGGCGGCGACGCTGGCCAAGCGGGGCGGCGACGCCTCCGGCTTCCTGAGCCGGCCGTTGTCGAAGGACCTCATCGAGCGCGCGGACCTCGTCCTCACCGCCGAGGTCTCGCATCGCTCGTTCATCCTCGATGACCACCCGGGCGCGTTCCGCAAGGTCTTCACGCTGGGCCAGTTCGCGGAAGCAGTTTCGGTGATCGACGAGTCCCTGTCCGGGCGCGAGCTCCTGGTCAAGGTCGGCGGGCAGCGTGGGCCTGCGGAGGCTCGCCTCGACGTACGCGATCCCTACGGCAGGGGCCAGTCGGCAGCCGAGAAGGCAGCAGCCCAGATCGAGGAGCTGCTGCGCGTCGTCGTGCCCGCCCTGTCCGGATCGAGGAAGATCACCGCATGAACGACCTGATCACCGCCACGTTCTTCTCGATCCTGGCGGCGGGCTTCTTCGTCGGGATCGTGGTGGGTCTGACCGGCATGGGCGGTGGCGCTCTGATGACCCCAGCCCTGATCTTCCTCGGCGTCGGCGATGCGGCGACCGTGGTGACCGCGGACCTCACGGCGGCTGCCGTCTACAAGACGGGTGGTGCGATCGTGCACTCCCGCGAGGGTTCGCCGAACATCCCCCTCGCGAAGTGGTTGATCGTCGGCTCGGTGCCCATGGCGTTGCTGGGTCCGCACCTGTTGGCCGGTCTGGTCGACCCGGCCGACGTCGACCAGGTGCTCAAGCTCTGCATCGGCTTCGCCCTGCTCATGGCGGCGGCCACCTATGCCCTGCGCCTCTACGTGAACCTGCGTCGCGTCCGCGCCGGCGGACCGAGCGGCGATCCGAACCCTCGGATCCGCCCGATCCCGACGGTCCTCGTGGGAGCGCTGGGCGGCCTGCTGGTCGGCATCACCAGCGTCGGATCCGGATCGGTGATCATGGTCGCCCTGCTGATGCTCTACCCCGGCCTCTCCGCGGTGAAGCTGGTCGGCACCGACCTCGTGCAGGCCGTGCCCCTGGTGATGGCCGCGGCGATCTCCAACATCTACCTCAACGGTCTTGACTGGCACCTCACGATCCCGCTGATCCTGGGCTCGGTGCCGGGCACGATCATCGGCTCCAAGATCGCCCCCCGGGTGCCCCAGTCCTTCATCCGGCGCGGGATCGTCGTCGTGCTGACGATGTCGGGGGTGGCGCTGCTGGACAAGGCAGGCTGGGCCCCGCTCGGCAAGGACGCGACCCACCCCGTCCTCATCGCGCTCATCGGGGTGGCGATGATCGTCCTGGTGCCGCTCGTCTGGGGCCTGCTCCGCAAGGAACAGGGGCTCCCGATGTTCGGCGCACCGACCGTCGCCGAGCTCGAGGATCCGGAGTACGTGCGCCGCGTCCCGCCCACACCGGCCGGCCCACCAGTCGGGAACGACGGAAAGAACGCCGGTCCCTAGTCGACCCGACGTCAGGGGCGGCCGAGCGCCCGGTAGGTCCAACCGGCGGCGCGCCACGCCACCGGGTCCAGGCAGTTGCGGCCGTCGATGATGCGAGGCGCGGTGACGTTCTGGCGGAGCTCCACCGGGTCGAGCACGACGTACTCCGGCCACTCGGTCAGGAGCAGCACCGCCTCGGCGCCCTGGACGGCCTCGGCCGCGGTCGGCGCGAACGACAGCTCGGGCCACTTCTTGCGCGCGTTGTCGATGGCCTGTGGGTCGGTGACCGTGACCCGGGCCCCCTGCAGCTGCATCTGGGCGGCGACGCTGAGTGCCGGAGAGTCCCGTACGTCGTCGCTGTCCGGCTTGAAGGCGGCTCCCAGGACGGCAATCTGGCGCCCGACGATCGAGCCTCCGCAGACTTCCCTGGCCAGGTCCACCATCCGCACGCGGCGCCGCATGTTGATCGCGTCGACCTCGCTCAGGAAGGACAGGGCCTGGTCGACGCCCAGCTCACCGGCACGCGCCATGAAGGCCCGGATGTCCTTGGGAAGGCAGCCACCGCCGAAGCCGACTCCGGCGTTGAGGAACTTGCGCCCGATCCGGGCGTCGTGCCCGATGGCGTCGGCGAGCAGCGTCACGTCGGCGCCCGTGGCCTCGCAGAGCTCCGCCATCGCATTGATGAAGGAGATCTTGGTGGCCAGGAACGAGTTGGCCGCGACCTTCACCAGCTGTGCGGTCGCGAGGTCGGCCTCCACCTTGGGGGTGCCCTGGCCCAGCGCAGTGGCGTAGACCTCATCGAGGCGGGCTGCCGCACGCCTACCGGCGTCGGTGGGAGCCAGCCCGTAGACGAGCCGGTCCGGGTGCAGGGTGTCGTGGACCGCGAACCCCTCGCGCAGGAACTCGGGATTCCAGATCAGCTCCGCCTCGGGCTGGGCCCCGTGGATGAGCTCGCGCAGGCTCTCCGCGGTGCCGACCGGGACCGTGGACTTGCCCACGACCACGTCGCCCGGCTTCAGCATCGGCAGGAGGGTGTTGATGGCGGACCGCACGTAGCGCAGGTCGGCAGCGTTCTCGCCGGGCTTCTGGGGGGTGCCCACGCAGATGAAGTGCACGGTGGCGTCCGCTGCCAGGCCGGCGTCGCTGGTGAAGGCGAGTCGGCCGGTGTCCAGTCCCTCGACCAACAGCTCCGGGAGGCCCGGCTCGAAGAAAGGAGCCTCCCCCCGGGACAGCGCGGCCACCTGGTCCTCGATGACATCGACGCCGAGCACGTCGTGGCCCAGCCTGGTCATGCACGCCGCGTGGACGGCCCCGAGGTAACCGCACCCGAAGACAGAGATCTTCACGCGCTGGAGTCTAGGCGTCAGGCCGGGGCGGGGTCCCGCGGGTGCGACCCGGCCACCGAAGACCCGATAAAGTGACGTGCACAACTCGACATTCGGCACGTTTTCGGCCCCGCCCCCGGGGATGGCTACGATGTGGGCTGCTGTCCCCACGAGAGGTCCCTGTTCCCCCATGACCGAAACGCACGTCGACTACCAGCTGAGTCAGCTCGACCAGCTCGAGGCGGAGTCGATCCACATCTTCCGCGAAGTCGCCTCCGAGTTCGAGAAGCCGGTGCTGATGTTCTCCGGCGGCAAGGACTCCATCGTCATGCTCCGCCTCGCGGAGAAGGCGTTCTACCCGGCGAAGATCCCGTTCCCCGTCCTCCAGGTCGACACCGGCTACGACTTCCCCGAGGTCCTGGCCTGCCGGGACTCCTGGGTGAACCGGCTCGGCGTACGCCTGGTCGTCGCCAGCGTCGAGGAGGCCATCAAGAACGGCGTCGTCGTGGACGACGGCAAGACGAGCCGCAACCGCCTCCAGATCGGGACCCTGCTCCACTCGCTCGAGGAGGAGGGCTTCACCGCCGCCTTCGGTGGCGGTCGCCGCGACGAGGAGAAGGCTCGCGCCAAGGAGCGCGTCTACTCCCACCGCGACGAGTTCGGCCAGTGGGACCCCAAGATGCAGCGCCCCGAGCTGTGGAGCCTCTACAACGGCCGCATCCACGAGGGCGAGCACATGCGGATCTTCCCGCTGTCCAACTGGACCGAGCTCGACATCTGGCACTACATCGGCCAGGAGAAGATCGAGATCCCCAACATCTACTTCTCCCACCGGCGCCGCGTGTTCCTGCGCGACGGGATGCTGCTCAGCGAGAGCGAGTACAACCCGACGAAGGGCAACGAAACGGCCGAGGAGCGCACGGTCCGGTTCCGCACGGTGGGCGACCTGACGCTCACCGGTTGTGTCGAGTCCGGGGCCGACACCATCGAGAAGATCATCGACGAGATCGCCGTCGCCCGCGTGACAGAGCGCGGCGCGACCCGTGGCGACGACCGGTTCTCCGAAGCAGCCATGGAGGACCGGAAGAAGGAAGGCTACTTCTGATGGACCTGCTCCGATTCGCCACCGCCGGCAGCGTCGACGACGGCAAGTCGACCCTCATCGGTCGCCTCCTGCTCGACTCCAAGTCGATCTTCGAGGACCAGATGGAGGCCGTCGAGGCCACCAGCGCCTCCAAGGGCT